>NZ_JDWI01000004.1:0-311107 GCF_012932765.1 Rhizobium sp. 57MFTsu3.2
GGCAACCGTGGCCACCAAGGTGGCAACGGCGGCTCCGGCGACCAGAGCGGCAACAGCGCCGCAGGCAGCGGCCAGGGTGGCGGCAACTCCGCGGGCGACAATTCCGGCACCAGCGGTAGCCAGACCAACGGCGACCAGGGCAGCGGCAGTCAGGGCGGCGACAACCCAGGCAACAGCGGCAATTCGAACACTGGCGGAAATCAGTGCGGCGGCAACTGCGGGAATGGCGGCGGAAACGGCGGCGGAAACGGCACCGGCAATGAAGGCAATGGCAATGGCACGGGTTCGAACAGCGGAAGCGGCAACCAAAGCGGCGGCAGCTCGGGCAGCAATGGGAGCCACGGCAACTCGGGCAATAACGGCAACCATCGGTAGCACCTAAATACTTGTGTCATAAAGCCAATCAAGATGAAAAGAGGCCCTCAATGGGCCTCTCTTTGATAGCAAGCCGAAGCTGGCAGAAGTCCAAATTCTCGCCCAGCCGACATTCGAAGATACTCAACCGATCGGCGCCGTGTTGGGCCTTTGGCAGCTCTGCGCAAGTATCAGTCTGAGCACCGCCAGGCGGACGGCCTCTTGGCGCCCACCCCATAGTTTGGCCGACGACAGTGGGTCACAGCTACCCCTTCCGGCCGCATGGTAGCGCCGATAGCCATGGGACTGGCTTTCCTGCGCGCCTTTAGCTTCGCCCGGTGTGTGTTAGCTGAGGATGAAACCTTAGACGCTTGGCTTCGCAGAGCAACCGATTGGCGTCGCCCAAGAAGACCAGCCGTCCCCGGGGAGAGAGCCACGAAAACACACGTCGGCAACGCCGCGACCTGCGACACGAAGTGGAAGAAGGCGAACGACACCTCGACCGCCGGCGGCAAGATCCTGGGGGCTGGCAAGCTTATGGACGGAGCAGCGCGTAGTTGCGAAGCCCACTCGGTCAGTCTCCTCGCCAACACGCCAGCCATTTGCTGTCGATATGCGCGAAGATAGACACGATATATCCGCCGAGAGAGGTGGCGACTGCTGCTGATTGTTCGGTGGCAGAACTATCGCTGTGGAAGGAGTGAGTGGCTAGCCATAGCTGTGCATATACTCGTCTTCTTCGAAATCCTCGAAACCTTGGGACCAGCGCTTGCCGGGCCAGATATAGTCCACTCTCCCTTCCACGGGGCGGTAGACGGCAGTGTAAAGCGTCGGAAAGGAACCGTTCCTGGAATACAACGGCGGTAAAAGAAATAGATCGGTCAGTCGCGAGAGTGTCATGGTTGGATCATCGATCGCCTGCTGAATCAGATGCTGGCGCGCCAATGATGACGATGAGGGCCTGGCGGTTCGCTGATGGTTCGTGCAGGCCTTCAACCTTGTAACGATCGGCCGCTGGTGGGGAGCGAGCAGCACTGTGGCGTAGTGCCCTGAACGGTCGAGGACGGTCACGTTTTGTGGGAGCGCTACTGGTATTCGGCAGAGCGTCGCCACCGCCTGACTTACATCGTGGCAAGTTTCGAGGATGTAGCGGATGATCAAAATGATCGAGAAGCCAAGTCCTTGAGCACGGCTGCCGCCAAGGGTGACACTGGCGACAAGTCCGTCCTCGTTCATACCATCGACACAGCCTCCCCAGGGCCGCTGCGCCTTGCAGATCACCCGCATTCCCGACCACGCTGTGATCTCAAATCGTTCCGAAACAATATCGGGTGGGTAATCGAAATTGCGGATGAGGGCTGGCCCTCCTCTTCCCAACCAGACGGCCTGACTGCAGCCGTGGCGTTCTGGCGCAGGACGGAAGTGACTGAGCATTCGATGCGCCACGTCATCGTCGCCAACGAGGTCGCACGCGCGGTCGTAGTGGAGCGTCAACTTCGGCATGTAATTCACCAAGGCCGCGCGGCAATCCTTCGCCGTTGGCGTCGGTGATGCTTGATGGCCGAAATACCATCGTTCTGCTTCCGCTCGCCCAGCAACGAACCGGGAAAGCCAAGCCTTTCCGGGGCGATCTTCCCGTTCCATGAGAAATCTCTTGAACATTGTGCAGCTATTGTAACCCGCTGCAAGCGGTGCGGCTACGTCGCTCTATTGCTCTAAACAACAACCGATCGTTCGGCTCTGCTGCGGCGGCAACTCGGCGTAGTCACCCGGTTCAAGTTCACGCTGCACCCGCCAGGCCCGGTTGTCTGGTCGCGCGCCGCTACAATTGGAAAGGAGGATTTTGGGCGGATATCACAGATGAGGCGATTGATTCGTGGCCCGGTTGAAGATTGGCGGCCCCATTGCCGAGCTGTTCGAGGGTGGCGTCGGTTCCGCCTTTAAAAGGTCGCCGGCGACGACATCACAATCACCCCGAAGCTTACTGTTCAAACAGACGCACTTAGACGATCTCAGTCGCGAGCTGTGCGTCCAGAACGGTCATGCCCTCATGTCGCGCAAGTGCTTTCCGGATCTGCCCTACGATTTCCCGTTCGGCCTTGATGCGTCGCCGCATCAAGCAGAAGAACGATCGCAGGAGATATCCGATGGCATCCCACGACAGCCTGCAGTCGCCGTTCTTCAAAGCCAGCAGGACGTCGACCACCTCTTGCGCGGCATCCATGTCGAACAGGCGTTCGGTGGATCTTCTATTTTCGGCCTCCACGCGATCATGGTCCGGCATGATTGCATGCAGTGACGCAGAAACAACATGTTCCTCCAGGCCGTGGGTTGCCTGGAGCAGCGGGATCAGGCCGCCCGTCACGGTGTCACACAGCCTCTCGTCTACGTGGCAGGGAAGAAAATCGGCAATCGCTTCCAGAAGGTCGCACCACGATACAAGCTGCCCGTAGCAGGCCTCGAGCTCGGCGAATTTGTTCGGCATTTGCATGATCGCCATCTACCTTTGCAGAAAGAGGCTTGCGGCGATCGCAACGGCGGCAAGGACGGCTGACACGACGCCCGTCCGCTGCAGGACGCCCATGCGGTAGAGCGTGATTGCGAAAATGACGATCACAGGGGTGGCTATGGAAAGTCCGATCTGGGCGTCGGTCATTATGTTCTCCTTTGAAGCGGACCATAGACTTGTCGAGAACAGAGGTCTTTGAGATCGATCAAAGAGACAACAGCAGGCCCGGAAGCGACGGAAGGAGCAAGAAGAAGTGGGGGAACAGGCTGGCTACTGAATACGAAATGCCAGCCTTTGCCGTCCCGGATATCGTCTAGGACGGCACCAAGGTCTCATGTCTTGGTAAACAAAACCTTGCCGACTGGATTGACCGCTGATGCGAGGACCCTGGGGTTTTTGCGTTTCCTCAAAGAAGAAAGCAGATCCATTGCCTATCGAGGGCGCATGACCTCGACGACATCAGACGATCTCGCGGAGCCTGGAACTGGCGACCTGCTTGTTTGGATTCTTGCCTGGAGCGAACTGGCCGCGTTCGGGGCTCTCCTGGCTGCGTTTGTGATAGCCTCCTGGATTAGTCCGGAGGACTTCCTCGCAGGCAGGGCAAGGCTGGACACCACCATACCCATGGCAAACACGGTCGTCCTGCTTGCAAGCGGTTGGTTTGCCGCAATGGCCGCCCGGCAAACGAAATTGTTGGAGCGGCGGTTATTGTTGCTCGCAGCTGCGGCAGGAGGATTTCTCTTCACTGCCCTGAAGGTCCATGAGTACGGTCGGGAGGGAGCGTCCCTTCTTTCAAACGACGCGTTCTCGACGCTCTATGTGCTGATAACGGGCTTCCACCTGGCGCATGTGCTCTTCGGCTCTTGCGTGCTCGCCCTGATAGCTCGCTTCCCTTCCCGTGAGAACGTCCACCTGATGACGACCCTGTGGCACGTCATCGACATTGTGTGGCTCGTAATGTTTCCGCTGGTCTACCTTCTATGAAAATCGAAAACCGGACTTCCGCACGTCCGACCAAGGCGCTTGCCTATCTCTTCGCGCTCACCGGATGCATTGCCATCGGATCGACCTATCTGGGCGTCGCATCAAGACCGGCGTTCATGGCGCTTGTGGTCGTTGTTGCGATCGCAAAAGTCAGGTTGGTTGCTGCCGATTTCCTTGGACTTCGCGGTCGCCGTTCGCCGATTTACCCAGCCTTGATTGCATGGGCGATGACCATCCTTTCCATGGCATTGCTGAAGACCCTCGCTTCGGGCACGTTTTTCTAGATCGCACTGGTCCAGAGCAGACAAAGCAATCCGTCGAGCGCGGCAAGGTAATCGGGTCGGTGCCGGCGCAGGTGCCCCTCGCAATGACGTGACGCTATTTTGCTATCGACGGAGCGGCCCTTCGGAGCGGGCTTCGACGTCTTCCCGGTGTCCAGCCCGGCAACGTTGGTCTGTCGACATCCGGCTGCCTTTCTATGACGCCCGCCGCCGAGCAAAGACCTCACCAACAATGCGTAATCCTTCGCTTACTTGCGAATTGACAAAGACCCCCCGGCGGAATTCGGCCATCCACCAATAACGAGCCCCTGGCTCGATTTCCGACGTCACGGCGGCACCGCCACTGACATGAAAGGATGATCGATGGCTGAACGCCTGACCAAAACCGCGGCCCGAAACGTGTTCTACGGCGGGTCCGCTTTCTTCTTCGCTATATTCGTGGGCCTTACGGCCCACAGCCACTATTACATTCGAACGGTGTCCACCAACGAGGCGACCCTGACAGAAGGCGTCGCCCGCGGAAAACACATCTGGGAAAAGAACTCCTGCATCAACTGCCATACGCTTGACGGTGAAGGCGCCTACTTCGCGCCGGAACTGTCGAACGTCTGGATACGCTGGGGCGGCGACAAGGATCCGGCAAGTGCCCGCGAGGCGCTTCATGCGTGGATGGCCGCTCAGCCATCAGGCATCGAGGGGCGCAGGCAGATGCCACAATTCAATTTGACTGACCAGGAGGTCAACGACCTTGCCGATTTCCTCGAATGGGTCAGCAAGACGAACACCCAAAACTGGCCACCGAACCAAGCCGGCTGACAGGAGAGGTTTTTAAGATGAAGTACAAAACTCAGAGTGTTGCGATGCTCTACTTCTACGGAGCGCTCGGCCTCTTCATGGCACAGCTCCTGTTCGGCGTGATCGCGGGCACAATCTACGTGTTGCCCAACACTCTCTCCGTCATGCTGCCTTTCAACATCGTTCGAATGGTACATACGAACGCACTGATCGTATGGCTGCTCATGGGCTTCATGGGCACCACATACTTCCTCCTTCCCGAGGAGTGCGAGACGGAGCTTTACAGTCCGAAACTCGCAAAGGCGCAGTTCTGGATCTTCCTCGTGGCCGCCGCAGTGGCGGTCGTCGGATACCTCTTCCATATTCACGAAGGCCGGGAATTCCTGGAGCAGCCCTTTGCCATCAAGGTCGGTATCGTCATTGTCGCCCTGATGTTCCTGTTCAACGTCACGATGACGGCTCTCAAGGGGCGCAAGACCACCATCACCAACATCCTTCTGTTCGGTCTATGGGGCGTTGCAATCTTCTTCCTGTTCGCCTTCTACAACCCCGTAAACCTTGCTCTGGACAAAATGTACTGGTGGTACGTCGTTCACCTGTGGGTCGAAGGCGTGTGGGAACTGATCATGGCCTCGGTTCTGGCCTTCCTCATGATCAAGTTGAACGGTATCGACCGCGAAGTCGTCGAGAAGTGGCTCTATGTCATCATCGGCCTGGCCCTCTTTTCAGGCATCCTCGGCACCGGCCATCACTACTACTGGATCGGCGCACCTGGATACTGGCAGTGGATCGGCTCGCTGTTCTCCACCCTCGAAGTCGCACCGTTCTTCACCATGGTCGTCTTCACCTTCGTCATGACCTGGAGGGCTGGACGCAAGCATGAGAACAAGGCGGCCCTCCTCTGGTCGATCGGATGTTCTGTAATGGCCTTCTTCGGGGCCGGCGTCTGGGGCTTCCTGCATACGCTGTCGTCGGTGAACTACTACACCCACGGCACGCAGGTCACCGCCGCTCACGGTCACCTCGCCTTCTTCGGTGCATACGTGATGCTGAATCTCGCCGCCATGGCCTACGCCATCCCGCAGATCCGCGGACGCGCGCCATACAACCAGTGGCTCTCGATCAGCAGCTTCTGGATCATGTGCGGGGCGATGTCGGTCATGACTTTCGCGCTGACCTTCGCGGGCGTCATCCAGGTTCATCTGCAGCGCGTTCTCGGTCAGTCCTACATGGACGTCCAGGACCAGCTCGCCCTCTTCTACTGGGTCAGGCTCGGCTCCGGCGTCTTCGTCTTCATCAGCGCGCTGATGTTCATCTGGTCGGTGCTTGTCCCCGGACGCGCACGCATGCCCAACGCAGCAGTACAGCCCGCCGAATAAGGCGGGCCCCCTCACTGGAGATCAGTCATGACAATAGCCCTCAATCATCCGCTGCATCCAAAGGACGAAATTCCCTACTATGCGCCTCAAGGCAATGAATGCGCCCTTTTCGAAAGCGCCTGGACGCGGCAACTTCCGGTCCTGCTGAAGGGCCCGACAGGATGTGGCAAGACCAGGTTCGTACAGCACATGGCAGCCCGCCTGGGGCTGCCCGTATCGACCGTATCCTGCCACGACGACCTGACCGCGGCAGACCTGACCGGTCGCTACCTCCTGAAGGGAGGCGAGACCGTATGGATCGACGGCCCGCTCACAAAGGCGGTTCGCAACGGTGGCATCTGCTATCTCGATGAGATCGTCGAGGCGCGCAAGGACGTGGCAGTGGTCCTCCATCCGCTCACTGACGATCGCCGGATCCTTCCCCTGGAAAGAACCGGCGAGCTTCTCGAGGCACAGTCGGGCTTCATGGTCGTCGTTTCCTACAATCCCGGCTACCAGAACCTTATGAAGGCGCTGAAGCCCAGCACGCGGCAACGTTTCGTGTCGATCGAATTCGACTTTCTGCCGCGGGACAAGGAAATCGCCACCGTCTCGCGCGAGAGCGGGCTTCCTGAAGCCAGGGTCGCGTCTCTCGTCGATCTCGCCCGACGGCTCCGCTCGTTGAAGGGACAGGATCTCGAGGAAGGCGTTTCGACCCGGCTCCTGATTTATTGCGCGACGCTTGTCGAGGCCGGAATTCCCATGGTCGAAGCCGTCAGGGCCGCAATTATTGAACCACTGACCGACGAGGCCGATGTCAAGGCGGCGCTCATTGAAGTTGCCAGGGCGACGATAGGCTAGGTGCGAGATGCTTGAGTTTCTGGAGCTGGAAGAAACCGTTGGACGCACCTGGCATCGCCTCGTAGGCGATACCAGCTCCTGGAAGCGCCATCCGGAGCACGCTGTCCATCTTGCCGACCTAAAGGCGCAGCTCGCGGTCTGCTTCCGCGCCTTTGGTGGCGGGCGCACGCTTCAGATCCAGAAGGCGCGCCAGAAAACCTCGTCTCATCGTCTGCGGCTTCGCCAGGTTGTCGGTCTCGGCGAGGAAAGAAGCGATCATCCATCCTGGGACAGTTCCGCGATCCATCTACCGGCCACGATCGACCTCTTCCACGACGAGAGGCTCAATCGTGACCTCTACTTCTGGATCGCGGGATATATCGCTGTCGCACAGATGCCGGGGCAGGCCTCCAGCGACAGGATGCTGGGCGACATCGCCCGGATCGAGGCGGGGCGCAGCAATTGCGCGCGGTTGGTCAGGGAATTCCCCGGAATGGCGGAGCGATATGCCCGCCTCAGCCATGCGGTCCTTTCCTGCCGCGTTCGCGGGAAACTCCCTCAGGCAGAGATGCTTGTTGAAGATTTCGTGAAGAGTGCCCTCTCCTTCCCCTTGGAGCATGTCCTCCCGTCGGGGTGCCGGCCCGCTCTTGCGGCGGCTCCTCCCGGATACCTGCCGATGCTTCCCGTTCCCCTCTGGCCCGACTTCACCGGGCGGGCGGAATGCCAACCGACCGACCGAGACGACCTTCCATCCGACGACACATCATCTGATGACGATGGAAAGCGAGTTTCTCACGAGGCAAAGCGAAAGGACGATGCCGCCGACCGAAAGCGCGACCCGTTTATTCTCAACCGCTTCGAGAAGATCCTCGCCATGGCGGAAATGGTCAATGTAGACCGCCCGACGGACGACAGGGAGGACGACGAAACGTCGGCTGCCGACGAGCTCGACGACATCACGCTCAGCGGAACCAAGGAGCGGCCGAAGTCAAAGTTCCACTTCGATCTCGACCTCTCCCCCGAAGCCGTTGATCCTTCGCGAATAGAAGGCGAGTTGCTCTATCCGGAATGGAATTTCAGAACACAACAGTACGCTGAAGACCATTGCCGGGTCGTGCTCGGGACAATTCAGGACACGGAGATTTCCCCGATTGCAGGCGACCAGTCCGTGATCCGGAAGGTACGTAAGCAGTTCGAGATCCTTCGGCCACGACGTGAGATCTGCCGAGCACAGCTGGACGGAAACGAAATCGATCTTGAAGCGGTGGTGCGCTCGCGCATCGATCTTCTGGCCACCGGTTATCCCGATGACCGCATCTACGAATCGTCGCGTCCTGCGGCCCATGAGCTGGCCACATCCATTTTGGTCGACGTCTCGCTATCCACGGATTCGTGGCTCGACAATCGGCGGGTGCTCGACGTGGAGATGCAGGCGCTTAACGTGCTGGCTCGTGGCCTCGACGCCTGCGGCGACAGCTTTGCGATCGACACGTTCACGTCTCGCCGACATAGCTGGATCCGGGTGGACAGTGTAAAGCGCTTCGAGGAACAGTTCTCCGCCACGACCGCCAGGCGCATCGCCAGCTTGAAGCCCGGCTACTACACCCGCATGGGCGCGGCGATCCGACACGTATCTAAGCAACTCGAATTACAGGGGGCAAGGAAGAAGCTGCTGCTGATTCTGACCGACGGAAAGCCGAACGACGTGGATCATTACGAAGGCCGGTTCGCGCTCGAGGACTCCCGACGGGCGGTGATGGAGGCCCGCAATCGCGGCCAGGCAGTGTTTGCGGTCACAGTCGACCGCAATGCTGGCGATTACCTTCCCGCGATCTTCGGGCGGTCGGGCTTCTCGCTGGTCTCAAATATTGCGAAGCTTCCGAGCGCTCTTCCTGTGATCTATCGAAACCTGACGGCATAGCGGGACTACGATCACTGCCAGGGGCTTATGTGCGGGCGTCTGTGCTGGCGATCCAGGCGGTTCTTTTGGCATTGGGGGCCGACGTCGAGGCTGAGGGGCTGGGAAGATTTCCGGCGGCGCTCGCGCGCAAGCCAGGCGCCCTTGGTTCTGCGACTGGTCGCCCGCAAAAGGGGCGCCGGACAGGAGCATCGAAACAATGATGTTGCCAGCTCGCGGACCATCCCCCATGTCACGCCGATCATTTGACGAACGATGCCGCCTTCTGGCGGCGAGTTTCACCGAAACAGGCTCACCGCGAACTTCCATCCACGAGATGCTGCGCGGCAGGATTGAGATTGGCAGCGCGGCGACGGTGCTCGCAAGGGGAGCCTGGCCGCCAACCCTGCCAATGGCGACGAGCGAGACCCCAGAGATTGCCGGAAATGGCGGATACGGTCTGGCGAGTTGCGTCTGGCCGAAACCGTCCCGGCCAGCAGAGAAGGCGAAAGGTCAACACGCCATGAAGAAGCGGGCGCCGACCAGCTTAGGCTGCCTTGCTGTGAGATCGTCCCAAGGACCCGAAATAGGCGTCGAACGCGGCAGCAACCGCCCTGACCATAAAGCGGGAGCTCCTTGAAACGACCACCCGGCCCTCCTCGATCGTGACTACGCCGTCCGAGACAAGCGCCTGCAACCGGTCGTTCCTGTCGAGCAGAAAACCGCTCTCGTATCCTGATTCCTCGGCCAGCTTCGGCAGATCCACCTCGAAGTCACACATCAGGCGCTCGATCACTTTGGCACGAAGCTTGTCTTCCCCGGTTAGCATATAGCCTTTCGCTGTGGGCAAAACACCGGATGCGACCCGTTCAGCATAGCGGCCCAGCGCCACGTGATTTTGGTAGTAACCGGACGGCAGCCTTCCTATCGCGGAGGCGCCAAGGCCGATCAGGGTGGCACAGTCATCCGTGGTGTAACCTTGGAAGTTCCTGTGGAGGGTGCCGGCGCTGGAGGCAACTGCGAGCTCGTCACCTGGCAGCGCAAAGTGATCCAGGCCAATGCGGACATAGCCACAGTTGACGAGTTCCTCCGCCACCGCCTCGGCCTGCTCGTTTCGCTGCGCGGCATCCGGCAACGCGGCTTCATCTATAAGCCGTTGATGCTTCTTGAAGGCCGGGACATGAGCATATCCAAAAACAGCGAAGCGCTCGGGGCTCAATTCGACTGCCTGTCTGACCGTATCCACGCACGATTGGACAGTTTGATGTGGCAGGCCATAGATCAGGTCGAAATTGATGCTCGTCACCCCGAAGGAGCGCAACCCTGCGACGGCTGCCTGGGTCTGACCAAAGGTCTGGATGCGGTTGATGGCCTTCTGAACGACGGGATCGAAACTCTGCACGCCGAGGCTGGCACGATCAACGCCGTTCTCTCCCATCGCCGCGATCATTTCTGGCGCGAGTGTGCGCGGGTCGATTTCGACTGCCACGCTGGCGTCGTGCTCGAACTGAAAGGCGCTCCTGAGTTTCATCATGAGCGCCGCGAACTCGTGGGGCTTCATGATCGTGGGTGTTCCACCTCCGAAGTGGACGTTCTTGACCGGCACATTGTTTCCGGCCGCAAACGACACCAGTTCGATCTCCTGGCTCATGACGTCGAGATATTCCAGGATCGGTGCGTCCTGCCGGGTGATGGTCGTGTGGCATCCACAGTACCAGCACATCGAGCGGCAAAAGGGCACGTGCAGATAGATCGAGACAGGGTCCGAGGCGGATATGGCTTGAAGCCCTTGCGCGTATTCGTCAGGTCCAACTGTCGCAGCGAATGCCGGTGCGGTTGGATAGCTTGTGTAGCGCGGGAGTCGGGCGTCGCCGTATTTGGCGACCAGAGCTTCCGACATGTCGATCTCCTTTCTTGAGGATCATCGCGCTCTTATGTCTGCCCGCCGCCTGCATTTCCTTGTCATATGTCAATGAAAACGAATTCGCACGGGTCAAACCTCCTCGATGTTTGTTCGCTGTCAAAGTGCCCCAATCCGCGCAAGCCTATCGTTGCCAACTGACAACGGATGCGCCGCGGTCCCGTCGATCATCATGCCAGCGGCTGAAGGAACAATCACATGACTGACGCGCCCTCCACGCAAAGCGAAATCACGCATATCGACGTGCGTGTACTGCCGCCATTTGAGCGTCATCCCCAAATCTTCGGCACGCTGCATACGCTGACGCCTGGAAAGGTTTTGCATATCACCAGTGATCACGAACCCCGGCCGCTTCAATACCAGTTGGAAACGGCACTTCCTGGAAAGTTTTCCTGGGAATACCTGGAGCAGGGGCCGGAGGTCTGGCGTGTGGAGATCACCCGTCTCGACGCCGGCTGCGACTGCTGCTGCGGCAGCCACTAGCACCGGAGAAGCACGATGATGCCAATGGGCGCCAGTCTGTCGCGATGGACCATGTGCTACTTCGGCGCAGCGCTCCTCTTTCTGCTGTTTGCGGAGGTTCTGCTTTCAACAGGAAGCTGGGCGCCATCCGTCGACGTCAGCGATCCTCGCGCCCTCATCGTCGTGCACTCTGTAACGATTGGATGGCTTGCCCTCTTGATGATTGGCGCGCTGCTCCAGTTCGCACCGGTTCTTACGGGGTTGAGCCTTCCCAAAGGACGGTACGACGTCCTTGGCCTCGGCGGCATCGTCGCCGGGCTTGCTCTTCTGCTGCTGGGCTTCCATCTGATCGACCGTGGATCCGAACTCGCGGGCGGGGTGATGCTCGCTGCGGTCGCCACTCTGGCGCCTTCGCTTTCCTGGGTGGGAGCTGCGTTGCTGCTGGTGCTGTGGCGCGGTCGCAAAAGCCATCCGGCATCGCCCCTCGTCCTGATCGCAATCGGTTGCCTCGCGGCAACAGCCGCCCTCGGCTCGCTCTTTGCTGTCACCGTTTCGGGTGTCTCCCAGGCACCGGTTTTCATCGTCCTTCTGCTCCACGGGATTCCCTTCCACGCAAGCTTCGGCCTCGGGGGGTGGATGACGCTGGCGGCCATCGGCGTAAGCTATAAATTGCTCCCGATGTTCCTGTTGTCCGACGACATGAAGCGGGCGCAACTTATCGCCAACATGGCTGGCGTGAGTATGGTCGTGCTGGCGGTGGCGACTGCGATTTCACTGACGTGGCCGACCGTTTCCCAATGGTTGCTGGCAGCGGCAGCAACAGTGTTCGCTGTAGCGATCGCCATATATGTACTGGAGTTGATATCGGCCTACAAAGGACGCCGCCGCGGGCCTCTGGAGGTGAACATGTCCGGATCACTGCCGGCCTTCACGCTACTCGGACTGTCAATGTCGATGCTGGCCACAGGCCTCGCATACAACGTGGGGAGCCATTTTCTCGCAGCCGCGGTCTACCTGTTCGTCTTCGGCTGGCTGACGGGCCTGGGTCTTGCCCAATTGCTCAAGATCGTTCCCTTCCTGACGTGGATCGAGGTCTTCGGCCCCCTCCTCGGACGCCGGCAGACACCGCGTCTCTCCGATCTCGTATCGGGAGGCCGGGCCGCGATCTGGCTTTGGCTCTTCTACGGCGCGGTTGTCGTCGCGTCGTTTGCAATATCTTTGGCTTTCGACGGCCTTTTCCGTGTTGCCGTCATCTTCCAGACCTTCTCGACCGCTGCCCTCATCATCGAGCTTGTCCTTGCTCGCTCACTCGCAAATATAGATGCTTCGATGAAGACAGCACCATTCAAAAAGCCGGCGCTTCTTTTCGCCGTTAATCAAAGGGGTAACGCCAATGGTTCAGCTTCGTGAACTCGACGTACGTCAGATCCTGCGGGACGGCGGGATGCCGTTCCAATTGATCATGGATACCGTCTCCAGCCTTGATCCTGGCGAGGGACTTAGGCTCCATGTGATATTCCAGCCGGTTCCCCTGATCCGTCAGCTCGAGCAGCGGGGCTACTCGCACGTCGCTCGAAAGCTTTCGGAGGATGACTGGGAGATCGATTTCGTCCCCGGCGACCAAGCTGTCGAACCTGAGCCGGCGGCCCCGGCGACGGAAGCCATCTGGCCCGATCCGGTTTGGAACCTCGATCTAACCGACCTTCCGCCTCCCGAACCGATGGAGCGTATCCTCGCGCGGCTCGAGACGATGGAAAGCGGCGAAGTCCTTTTCGCCCTGCTGAACCGTGAACCGGTTTTTCTCTTCAATGAGCTGAAGGACCGCGGCCATGAGTGGATCGGGAACTTCGACGACAGCGGAAAGGTTTACAGGATCATGATCAGAGCGACGCCGGCAGGTTCGGATGGCTGATCTCTCTCCGAAGATGATCCTCGACGTGCTCCGGGGAATCAAGGACCCGGAGGTCGGAACCAGCATCGTGGACCTGGGTCTCATCTACGAGATAGATACCGACCCCACAGGCATCGTAAGGATCAAGATGACCACGACCACGCGCTTCTGTCCGGTATCGGGCTTCATCGTCGAGGCGGTAAAGAACCGTGCCGCCGAGGTCGACGGCGTGATCGATGTCGTTGTCGATCTCGTCTACGATCCTCCATGGTCGCCAGACATGGCCGCGCTGTTTTCATTCGAGCAGCCAGCCTGACGACGGCCAAGGATAGAAAGGCATCAAACTGTGAACATCGACCTTGATAACCTCGCCGTAGATGCTTCCTATCTGGCAGGCCGGTTTGGCCTGTCGGCAGAGACGCTTCGGGGCTACATGAAGCGAGGCCTTGTCCGTGGCACAGTCGAGGCCGGTATTGGTGACGACGCCGGCAGGACGCGCCTTTCGGTCCGTTTCGGCAACCGCATCTGGATTGCAATCGTGGGCTCAAACGGCAGCATTTTGAGCGAAGAGACAAGATTTGTCGCAAAGGGACCGCAGGGCTCGTAATCGGGTACGAAGCGGTTGCCCCACCCTGTCGCTTGTTCCCGCCCGTCTCTCTGGAGCGTTCGCTGCTGATGGCCCCGACCTCGTGAGCGCCACAGGACCGTCATCGCGCGTCTTGCCACTTCCCCTTTCGGCTATCGGACGACCGCGCCGAAACGCTCGGCGCGGAACGCTGTCCGACACTCATTTTCCCCTGACGGTCAACGGCTTGCGGCCAGTGCAGAGCATCGGGGCATGCTCGAATGCAAACATTGCCAACGCAGCCATCCATCCGATCGCCGAAGTCATCAATATCTGTGCAGTGAACGATGGCGCGATTTCTGCAAGCGGTCGCAGAAGAGCCACGAAGGCAAGAACGACATAGGATGCGTTCGTCATCCTGCTCGATTTGAGCTTGCGTCCGGTATGGCCGCGAGTGGCACGCGTCATGACGGCCAGCATCATCAGCGAAATGGCGCCGATGGCGAAGACATGCAGTACTGCGATCTGGGGTAGGCCTGTGGCACCAAGAGCGACGGCGGCAAATCCCAATGGCACGAAGGCAAAGGCGGCATGTAGAACGAACACGATCGGCTCCGCCCAAGTGGTCCAGCCGCGCCAACGGTACAGGCGAATGACGTTCATCACCGTCGCGACAGCGGCGACGATGCCGGTCGCGATCGCGTCTGGCCAGACCGCCCAGGATCCGAGCGCGACTGCGCCCACGATGATCGTTGCCGCGTCATACCGATTGTACGGTACGGGAAAGTCGGTTCGCCCGAACTGGTTCAGCCAGTTGCGGGTAAAACTGGGAAGGATTCGGCCGCCGACGATTGTCACCAACAGCACGTAGGCGCTCAGCCCGAGACGAATAGGCAGCTCGGGGTTTACCCCGTTGATTGCCTTCACCTGGAAGCAGACGTTGGCGACGGACAGGATGAAAAGCCCGGCGACAACCTTCAGGTCCTTCCATTTCTTGCCTGCGACTACTTCTCGCGTGCACAGGACAAGCATTGCGGGCAAGAAGAGGGCGTCGACAAAAGCGGCTGCCACAACTCCTGTAAGACCGCTCGCCAACATCGCGAGGCGGCCAGCGCACCAGATCGAGAACAGGAAGGCCAGCGGTCGCCCGGCTATCGGAAGTCTGCCCGTCCAGTTCGGTATTGCCGTGAGCAGAAATCCCGCTAGTATTGCGGGCGCGAAGCCGAACAGCATCTCGTGGGCGTGCCAATATAGTGTCCCATAGTCTTCAGCGACCGGAACACCAAGCGTCAGGTAGGCGGTCCAGAGGCCCATGCTGACAATGCCCCAAAGCGCAGATGCTAGAAAGAATGGCCGGAAGCCATACGAGAAGAGGACAAGGCCGGTCCGCGACATGCCGCGGGGGACGCGCGTCTCGGCGTCCATGGTCTTCTGCATGATCGTAGTCTCCAAATTGACGGCCAAGCAATGCCAAGTTTTGGAGCGCAGGTCGTTGATATTACGCAAATAGGGACAGTACAACTTTGCGCTGCCACAAATAGCAAATTTGCGCCAAGTCAAAGAGTTTGACCGCCTTTTCTCTACTCTCCTTGTCGACAGGGCGGGGTTCGCTCGCTCTTCGACCACAGGAGTTGGGAAATGACAAATACTATGCAAATGACCCGGCGCACCATGCTGACCGGCGCCGCTGTCGCAGGGGCGCTTACACCCATCATCGTCGCGAGCACCGCTGCCCATGCCGACGATCATGCCGCCCCCGCGGAACTCAAGGGTGCCAAGAAGGTCGACCTGTCGAAGCTGGCTCGTGAAAAGGTCGAACTCGTAAAGCCGCCGTTTGTGCACGCTCACGATCAGAAGGCCAAGGGTGGCCCAAAGATCAAGGAATTCACGCTTACCATCGAAGAAAAGAAGATGGTGCTGGACAAGGACGGCACGGAAGTGAACGCCATGACGTTCAACGGCTCGGTCCCCGGCCCGCTGATGGTTGTCCACCAGGATGACTATGTCGAGCTGACGCTCGTCAATCCCGAAACCAACACGATGCAGCATAACATCGACTTCCACGCCGCGACCGGCGGCCTTGGGGGTGGCGCTCTGACCGTCGTGAACCCCGGTGAAAGCACCGTCCTGCGCTTCAAAGCCACGAAGGCAGGCGTCTTCGTCTACCACTGCGCTCCTCCCGGAATGGTGCCTTGGCACGTGACATCGGGGATGAACGGGGCAATCATGGTGCTGCCGCGTGAAGGCCTGACAGACGGTCACGGAAAGCCGCTCGTCTATGACAAGGTCTATTATGTTGGCGAACAGGACTTCTACATCCCTCGGGATGAAACCGGGAAATTCAAGAAATACGAAAGCCCCGGCGAGGCCTACGAGGACACCGTTGCGGTGATGAAGACCCTTACGCCGACCCATATCGTCTTCAACGGCGCGGTCGGTGCACTGACTGGCGACAACGCGATGACCGCCAAGGTCGGCGAAACGGTCCTGATCATTCATTCGCAGGCCAACCGTGACACGCGTCCGCATCTCATCGGTGGCCATGGCGAATACGTCTGGGCGACCGGCAAGTTCGCCAACGTGCCCGACATCGACCAGGAGACCTGGTTCATTCCGGGCGGTACCGCAGGCGCTGCGATTTACACCTTCGCTCAGCCTGGCATCTACGCCTACGTGAACCACAACCTGATCGAGGCGTTCGAGCTTGGTGCGGCGGCCCACTTCAAGGTCACGGGGGACTGGAACGACGATCTCATGACGTCGGTCAAGAGCCCGCAAGCAAGTTGACCATTGGCGGGGGAGGTGCGCGGACGGGGGTGGTCCGCGCACCGTTTTTTATAAGGAGGCGCTACTCGCGAAAAGACCATGAACAGGCACGCTGAGACTGGATCGGTTTCAGGCATTTCGATCGCTATTCCACTCGCTCTTCTGGCCGCGCTCTCCGGAGCGGTTGCCGTGAAGGCGGGTTTTGCTTCGTCCAGTCAACACGACGGTGGAGTTACCGCTCCGGAAGTGGTCACCATACAGCCTCATTCTTTCGAGTATCGCGAGGCGACCGAATACTTTCGCAAGGGGCTTGCCGTCGACGCGCCAAAGCACGACGCGAAGGTCCGCCTCCCGCTCGACGTCATGAAGTTTCAGACGAGCCGCGCAGAATATCAGCGCTGCGTGCTGGACGGCGCGTGTGCACCGGCCGAATATGAAGGCCAGGCCGGGCCTGACCTGCCGGTCACAGGGGTGAGCTACGACGATGCAGTGCAGTACGCGGCATGGCTATCGCAGCAGACAGGCGAGAACTGGCGCCTGCCGAGCGACTTTGAACTTGCATACGCCGCAGCCGACCGCTTTCCTGACGATGCGCTCGGCATCGACGCCGACGACACGAACCCGGCGACACGTTGGCTTGCCGATTACGAGCGCGAGGCCCGCCGCGCGGCGTCGACCAACCCCAAGCCGCAGCCGAGAGGTTCGTTCGGCATCAGCACGACCGGCCTTGTCGACTTCGCGGGCAATATCTGGGAATGGACCTCCACGTGCAACAGGCGCGTCGATCTAGACAAGACAGCAGAGACGGAGACACTGGATCCAGCCGGCTGCGGCATTATAATAGCTTCTGGTAAGCACAGGTCGCCGATGAGCAGCTTCGTTCGAAATCCCAAGGGCGGGGGCTGCGCAGTCGGAGCGCCGCCCGACAATCTCGGTTTCCGGCTCGTCCGCCGTCCCACGTTTTTCCAGAGCGTGGTGGCGTTCGCCCGCAGGGCCGCAACGGACGCTCTTGGCCCCCATATCAGCGCCCAGACGGAGCAGAACGAAAATGAAGGTTGATCGCACAGTAGTGAAGTCCCTGCCGCTCTTCGAGCGGATGACGGACACCGACCTCGACACGATGCTCGAGCACGCTGTGCCGCGTCGCATCGCCCAAGGAGATACCGTTTTCGAGCAAGGGGCACAGGCGAAGTCGTTCTTCCTGCTGCTGCATGGGCGGCTCAAGGTGACGCAGGTGACGCAGGACGGCCAGCAGATCATTGTCCGGATGGTACACCCCGGCGACTTGTTCGGTTTCGCCATGGCGTTTCGCAGGACCGACTACCCAGGCACGGCCCGTGCCGCGGCCGAGAGCTTGATCCTCGGATGGCCGACGGACATGTGGGGACGCTTCGTCGAACAGAACCCACGCCTGGCGATGACTGCGATGCAGACCATCGGCCAGCGGCTTGAAGAGGCCCACGTCAGAATTCGCGAGATGTCGACGGAGGAAGTTGAAAAGCGCGTCGCGCACGCCGTGCTCCGCCTGTCCAAGCAGGCGGGAAAGGCCGACGGTGTTGGCATCCGGATCGACTTCCCGATATCGCGGCAGGATATCGCGGAGATGACTGGAACGACCCTTCACACGGTCTCACGCATCCTCAGCGCGTGGGAATCAAAGGGTATCGTCGAGGGCGGGCGGCAGAAACTCACCGTCACCGATCCGCAGCGCCTTCTGAAACTGGCCGACGGCGAACGCGAGTAGACCGCCATGGCCGTGATGTTGGACAACGGCATACGGCTGCTTCTTTTGGCCGCTGGGCGCCATCCCTTCCGGGTTACGATCGCCGAGACCGCCGAGGCTTTCGGGGCGTCACACCCACACCTTGCGAAGGCAGCGAACCTTCTGGTTCGTCGCGGTTTTTTGGCGAGCCGGCGCGGCAAGAGAGGAGGCCTTTTCCTTGCGCGGTCGCCAGAGACGATCTGCCTTGCGGAGGTTGCCGCAGCGCTCGTTTCCTGCGAGGCCAGGTCGGATGCGCTGGACACTCTCCAAGGATGGCGGACGATAGAGCAAGGAGCTGCCCTCGCCTATAAAGGTCATCTGGCCAGACATACGCTCGCTGACCTCCTTGAACCCGCCAATTCCAGGTAGCTCCCCCTTACACCTTTGAAGCGCTGCGGCATGCGGGATGTCTTCGCCAGGGGCGCGTGCGTCGATATTCGCCTTCCGTTTCCTGATAACTTTGATGGAGGTCAAAGTGCGCTCTTGCCTGCTTCGCTAGGCTTCGTGCAGGCACTGAATCAATTGCTCGCTCAAGCGGGTTCAACGGAAAAGAAATGAAAAGAACCATGAGACCCCAGCAGAAGCCGTTCGTCGTAGAGATCAAGAAGCGCAGAGCTCCCCGTGCAGCCGGAGCCGAACACAAGCCCGACCTTGATGCGCGCACCGGCAAGGTCGACACGGACAAGCTTTGCCGGCTGGTCTTCGGTCGTCTGCAGCGTTCCTGAGACAGGCTGATGCCTTGTGCGCGGCCGGCGATTTTTCCAAACCTTCCGGGCACTCAGAAATCCTTCCGCACCAGCGGTTTTTCATCTCGATAGTGTTTTGCGATGGAGAGCTTTGATCGGTCGCAATCGATGGTCACCGCATCTGATTGGTTTGCGTCGCCGACGGCTGAATGATGCCCTCTTCCCACAAGAGGTGTCCTTGTCAACAGGCCAGCAACCCTGGAGCGTCGCTAGCTGAACGCCGCCCAGCCGACTGCAAAGGTCAACGTCGGAAGCGCCAAGAGGCACGTCGCCAGGAGCCGCCGGCCGAAACACCGGTCGTACAGACCAGTGATCTGATAGCAAAGTGCGACAGACCAGACGGCGGCCGCCAGAACCAGCGCGCTTCTTAGATCGTCGGCGATGGGCAACATGATCCCGTCCATCCGCAGCTGCGATATCGTCAGCGACAGAAGGCCCGTGAACAACGAAGCGGAAGCAAGGGGAATAAGGGATTGTGCGAGGTGATGCATCGGGCGGACGCGATTGCGAAGGATCCAGGCGCTCGCTGCCAGAGGGAACCCAAAAGCGAGGGTCGCCAAGGCAGCTGACAATGCGAGAAGCGCAAGCAGGGACACGGCGTCGACGACCGTCATGATATCGCTGGCTGCAGGGTAGTCGGTCAACAGCCACCATGGCAGCCGTAACGAAAGCGGCCACATCAGCTGTGCGTCGAGGCAGGCTTCCACCAGCCACTGGCGTATGGCCAGAAACCAGTCGCTGCCCGACCAGGTGAGCGCTGCCGGGACGAGACCAAGCATGACCGGGAGCAACATCGCAGTCTCCCATCCGGTCGCCATCCGGCCGGATCCTCGCACGATGTCGATCGCCGGCTTTCGCCACGCCAGCCGGATCGCGCCCCTATGTCCGGAACAACGGCCGCACATGTGACAGGCGGCAGCGCCCTGCATGGTCTTGATGGGGACCAGGGGCGCACAGTTCACGGCGTCGGGTCGGCCGCCTGGCGCGTGGCGCCAGCTCGCGGGATCCACCCTGAAATGGAGGGGCGCTATCTTCGACACGATGCCGAATATGCCGCTGACAGGACACAGGAACCGGCACCACACTCTCTTGGCCTTGCCATATCGAGCGCCAACGGCGATTGCTGCGAATGTCGAGCCGCCGAGCAGAAGTGCGGCCGGCTTGGGATACTGATAAATGCTCGTAAGCTGACCGTACACTGTGGTGGAAATGAACGACAGGACCGGCCAACCCGACCACTTCATCCAGCCAGGAATCGCCCTCCCCGCGCCCCGTTCACTGGCAAACTCCGAAAGCGCGCCTTCCGGGCAGAGTATCCCGCACCAGAACCTGCCGACGAGCGCCGTTGCGAGGATCACAAACGGCCACCAGAGGCCCCAGAACACAAATTGAGCAAAGCGCGTCAGGTTCGTCCATATGAAATCGGTACTCGCAGGAAGGGGCAGGACGACGGGCACGGCCAGAAGCGCCGCATAGCCTGCCACGATCCCCCATTGAAGGCGCCGGATGAACACCTGCCGCCGCAGGAGAAGATCGCCAAAGCCGCCAAGAAGCGCCTGCGCGCCAATCTGGATGGCGGTCATGCAGGAGCCTTCTCTCTAAGCGGCGGCATGTAAGCCAGAGAGGCGGTGAGCCAGTAGGCGCCGATGCCCAGAAGAGGAAGAAGTTCTGGACGGGCCCGATAGCCTGCGAGCCCGGCGAGGAAGGCGCCGGCCCCCCTGCCATCGTCGAGAAGCCAGCTCAGGTCCCATAGCGGTGCGGTCAAGGGCGTCAGGATGCCAAGGGAAATCGACTTGTCGATGACGGTCATGGCCAGGCCGCTGCCGAGGATGATGAGGAGCGCCTGACTGATCCGCGACAACACCTTCTTGGATGCCATCGCCGCACCGGCCCTAAACGCCCAGAACGTTCCCGCGGCCAGCACCAGACCAACTGCTCCCGACACGACGACAATGCCGGTCTGCCACCCTTCGGACGCAGAGAGCATTCCATAGAGAAAAATGACTGTTTCGGCTCCTTCCCGGGCTACGGCAAGCGCCGCCAGGGAAGCGAGACCCAGCCAGTTGCCAGCCCGTACATGCCCGAGCGCCTCATTGCGCAGTCCCCCGGTATCGCCCTGTTCCATCCGGCGCATCCAGAACACCATTCTCAGCATGAGGACTGAGGCCAGCGACGCCATGATCATCTGGAGTATTTCCTCAGCATCCCCGTCGAGCAGTGCGGAGGCCCGGCTCATGATCAGCGCCAGGGCGGCGGCGAACAGGATGCCAGAGGCAACCCCCGCGGCAATCCATCCGACGGCTGTTCTTTGAGCGGAAGGCCCCTCCCGCAACGACCAGGTCAAAAGGATTCCGACGACGAGCAAGGCTTCAAATGTTTCCCGCCAGACCACGGATGCGATCTCGAAGGACTGCAGATAAAGGTTCGCGCTCATTTGGCGATCATGCTCGCCGGTGGCATGTCGAGGTGAAAGTCGTCGAAGAAGGCATAGGTTCCGACATCCAACGAGCGAAACACGAGAAAGCTTGAGGCGCCCGGAGCGAGCACCTTTTCCTTGCGCAGCGGAATGCTTTCGAATTCGACCGGCGTCGAGCCGTCGTTGTGAAGCTCAAGCTTGAAACGCGTGTTGGCTGGCACCTCGATGACGGACGGCGAGATCATCCCATTGCTGAAGTGAATCTGGATGACCGGATCGTCGCCCTGCGCAAGGGCGGGCGTGACCGCGAGGCAGACCGAGAGCCCCGAAACGAGTGTTCGCAGCCACATCAGTAGCCGCCCTTCTTTCCGACGCCGGCAAACACGAATTCATATTTCAGGGTAAATGCTTCAGGCCACGCGGCCACTCCGGTCTCCTTGTCGACATGCCGACCGAACGACATCATGCCGTGACCGCCGGGGTGCACGGTGAGTTCAAGCGCATAGCGGCCCGGCCCTGAGAGCTTGACGTTGTCGCCGTAGTGCGGCCCGTCGCTTGCGACCATCGCCTCAAGGGCACCCCCCTGTTCGGCGCCGTTGTCCAGGTTCTTCACCCTGTATTCGACATGAAGACCCGGCACCCAGTCGCCCTCGGCAAAGCCATTCGCGTTCTCGGCCGTGGCGTGTATGTCGGCTTCCAGATGAACATCGGATTCGGCCGTTGCAAGCATCATTCCCGGAGGATCCATTTCGACCGGCTGAAGATAGACGGCTGCCACTTCCATCCCACTCGCGAGCTGCGGCGCTCCGATCGGATATTCCGCGGCGCGCACAGCAAAAGGCATGGCGGCGAGAAGAACAGGCGCGAGGCAAAGGCAGGTAGCTCGAAGCATTGTGTGTGATCCGTAAAAGGTGACTGAACGGCTCACCTTTATCAGCGCAATTGCCCCGCTCTTTGCGCTGGCGCAAAGATGAGGACTTCGCAAGGCTGATTTGACATTCCTCAACGCCCGTTGGTGCAGATCGTGCCATCGACAAGAAAAAGGAGGCGAGCGTGACCGAGTTTCTAGCCGCGTTTGTGGTGTTTCTGGCGCTTCATTCGATCCCCGCTACACCAGCGGTTCGAGCAGGCATCATCAGTCGGATTGGCAGGCGGACCTACTTCGTCGCCTATTCAGCAGCCTCACTGCTGGCCCTGGCCTGGCTCTTTGCCGCTGCGCTGAAACTTGACTACGTGCCTTTGTGGGACCTGCAGCCCTGGCATGCGGCGATCACGTTTGTCCTGGCCCCCCTGGGCGGCTTCCTGGTGATTGCAGGACTTATTAGTCCCAATCCCCTTTCGATCACCGTCCGGTCATCGGAAAGACCTGGCGCCGTGGTTGGCATCACCCGCCATCCGGTACTCCTCGGGTTCGCGATCTGGGCAGCGGGACACATCATCGCCAATGGCGATCTGCGGTCCATTCTGTTGTTCGGCGGTTTCGCGCTCTTTGCCATCGGCGCCATACCGATGATCGAGAAGCGGGCAAAGCGGCGGCTTGGATCACGGTGGGAGAGCCTGGCTGCGCCGACCTCGATCCTGCCTTTCCGGGCGTTTCTGGCTGGAAGGCGACCCGCCTTCGACGTGCCCTTGGTCGCCTCCATTCTCCTGACCGGTATCCTTGTTGGCTGGCTCTTGTTTGGCGGCGGTCATGCCCTGCTTTTCGGCGCCGACCCTTTTGCAATATTCGGCTGATCGAATAACGCCTCGCCAAGCCAGGCGCGCGATTGATGCGGGACAGGAAGTCCAAGCAGATCGACTGCCCGACGAGCGAGGTGGTCTACCACGTCCTGGATGGACTCGGGCCGATTGTAGAATGCCGGCACGGGCGGCATGACGATCGCTCCCATTTCCGTGACGGTGACCATGTTGCGAAGGTGTCCGAGGTGCAACGGCGTCTCGCGGGTGAGCAGGACCAGCCTGCGCCTTTCCTTCAGTTGAACATCCGCCGCCCGAGAAATCAGGTTTTGAGACAACCCCGTGGAGATCGCTGCCAGCGTCTTCATGGAGCAGGGTGCAACAATCATGCCCGTGACCGGAAACGAACCACTCGCGATAGCCGATCCAATGTCGTTGTTGTCATATGTCCTATGTGCCTTGAGCAGCATGCGCCCGTGGGCTTCAGCCCCAACTTCGTGAGCGAGTGTCCGGCAGCCACTGTCGGAAACAACGAGATGCACCCTCACATTCAGCGAGACCAGCAAATCGAGCGCGGCGACGCCAAGCGCTGCGCCTGACGCTCCTGTCACTGCAAGCACGACATCCTTGTGTTCAGATACCCGCATCACGTCGCAGCCTTTCCCATGTTTGCGCGGCCTTTTCCTCAAGGTTTTCGGGCATCTCCAGCACTCGACCCCATTCCCTTTCGGTCTCAGCGCCGATCTTGTTGGTGGCGTCCAAGCCCAACTTGGCGCCGAGCCCGGACTTCGGAGACGCGAAGTCGAGGTAGTCGATTGGCGTGTTTTCCAGCACCACCAGGTCCCGCGAGGCATCGAACCGGGTTGCGACCGCCCACATGATCTCCTCCCACTTCCTGACGCTGATATCCGGATCGACGACGATGATGAGCTTCGTATAGTTGAACTGCGGGAGCATCGACCACAGCCCCATCATGATGCGGCGTGCCTGACCCGGATAGCGCTTGTCGATCGAAACGACGACTGCCCGGTAGGAGCAAGCTTCCGGCGGAAGCCACAGATCCCTGATCTCCGGAAACTGGCGCTTCACGATCGGGATGAAAAGCTCGGTCATCGCCTCGCCCAGCCGTGATGGTTCGTCTGGCGGGCGCCCGGTATACGTCGAGAGATACACCGGCGAGCGCCGCGTGGTTATCGCACTCAACCTGACGACTGGAAACGGTTCCACGCAGTTGTAGTACCCGGTATGATCTCCATAGGGTCCCTCAGGGGCCGTTTCCTCAGCGGAAACGTAGCCTTCGAGAATTATTTCGGCATTTGAAGGGACCGCAAGCGGGACGGTGAGCGCGCTCGAGACCTCGGTTCTCGATCCGCGCAGAAGGCCGGCGAAGTTCAGTTCGCTCATGCCTTCGGGGAGTGGAATGACGCCGGCGAGGAGCGTCGCCGGATCGGCCCCGATCACAACGGCGATCGGCATATCCAGACCCTTGCGCTGCCACAGCCGGAAATGCTTCGCGCCACCACGATGGGCCAGCCACCGAACGATCAGCGACGAGCGGTCGCGGACCTGCATCCGGTATATGCCCACGTTCACGTCCCTGGGGTCGTCGGGATTGCATGTAATCACCAGCGGCCAGGTCACGAGAGGCGCCGGCTCGCCTGGCCAGCACCATTGTACCGGAAACTGCCCGAGATCGATCTGCGGTCCCTTGTAGACGACCTCCTGCGAGGCAGCCGCCCTGCGCAAGCGAGGTCGCATGCTGCCCACCGCCTTGAGCATTGGCAGCTTGCTCCATGCATCGGCGAGCGACACGGGTGGTGTCGGCCGCTGAAGCTCGGCCAGGTCATTCGCGAGACCCGTCAATCCCGCTTTGCCGACGCCAAAGCCGAGCTCGATCCGCTGCCTTGTACCGAACAGATTTACAACGACGGGTATCGGGGAGAACCGTCCGTCGGCGTGTACTGGTTTTTTGATGAGGAGGGCGGGGCCACCCTCGGAAAGCACTTTCTGGTGCAGGGCGGTCAGTTCATGCACGAGCGACACGGGCTCCTCCACGACAAGCAGCAGCCGTCGCTGCTGCAGATCGAAAAGGAAGGACTGCAGGTCGCCATGCCGTTTGGCTTTTGGTTCTTCATTACGCATGACGCTGAAATCGACGAGGAAACCGTCCTTGTCTTTGTCTCAGATCAAACAGAGCCTCGCCAAGAAAAACTAGGATGGCTTGTTCAATCTGAGAGGCCGTAATGCTCGCCCCATCTCGCCTGATGGCGACCGCCCGCATCATTCCATTGCCGATCGTCGGGCGCATCGCCGACTTCCTGCTCAAGGAGGTTCTTTCAATTCATCCGAAGCTCTTCGACCGGCTCGGTGAGTACAGCCAGTCCCGCTTTGCATTCGTGCCGTCGGACTTCCCGTTTTCATTCCTGATTTGCCCAAAAGATCGCACTGTCCAAGCCTTTCGTCGCGGTACCCACATGGCCGCTGACACCACCATCTGCGGACCGCTGGTCCTGATGCTGGCCCTTGCCGAGGGCAGGATTGACGGCGACGCCATATTCTTCGCCAGAAAGCTCACTGTCACCGGTGACATGGAGGCGGTGCTGGCACTTCGAAACGCCCTTGATGACAATGAAATAGACCTCGTTGACGCCGTCGGGAGATTGTCGGGCCCGATGACCCGTTCCATCACCGGAGCCCTCGGTTCGGTCCGTCGGCAAGCGCTGAAGGCGCATGGTGTCCAATGGAACTGATCTGCCCTGCAGGAACCCCTGCATCGTTTCGCGAGGCCGTCGATGCGGGGGCTGATGCCGTCTACTGCGGCTTTCGCGACGAGACAAACGCGCGCAACTTCCCGGGTTTGAACTTTGATGTCGCCGAGCTTCGTGATGCAATCGGCTACGCACGCGAGCGAAAGGTGAAGACGTTTGTCGCTCTCAACACTTTCATGACCGCCGGCAAGGAAGATCTCTGGTACCGCAGGGCAAGGGAAGCGTCGGAAGCGGGCGCCGACGCCCTCATCGTTGCAGACTTCGGATTGATGGCGCATGTCGCGGAACATCACCCGGCACAGCGCCTCCACATCTCCGTTCAGGCGTCTGCCTCCAATCCCGAGGCCCTTTCATATCTGGTCGACTGTTTCGGTGCTGCCCGCATCGTGCTGCCGCGAACCCTCACCATCCAGGACATCGCCCGCATTGCACGAAGCATAAACTGCGAATTGGAGGTTTTCGTCTTTGGCGGATTGTGCGTCATGGCAGAGGGGCGCTGCTCGCTGTCCTCCTACGCGACCGGCAAGTCGCCAAATATGAACGGCGTATGCTCGCCAGCCAGCCACGTACGCTACCGGCAGGCCGGCGGCGATCTGGTGTCTGAACTGGGTGGCTTCACCATAAACCGGTTTTCCGAAGAAGAACCCGCTGGCTATCCGACGCTGTGCAAGGGTCGCTTCGCAGTCGGACAAAGCGCGACCTACGCTTTCGAGGATCCGGTGTCGCTGGACGTCATGGACCAGCTCGACGAACTTCGGGCGGCCGGCGTCAAGGCATTGAAGGTCGAAGGCCGTCAACGCGGCAAGGCCTACATCTCGGAGGTCGTTTCCACGCTTCGCGCCACGCTGAAGGCGGCGCCCGCGGACCGCCCGGTCCTCATGTCACGCCTTCGCAAACTCAGCGAGGGACAACAGACGACAAAGGGCGCCTATGAGAAGCGTTGGAGGTAGTCGATGAAATATCCCTTGAAGCTTACCTTGGGGCCGCTCCTCTATCTTTGGCCGACAGAGCGCTGGCGCGACTTCTATTTCGCAATCGCCGACCAGTCGCCTGTCGACGTCGTGGTGCTTGGCGAGACCGTCTGTTCCAAGCGGTTGCATTTCATGGAACCCGAGTTTGTGGCTGTCGTTGAACGCCTGGAGGCGGCGGGAAAGGAAGTCCGTCTCTCCACGCTCGCCCTTGTAACCCTCGATCGTGAATCGAAATATCAGAGATCAGTTGCAGCCGATGAAGGTCACCTGGTCGAAGCCAACGATCTTTCCGCCCTTCAGATGCTGAAGGGCCGGCGTCACACCGTCGGACCCTTCGTCAATGTCTATAATGGACCGTCGGCCAAGCTTCTCGCACGAAACGGCGCGGCCAGCATCTGCCTGCCCCCGGAGCTGCCGGCAGCGTCGGTCGCCGAGATCACGCGATCCTGCCCCGGATGTGATTTCGAGCTCTTCGCGTTCGGCCGCTTACCCCTCGCCATCTCGGCGCGCTGCGCGCATGCCCGATCCAAGGGAAAGACCAAGGACAATTGTCAGTTCGTTTGCCAGGAAGATCCCGACGGCCTTTCCGTAGGCACGCTTTCAAACCAGCCGTTTCTCGCCTTGAACGGCGTACAGACGGTCTCCCACTCCTGCCAGGCGCTCCTGGAAGGGCCGGAGGAGTGGGACGCACTGGGCGTCAGCTCACTGCGCCTCTCGCCGCAGGATTGCGACATGGTTGCCGTGTCCGCGCTCTATCGAAAGATGCTCGACGGTCACCTCGAGCCGGCGGAGACGGGCTCAAGAATACGAAGCATCTATCCCGACGTCCCGTTGTCGAACGGATTTCATCACGGGCGCGCCGGTGCGGAATGGATCGCAAGACAAAGGAACACAGAAGGAGCGAGCAGATGACAGGGAAGCAATTGCGAAGCGGCAGTCTCGCCGATAATCATATTCTTGCAGCGGTTCGCCAGATCAAGGCTTTCGCGAAAAATCCGGCGCTCGATTGCGGCTGCTCCACGGTTGTGGGCCAGGTCCTGGTCAGCCTGGTGCCGAAACAGCGCGCTGCAGTCGTCCAGGAGCTCTTTCTGTCTGCCATGCGACAACGGGACAAAGTGTCGACCCTTATGGAACTTCTGAAGGAACTCGACCAGTTCGGACCGGCAACAGAGATCGGGGAGGTTGAGGAGGCGGCGTTGATCTTCGACGACCTGGCCCAGCAGGCGCGGTTGGGATCGCAGCTCCTGAGAGCCTTCGCCTTCAATCGAAACGACATACTCGCTCCATCAACCAAGCATGTTGAGGTGCAGGAGGCCTTGTCGTGAATTCCGAACGGAGCTGGCAGAGACATATCGACGCTCTGGAGTTCGTCAGCCTTTGGGGAGCGTCTGGCGGCGAGCATCGGGCCGTGCTGGAGGCGTTCCTTTTCCATTCCCGCGGGTGGTTCTCGAAAGATCCGGGTGACCTGCAGGACCGGCTTTGCAGGGAACGCTCCGGTGAATAGCCTTCATTCCAGTTCGCGTTCATCGAGTGCGAGTTCGAGCCGGCTTCACGAAGGTATTTGGGCCCGGCAGGTATGATGTCACGGTTTGACCCAGATCAAGGTTTTGGGAGAGCGCATCGCTCATCTTCGCAGAACTTCGGCAAGGGATCGTCGTCAGCCGTGCTTTTGGTGCGCGGCAAGGAGGGAGCAAGTTTGCGGTATACGGTAGTCGCTGCGTGGCTGGACAGAAAGGAGAAATCCGGACGCATCGTTTTGCAGGCAGCCGGTCGTTCACGGACGATCGTTGTCACGCGACGTGCGCTCCTCAATGTCGACACCCCTCCCCGCGCCACGGAGGAACGTCTCCTTCAACATCTTGATAGTTTCTGTGAGATGGCGCTCGCCTTCATCGGCGATCGCCAGGACGACTGCGAGACGCTCCTTGTCACAGCGACCGACGTTCGCAACCGCAGAAAAGCAGAACCGGTTCCGGAGCCGCTGTGGACCTGGCAAGACCAGTGGGGCTCCTGGAAACAGAAAGGCGGTCGTTCTCGGCTCGGGTTGGTCTGAGCGGCAGGATCGCCCTGGTCGTCAATATCGCGCCGCTCGGCGCTCATGCCTTCGGCTTTGCGCATTTGCGCCGGACTTTCGGCGTTCAAGGTTCATCAAGCCACAGCGCCGTCGCCAGGTAACCGGCAGCGATCGTGCTGCCGAACAGATAGACAAACATGCCCTGGGCGACATAATAGTCGGGCACTTCAATACCTGCGCCCCAGGAGCCGACCCTCCAGATAGCCAATCCAGCCACGGATCCGATTGCGAATCCGGCCGAAAGGCGGGTAAGCAGAAACCAGATCAAGTGAGGCATCGCGGTACCTCCATCCATGTCCCAGCATAACACGTCGTGTGGCGACAAGTTCTCCCAAAATGATCAATGTCAATGTGGCCGACGTCGCATCGTGCGAGCAGCGAGTTTCACAGGATACGGACCATGAATGACCTCAGCTTTGCACTTGGTGCTTTCACACTTCTGATACTGCCGGGACCGACCAACGCATTGCTCGTCATGGCGTCGCACGGCCTATCTCGCATTGGCTTGCTTGAGGTGCTCGCCGCTGTTGTCTTCGCTTACCTTGCGATCATAATTCCCGTTTCAAGCGTCGCTGGTCCTTTCCTGCACGCTCACCCTCTCGCGCTGCAAGTCGTGAAGGCCATCTCCGCCGTCTGGGTGCTCTATCTTGCATTCAAGCTTTGGGGGCGCAGTACCGTCGCCTCGACGGAATTTGCGGGTCCCCGGCACGTGTTCGTGACGACATTGCTCAATCCGAAGGCAATAATAATCGGATTGACGATCGTTCCCTCCGCACAGGATGGACTTGCGCTCAGCACGATGATGGCGTTCGTCGCCGTGGCACTCTCGACTTCCCTGATTTGGCTTGCCGCCGGCAGGCTGGTGATCGGCGAAAGCGATCACATGCCCTTGATCGCCAGGCGTTGCGGTTCAGCAGCCTTGATGATCTTCTCCATCGTTTTGACGGCGAGTGCTCTTCGCTAGGAGACGAGCCGTCTTTCCCCAGCAATTTGCGCTGGCTCAATGAAGGGATCCGGGAGGTCGCTACTATTCGCTCCGTTCATACCGGAGGAAATGCGATGCTCGGCGACGACGGCGAACTCGCTGCATATTTCTCGGCGCTCGCGAATGCCCATCGCCTGGCCGTGTTGAGAACACTCGCCGAGGGCGAAATCTGCGTCAGGGAACTCGCGCTCCGCATCGGTCTGGGCCGGTCTGCCCTGTCGCAGCACCTGAACATCCTTCGACGGCATCAGCTGGTCAAGCAGCGTCGTGAAGCGCAGACGACCTACTATTCTCTGTCTGGCAGCAGAAGCGACAAGGCGCTCCTGCTCGTTAACACCATTCTTTTTCCGTATGGGGTCCAGTTGTCGATGTTCGGGTTCTCGGACGTCACGCGGGATGGCGTGTAGGCATTTGTAGAACCGGTTCCCGTTTGCGCCCTGGAGGTGCCTGAAATGCGCGTAAGTCAAATCATGACAGAAGGCGTCATCACGATCACTGAGCGGGCGACCGTGATCGATGCTGCAGAACTGATGCTCTACCATCGCATTAGTGGCCTTCCGGTGCTTGATGCGCGGGGCGGCCTGGTGGGCATGCTGAGCCAAAGCGACCTGGTGCGGAGGACGGAGGCGCAGACCGAGACGCGCCGTTCATGGTGGCTGCAACTCTTGACGGGTCAAGACTGCCTTGCCGCCGAATATGTGGCCTTGCGCGAACGGCGCGTTGGTGAAGTCATGTCGCGTCCGCTTGTGACCGTCTCTCCTTATGCGACGCTGACCGAGGCAGCAGAATTGATGGAGCAGACAAGTGTAAAGCGGCTGCCGGTGGTTGTGGGGGACAGCCTCGTCGGCATCATTGCCAGAAAGGACTTCCTCAAGCCGCTTCGACAATCGCGATCGGTCTTGGTCTTTCCGATTGATGACAGGACGATCCTATCGAACGTCGAGGCGGAATTGCAGACCAGGGAATGGGCTCGATGTGGACAGATCCGCGTCAGCGTCAATGCCGGCATTGTCGTGTTGAGAGGGACGGTTCCCGACGAACGGGTGCGGGCGGCCGTAAGAGTGGCGGCGGAGAATGTCGCCGGCGTGCAGGACGTTCGGGACGAACTCACCTGGATCGATCAGAGCTTCAGGATTTTGGCGCCGTCACCAACCGTCGAAGAGAGGCTGAACTGAACGCGCCTCAACCGGCGGCTTGACCGTTGCGGAAAGCCGCATGGCCGGCCCCGACCCGATGACGGGAGAGGCAAAAGTGCTGACGCCAATATGCATTGCGGCAGTCTTGCCGGCGATGGCGAGCTTGCTGCGGCATGCGAGACATCAACCTTCTGCAGTTTGAGACGTTTTGCGTCACGTTCGGTTGCGTTCACTGGCGAGCCACGAAACTCGGGTAGGAGACTTGCGCTTCGAGGAACCAGGTGTCTTGCTGACAAGGCCGTCTGACAGCGCCGTCTGACAAGGCCGTTCGCTATTGCGACGCCGGGGTGAAGCGCGCTACCAGTGCGTGCCGGTCGCCGGGATAGGTGAAGCGCACGTGAGTGACTGGCCCGACATTGCTCCAGGTGCGGCGTTCGACGACCAGACAGGCAGTGTTGCGCGGGATGTCCAGGGCGACAGCCTCGTCCGCGCCGGCCGATACGGCATGGATGCGGTGCTCGGCGCTACTCCATGGGATCTGATTGATCAGCCAGGCGCCGGGTGCCATCTCGGAAAAATCGGCGTCGGCTGCCTCGGGTACGGTCGACAGACTGATTAGCCTTTCCTCGAGGCAGAATGGCCGTCCGCCCGCGTGATGAATGCAGGCCACGTCGACAACGGAAGAGCCCGGCATGACGTCCAGGCGTCCGATGTCCTCGGCCCTGGCCTTGCGTTGCACGCGCTTTGAGACCGTGAAGGCATAGGCGAGATTCAATGACTTGACCTCGGCGCCGATGTCGTGGATCTCGAGGACGGCCGATTGTGCCTGCGGCTGTGTGACGAAGCTGCCGGACTTTTTCCGACGCTCGATGAGGCCCGCCTTGGCGAGCTGGGTCAGCGCCTTGTTCACGGTCATGCGCGAACAGTCATATTGCTTGGTGAGATCCACTTCGAACGGGATGCGGTGACCCGGTGGCCATTCGCCCGAGACGATGCGGCCTTCGATGTCACTCACGATCCGCTGATGCAAGGTGATGTCCTTGCTTTGGTTCATCGTCACGCTCCGGTTATACCTCCCGCTCTAATGTGAATGTCGGGACCTGGAAAGCCCTATGCTGAAAGAAGCTCGCCCATCGCCTTCAGGAACCGGCGATTGATTGCCTCGCGCGCTACGTGGCGGCCGCCTTCCACCTGCTTGCGGCCGAGCGCCCAGACACTGTCGACCGCGACACCGCCGGCAAAAATCCAATGATCGAGCAACTGGTCGCCTGAAAGGTAGGGCACGGCCGTCGTGTCGAGCGAGATGAGATCGGCGTGATGACCGACGGCAATTCCCCCAGGGGCCTTCAGGGCGGCGCCGCCGCCGGTTATTGCATGATCGAACAGGCTGCGCGCCGTCGAGCCGCCGGGTGCAGCCACCACATTGCGGGCCCTCAACGCCAGACGCTCTGAGTATTCAAGCTGGCGCAGTTCGCCGGAAAGCGAGATCGCCACGTTGGAATCGGAGCCGACGCCGAGACGTCCGCCTTCTTCGATGAAGAGCGGTGCCTCGAAGGTGCCATCGCCGAGGTTGGCCTCGGTAATCGGGCAAAGGCCGGCGATCGCGCCGCTACGGGCCATGCCACGGGTTTCCTCGTCGCTCATGTGCGTCGCGTGGATCAGGCACCAGCGATCATCGACGGGTTGGTTGGCAAGCAGCCATTCGACGGGCCGGGCGCCCGACCAGGCAATGCAATCCTCGACTTCCTTGACCTGCTCGGCAATGTGGATGTGGATCGGGCCGTTACCGGCAAGCGGGACGACCGTGGCCAGTTCCTCGGGCGTGGCGGCGCGCAGGCTATGTGGGGCAAGGCCGAGCTCGGCACCTTGAAGCCCGCTCGTCACCTTGCGGCAGCCGTCCATCAGGGCGGCAAAACTGTCCAGCGAATTGATGAAGCGCCGTTGACCCTCGATCGGTGCGGCGCCGCCGAAGCCAGAATGGGCATAGAATACGGGAAGCAGCGTCAGGGCGATACCGCTGACATTTGCCGCCGCCCCGATGCGCTCGGCCAGCTCGGCAATGTTGGCGTAGGGTGTGCCGTTCTTGTCGTGGTGCAGATAGTGGAATTCGCCGACCCGGGAAAAGCCGGCCTCCAGCATCTCCATGTAGAGCTGGGCGGCAACGGCTTCGACATGTTCGGGCGTCATCGACAATGCGAACTTGTACATGACCGTGCGCCAGCTCCAGAAGCTGTCATTGGCTGGTCCCCGCACTTCGGCAAGGCCGGCCATGGCGCGCTGGAAAGCGTGGCTGTGGAGATTGCCCATCGCGGGCACAAGCGTGTCGTGACGATCATCGGCTGGCGTCGGAGCGACGTTGGCTTCGATGGTCGCAATCAGGCCGTCCTCGATCGTCACGCGCACGTCCTTGCGCCACCCCTGCGGCAGAAGTGCCGCGCTCGCATGAAGTCTGGTCGCCACCGTCTGAGCCATAACGCTTTTTCTCCTCTTTGGCGCCGCGCATCTTTCTTTTCCATGGAGGCGCACAAAATTTCACTTGTCATCGGTTTATTATGTATATACATGTTTCCGCATAAGGAAAGGCGCAAAGCTGATGAATGGGAACAAATTTTCAAGCCATGAGTCATCCGGCGACGTCCGTCCGCATCTGTGGCGGAATGTGCGCCTGGCAACACTCGACCCGCAAAAGCAGGGCCTCGGCATCGTCGACAAAGGCGCCCTCGTCACCGAGGGTGGGCGCATAAGCTACGTCGGCTCCGAGGCCGAACTGCCGGTTGCCGCGATCGAGCGCGCCGAGATCACGGATCTCGAGGGCCGCTGGATTACACCGGGCCTCGTCGACTGCCACACCCACATCGTCTTTGGCGGCAACCGCGCCCGCGAGTTCGAGATGCGCCTCGAAGGTGCGACCTATGAAGAGATTGCGCGCGCCGGAGGCGGCATCGTCTCTTCCGTCAAGGCAACAAATGCGCTCTCGGTCGATGGCCTCGTCAAGGCGGCGCTTCCCCGCTTGGATACGCTGATCCGCGAGGGGCTGACGACGATCGAAGTCAAGTCCGGCTATGGGCTGAACGTCGATGGCGAGCTGAAGATGTTGCGCGCTGCCCGCCAGCTTGAGCGCCTTCGCCCGGTGCGCGTCGTCACGTCCTATCTCGGCGCTCATGCAACGCCGATCGAGTACAGGGGGCGCAACAGCGACTACATTGCCGAGGTCGTCCTCCCAGGCCTCGAATACGCCCATGCCGAGGGCTTGGTCGATGCGGTCGACGGGTTCTGCGAGGGCATCGCCTTTTCCACCGCCGAGATCGCCCGGGTCTTCGACAAGGCAGAGGCACTCGGTCTGCCAGTCAAGTTGCATGCCGAACAATTGTCCAATCTTGGCGGCGCCAAGCTCGCCGCCTCCCATGGTGCGCTCTCTGCCGACCACCTCGAATATCTCGATGCCGAGGGTGCTGCCGCCATGGCTGCGGCCGGTACGGTCGCCGTTCTCTTGCCTGGCGCTTTCTACGCCATCAACGAAAAGCAGAAGCCGCCCGTTCAGGCGCTGCGCGACGCCGGCACCCGTATTGCCATTGCGACCGACTGCAATCCCGGCACCTCGCCGCTCACCTCGCTGCTTCTGACGATGAATATGTCAGCCACGCTCTTCGGCCTGACTGTCGAAGAGTGCATTGCGGGGGCGACCCGTGAGGGTGCACGCGCCCTTGGGCTTCTGGGCGAGACAGGAACGCTCGAGACCGGCAAGTCCGCGGACTTTGCGATCTGGGACGTCGAAAGCCTCGCGGAGCTCGTTTACCGCATCGGCTTCAACCCGCTTCATGCACATGTTTTCAAGGGCGAAAGGATCGACCGTTGACCATTACCCTTCATCCAGGCTCCGTTTCGCTCAGGGATCTGGAGACGATCTACTGGACCGGTGAACCGGCGAGGCTCGACGCATCTTTTGATGCCGGTATCGCCAAGGCCGCTGCCCGCATTGCAGAGATCGCGGCCGGCAATGCACCGGTCTATGGCATCAATACCGGCTTCGGCAAACTTGCTTCGATCAAGATCGACAGTGCTGACGTGGCGACGCTCCAGCGCAATCTTATCCTGTCCCACTGCTGCGGCGTCGGCGCGCCATTGCCCGAAAACATCGTTCGCCTGATCATGGCCTTGAAGCTCGTTTCGCTCGGTCGCGGCGCCTCCGGCGTCCGGCTCGAACTGGTGCGGCTGATCGAAGGCATGCTCGAAAAAGGCGTCATCCCGGTCATCCCGGAAAAGGGTTCCGTGGGCGCTTCGGGCGACCTTGCGCCGCTGGCCCACCTGGCCGCCGTGATGATGGGCGAAGCCGAAGCCTTCCTTGCGGGTGAACGCCTGTCCGGCGCGGCCGCCCTTGCGAAGGCTGGCTTGAAGCCCGTTGTGCTGGCGGCCAAGGAAGGCCTTGCGCTCATCAACGGCACGCAGACCTCGACGGCATTGGCGCTTGCCGGTCTCTTCCGGGCTCACCGCGCAGCTCAGGCAGCACTGATTACCGGTGCCATGTCGACCGATGCGGCGATGGGCTCGTCCGCGCCTTTCCATCCCGATATTCACACGCTACGCGGCCACAGGGGCCAGATCGACACGGCCGCGGCACTTCGCGCGCTCCTCGAAAGCTCCGTCATCCGCCAGAGCCATATTGAGGGCGACGAGCGTGTGCAGGATCCCTACTGCATTCGTTGCCAGCCGCAGGTCGACGGTGCCTGCCTGGATCTTCTGCGCTCGGTCGCGCGCACACTGGAGATCGAGGCAAATGCCGTCACTGACAACCCGCTGGTGCTTTCGGACAACTCGGTTGTCTCGGGCGGCAATTTCCATGCCGAGCCGGTTGCCTTTTCAGCCGACCAGATCGCCCTCGCCATCTGCGAAATCGGCGCGATCGCGCAGCGGCGCATCGCCTTGCTGGTCGATCCCGCGCTTTCCTATGGACTGCCGGCCTTCCTGGCAAAGAAGCCGGGCCTCAACTCAGGCCTGATGATCGCCGAGGTAACGTCGGCAGCGCTGATGTCGGAAAACAAGCAGATGTCGCACCCGGCCTCCGTCGATTCGACGCCGACATCCGCCAACCAGGAAGATCACGTTTCGATGGCCTGCCATGGCGCGCGTCGTCTGCTCCAGATGACCGACAACCTCTTCAGCATTATCGGCATCGAGGCATTGACCGCAGCACAGGGCGTGGAATTTCGTGCGCCGCTCACGACAAGCCCCGAACTGCAGAAGGCGATCGCCACCATCCGCAGCGTGGTACCGACGCTGGAGCTCGATCGCTACATGGCGAACGATCTGAAGGCGGCGGGCGACCTCGTCGCGACAGGCGCGCTCAATGCATCAGTCTCAAGCGGCATCCTGCCGGCTCTGGAGGTCTGAGATGGCTGTCGTCGACGTCAAACAGGGTTCCTCACCCATTATTCTGGGTTTTCCGCACACCGGCACTGACGTGCCCGCCGGGATCTGGGAGCGTCTGAATGATAACGGCAGGATTCTTGCCGATACCGACTGGCACATCCACGACCTCTATGACGGCCTGCTTGCCGATGCGACGACGGTGCGCGCGACGTTCCATCGCTACGTCATTGACGCCAACCGAGATCCGGCAGGCGTCAGCCTCTATCCCGGCCAAAACACCACCGGCCTGGTTCCTGAAACGGACTTCGACGGCAAGGCGATCTGGAAGGATGGACGGGCACCTGATGAAGCCGACATTGCGGCGCGGCTCAGGGACTTTCATGCTCCCTATCACGCAGCCCTTGCCGCCGAGGTCGAGCGTGTGAGAGCAATTCATGGCGTGGCGATCCTCTATGATTGCCACTCGATCCGCTCGCATATTCCTTTCCTTTTCGAAGGCAAGCTGCCGGATTTCAACATCGGCACCGATATGGGCAAGACCTGCGATGGGGCCATCGAACAGGCGACGCTCACGGTCGTCGAGGCGGCCGAAGGCTATGACTGCGTGCTCAACGGCCGCTTCAAGGGTGGGTGGACGACACGGCACTACGGCCAGCCTGAAACCGGCGTGCACGCCATCCAGATGGAACTGGCGCAATCGACGCATCTTGAGACCGAGGCGCCGCCGTTTGCCTACGACGCTGCCAAGGCAGAGCGCCTTCGCGTCCACCTCAAAGACATTCTGGTGCGTATCGAACAGATCGCGCCGGGCCTGAAACGATAACGATCACTCGACAGGGGGAACCCCACATGACCTCAAATCCACGTCACAACATTCGCGAGATCCGCGCACCGCGCGGCAGTGAACTCAACGCCAAGAGCTGGATGACCGAAGCGCCGCTGCGCATGCTGATGAACAACCTCGACCCTGACGTCGCGGAAAATCCAAACGAGCTGGTGGTTTATGGCGGCATCGGCCGCGCAGCCCGCACCTGGGACGATTTCGACCGTATCGCAGCGACCCTGAAAACTTTGAACGAGGATGAAACGCTCCTCGTGCAGTCCGGCAAGCCAGTCGCCGTGTTCCGCACGCATAAGGATGCCCCCCGCGTGTTGATTGCCAACTCGAACCTCGTGCCGCACTGGGCGACGTGGGATCACTTCAACGAGCTGGATAAAAAGGGCCTTGCCATGTACGGCCAGATGACAGCCGGCTCATGGATCTATATCGGCACGCAAGGCATTGTGCAGGGAACCTACGAGACCTTCGTCGAGGCCGGCCGCCAGCACTACGATGGCAACCTCAAGGGCAAATGGATCCTGACCGGCGGTCTTGGTGGCATGGGTGGCGCACAGCCGCTCGCAGCCGTGATGGCGGGCGCCTGCTGCCTGGCCGTCGAATGTGACGAGACGCGCATCGATTTCCGTCTGCGTACACGCTACGTCGACGAGAAGGCGAAGACACTCGATGAGGCCCTGGCGCTGATCGACAAGTGGACGAAGGCCGGCGAAGCAAAGTCGGTCGGACTGCTCGGCAACGCTGCCGAAATCTTCCCGGAACTCGTTCGCCGCATGAAGGCCGGTGGCCCTCGCCCCGATATCGTGACCGATCAGACATCCGCGCACGATCCGCGCAACGGCTACCTGCCAGCCGGCTGGACTGTCGAGGAAGCCAAGGCCAAGCGCGAGAGCGATCCGAAGGCTGTCGAAGTGGCTGCGCGCGCTTCGATGAAGGTCCACGTCGAAGCGATGGTTGCCTTCTGGGATGCTGGCGTTCCGACGCTCGATTACGGCAACAACATTCGTCAGGTTGCCAAGGACGAGGGCCTGGAAAACGCCTTCGCCTTCCCGGGCTTCGTGCCTGCCTATATTCGCCCGCTGTTTTGCCGCGGCATCGGTCCCTTCCGCTGGGCAGCCCTGTCGGGCGATCCTGAAGATATCTACAAGACCGACGCCAAGGTGAAGGAGCTTCTGCCTGACAACAAGCATCTGCACAACTGGCTGGACATGGCCCGCGATCGCATCGCTTTCCAGGGATTGCCGGCACGCATTTGCTGGGTCGGTCTCGGCGATCGCCATCGTCTCGGCCTTGCGTTTAACGAGATGGTCAGGAACGGCGAGTTGAAAGCACCCGTTGTCATCGGCCGCGACCACCTCGACTCCGGCTCCGTCGCTTCACCGAACCGCGAGACGGAAGCGATGAAGGACGGCTCGGATGCTGTCTCCGACTGGCCGCTTTTGAATGCGCTCCTGAACACTGCGTCGGGTGCGACCTGGGTGTCGCTCCATCACGGTGGCGGCGTCGGCATGGGCTTCTCGCAGCACTCCGGCATGGTCATCTGCGCCGACGGCACTGATGAGGCGGCGCGCAGACTTGAGCGTGTTCTCTGGAACGACCCGGCAACCGGCGTCATGCGCCATGCCGACGCGGGCTACGAGATCGCGATCGAGTGCGCCAAGGAACAGGGCCTGCGCCTGCCCGCGATCCTCGGAAACTAAGCCTCACATCAGTCGAACAAGGCCGCCGCATCGTGCGACGGTCTTGTCGACGATGAGAAGGATCAATGCCTGCGAAAAGCCTGTGCCATGAGGAGTGGATCGAAGGCATCTCCCTAAATAGGGGGAAAGCTTTCCACTGTCGCTCAGTTCCAGCCGGTGACAGGGAGTTCACAATGATGGAGCAAAAATGACCCGCGCCACCGTCCTCAGAGCCAGCAATTATCGCCGCATGCCGTGGAAGAACGGCGGCGGCGAGACAGTTGAGGTCGCCGTCTCGCCCGAGGGGGCGGCCCTTTCTGATTTCGACTGGCGCGTCAGCATGGCAACGGTCGCGACCGATGGCCCCTTCTCGATCTTTCCCGGCATCGACCGGACGCTTTCGATTATCGACGGCAACGGCATGCAGCTCGCCATCGATGGGGATGATCCGCTGTTGCTGACGCAGGACAGCGCGCCCCTTGCCTTTGCCGCCGATGTCGCTGTCACTGCAGCGCTTGCCGAGGGACCCATCACGGACCTGAACGTCATGACGCGTCGCGACGGATTGCGCCACCGGGTCGAGAGGGTTGATATCGATTCCAGGGTCACCTTTCAGCCCGCCGCGCCGACGTGGCTTCTCCTGTGTCATCGGGGCGCGCTCACCGTTGAATGGAGTGGTCAAAGCGTGGATCTTGGCCCAGGCGATACGCTTCTGCTCGAGCAGGCCGGGGCTGTCGAGTTTCTGCTCGAGCAACCCGGGGGTGTCGAGCTTCTGCTAGCACAACCCGGGGATGTCGAGGTGAGCGGCAGAGCGCGCTGCTTCCTGATCCTTATCGATCCGGTCTGACGCCATTTCCCAATTATGGTGCCGATCGAGGTCCTCAGAAGGCCGAGGCGCGAATGTTTGCGCCTCAACTCAATCAAAAAACAATATTGTTCTTATATTCTATAAAATAGATAGTTTTGCCTGTGTCCGCTGAAGCATCCGCCCTACGGTTCTAAGCGTCGAAACAAGTTCAGGCGCTGAAGCTGACGCTCAGCCGCAAGGGGGCGAAACATGAATATCAGGACATTATTGGCGGCGATCACACTCGGTTCCGCGAGCCTGCTGGCAACATTTACGGTACAGGCAGCCGACAAGAAGGTCGTGGTGGCCTATCAGACGGATGCGCTGCCATCGTCGGTCGCAATCGCCAATGGCGAATTTGCGAAGGCAACCGGCTACGACATCGATTTCCGCAAGTTCAACTCCGGGGCTGAAATCTTCGCGGCCATCGCTTCGGGCGATGTGCAGGTCGGCTACGTCGGCTCGAGCCCGTTCGCAGCTGCGACCTCGCGCGGACTGGAGGTCAAGGCCTTCTACCTTTCCTCGATCTCCGGCATCGACGAGGCGCTGGTTGTTCGCAACGGTTCGGGCATTGCGTCTCTGTCCGACCTCAAGGGCAAGAAGCTCGCTGCCGCGCCGGTATCGACCGACCACTATCAGCTTCTTGCGTTGATCAAATCTCTCGGACTGACGGAAAAGGATGTTCAGGTCTTTGCAATTCCGCAGCCCGAGATCGTCGCCAGCTACAACCGCGGCGACATTGACGGTGGCTTTGTCTGGGATCCGGCGCTGACCGAGCTGAAAAAGAACGGCAAGGTGCTTGTCACCTCCAAGGATGTCGCCGACAAGGGCGCGCCAACTTTCTCCGCATGGGTTTCCGCATCGAAGTTCGCCGATGAGAACCCGGCGTTCCTGAAGGGCTTCGCCAGCGTGGTCAACAAGTACTACGCCTCCTTCGCGGCAGACAAGAAGGCCTGGGACGCCGACAGCGAAAATGCCAAGCTGCTTGCCAAGACACTTGGTGGCACACCCGAGCAGCAGGCTGCCGCACTGAAGAACCTCACGCTGCTGACCCCTGAGGTGCAGGCGTCCGAGGCCTGGCTCGGTGGCGGCGAAAAGTCGGGCGCTGCCAAGATCCTCAAGGACACGGCCGCCTTCCTGAAGGATCAGGGCAAGGTGAGCGAGGTGCTGCCGAGCTACGCGGCTTTTGTCACGCCGGATGCACTTGTCAACGCAAGTAACTGAAATAACGAACAATCCTCCCATCCTGGTACGCTGGCGCGATATCGCGCCAGCGTCACAACATGAAGAGACGGCACATGCTCAAAGTCGATCACGCAAGCGTCTATTTCCGGACGCGGGATGGCCGGACGGTCCATGCCCTGGATCGCGTTTCTCTCGATATTCCAGACAACAGCTTCGTCGTGGCACTTGGTGCATCGGGTTGCGGCAAGTCCACACTCCTCAATGCGATCGCGGGCTTCCTGCCGCTGTCCTCGGGCACGATTACTCTTGATGGGCGACCGGTCACGCGCCCTGGCGCGGACCGAGGCGTCGTGTTCCAGAAGGATACCCTGCTGCCTTGGAAGTCGGTCGTCGACAATGTCGCACTTGGCCTTCAGTTTACGGGTACTCCAAAAGCTGCGCGGCGTACTCGCGCGGAAGAGCTTCTGTTTCTCGTCGGTTTGAAAGACTTCGCGAAAGCCTTTCCCTACGAATTGTCGGGTGGCATGCGCCAGCGCGTCGGGATTGCCCGCGCCCTTGCCGCCGATCCTGATGTGCTTTTGATGGACGAGCCTTTCGGAGCCCTGGACAGCCTGACGCGTGAACAGATGCAGGAACTCCTCGTATCGATCTGGAAAACAACAGGAAAACGCATTTTCTTCATCACGCATTCGATCGAGGAAGCTCTGTTCCTCGGGACGCAGCTTGTGGTGATGTCGCCGCGTCCCGGCCGCATTGTGGCGCGCTTCGAACTCGATTTCGTTCGCGAATTTGCCCGCACTGGCGACGCCCGATCGATCAAGATGGCACCGCAGTTTGCCGGTTTGCGAGAAGAAATCCGGACCATTCTGCATGGCTCCGACGAGATCAGGAGTGCGGCAGAATGAGCAATGTCCTCGAAACGACGGGCGTGGTCGTGCGGGCCGAAACGGACCAACCGAAAACCGTCGAGATGAACGGGTTCGGCGTCGGCGAACGCAATACGCTTGTCATCAGCTTTGCGACGGCCGTCGCTTTGATTGGAACCTGGTGGCTGATCGCCAGACTGGGGTTGGTACCGCGTCTTTTCCTGCCAACACCACAGGAGGTCGCCACGCAGATCGGAGCCGTCTATCATGACGGCTATGCCGGCGCGTCGCTCGGCGAACATATTTCGGCAAGCCTGTTCAGGATTGCAACGGCAGCTGCCATCGCCATTGCCGCCGGCATCCCGATCGGCCTGCTGATGGGGCTCAATCGCTGGGCGAAGGGCATCTTCGACACACCGATCGAATTCTACTGGCCGCTACCGCCCCTCGCCTATCTGCCGCTGATGATCATCTGGCTCGGCATCGGCGAGACGTCGAAGGTAACGCTTCTCGTGCTTGCCATGTTCGCACCGATTTGCCTTTCGGCGCAGGCTGGCGTGCGCGCCCTGCCGATCGAGCGCGTCAACGCGGCGCGGTCGCTTGGCGCCCGGCCCTGGCAGCTTCTTGTCAGCATCGTTTTGCCATCGGCTCTGCCGGAGATCCTGACGGGTATCCGCATTGCGCTTGGCGTCGGCTGGGGCACGCTCGTTGCAGCGGAGTTGATCGCCTCCAACCGCGGCATCGGCTACATGATCATGTCGGCATCCCAGTTTCTGGCAACCGACGTTGTCTTCGTTGGCATCGGCATCATCGCTGCCTGTGCATTTGCCTTCAGCGCTGCCGTTCGCCTCTTGGAAGCAACCCTCGTTCCGTGGAAAGGTAAGAGCTAGGGGTACGCAAAGCGTCCCTCGTGGCTCAAGACGGTGCCGGGTCTACCGGCCCAGGGAATGATTGTATGGAGCAGATGCAGATCTACGCGTTCGACATGAACTGCGTCGGTCATATCAATCACGGCATGTGGACGCATCCACGCGATACGTCCCTTCACTATACCGACCTCGACTACTGGGTGGACTTTGCCCAGACAGCCGAGCGGGGCAAGCTGGACGGGATATTCCTGGCGGATATCGTTGGAGTCTACGATGTCTACAAGGGAAGTCCGGCACCCGTCATCGAGGCTGGCGCGCAGATCCCGGTCAACGACCCGCTGATGCCGATCTCGGCAATGGCCTATGTCACCAAGCATCTCGGCTTCGGGGTAACGCTCAACACGACCTACGAGCCGCCGTACCTGTTGGCGCGGCGCATGTCGACGCTCGACCACCTGACAAAGGGTCGCATCGGATGGAACATCGTCACCGGCTATCTCGACAGTGCTGCGCGCGCGATGGGTTTCGACAAACTGCCGGAACACGACGCGCGCTACGACGCGGCCGAGGAATATCTCGAAATCCTCTACAAGCTCTGGGAGGGCAGCTGGGACGACGATGCGGTACTTGGCGACAAGGCGCGAGCCGTCTTCGCCGACCCGTCCAAAGTCCGAGCCGTCAAGCACGACGGGCAATACTACAAGATGGAGGGCATTCATCTCTCGCAGCCTTCGCCACAGCGCACGCCGCTGCTCTTCCAGGCAGGCGCTTCGACGCGCGGGCAGGATTTCGCGGCCCGACACGCCGAATGCGTCTTCATCGCGTCGCCGACCCCGCAGGCGGCAAGGCCGACCGTGGCGGCCCTGAAGCACAAGGCGGCGGCATCAGGGCGCGGGGCGGATGCCTTGCGCGTTCTCGGCCTTGTGACGGTTGTCGTTGGTCGCACCGAAAAGGAGGCATTCGACAAGCTCGAAGACTACCGCCGCCATGCGAGTGTCGAAGCTTCCCTGGCGCACTATTCGGCCTCGACAGGCATTGATTTCTCCAAATACGGCCTCGACGATCCGATCGAGCAGAAATCCACCAATGCCAATCAGTCTGCGCTCGCCGCAATCACCAGGGAAGCGCCAAAGCCGGTGACGCTGCGCCAGATCATTGATCAAATGGTACTCGGCAGCCGTATGAAACCGATTGTCGGCTCGGCCGAGCAAGTGGCGGACCGCCTGGCGGCATGGGTTTCCGATGGCGGTGTGGACGGCTTCAACCTGGCGCGCACGGTGGCGCCGGAAAGCCTGCGCGACTTCGTCGATCTCGTCGTTCCCGTGCTGCAGGAGCGCGGGCTGTTCAAGGCGGACTACACCGAGGGACCTCTCAGGCAGAAGCTGTTTGGCGGCAGCGGCAGGCTGCCATCCTCGCACCCTGCCGCTGCGTTTCGCCGCTGACTACCTGTGGTCAAGCCTTTCGACCAGTCGATCGCCGAGCCACTGTATGCCGCAGACAAGCACGATCAGGACGGCAACGACTGCCACCATGACGGTCGTCTCGAAGCGCTGGTAGCCATAGCGGATGGCAAGGTCGCCGAGACCGCCAGCGCCGATTGCACCGGCCATTGCCGAGGCCCCGATCAGGGTCACCAAAGTGACCGTGAAGCCGGCCACGATGCCGGGTAAAGCTTCCGGTACCAATACTTCGCGAATGATCGTCCAGCGATTGCCGCCCATGGCGCGCACCGCATCGATCAGTCCGCGATCGACCTCGCGCAGCGACACTTCCGCGATCCGTGCATAATAGGGCGTTGCGGCAATGGCGAGCGGGACGATGGCCGCCCAGGTGCCAAGCGCAGTGCCGACGATCAGGCGCGTCACCGGGATCAGGGCCACCAGCAGGATGATGAACGGCACGGAACGGAACCCGTTGATGATGGCCCCAAGGATACCGTTTATCCAGGCGTTCTCGGCCATGCCGCCTTTGTTCGTGAGAACGAGCGCGAGACCGAGCGGCAGGCCGAAGACCAGCGAAATCAGTCCGGATGCACCCGTCATCAGGATCGTTTCCCAGAGGGAACGAAGCAGAAGATCAAACATGATCGGTGTCATAGCCAAGGACCTCCACCCGCGCAGAGCGAGCCTTCAGAAACTGCAGAACCTTGTCCTTGAGCGCAGGGTCGCGCATCGGGACAGCAATGAAGAACCGCGCCACCGGCTGGTTCTGGATATGGTCGATACCGCCGTGGACGAGCCGGAAAGATTGCGGCAGCGCCGCAGACAGGTCGGCAAAGACCGCGCCCTGTGCGGCGAGGCCCGCCATGTCGATGCTTATGATCGCTTCCTCCCCTGATGTCGGCGAAAGGCGGGCGGCGATATGCTCCGGCAATTGCGGGCGGCTGCCGGACAGCAGACTCTGGGTGATCGGCGCTTTTGGGTCAGCGAACACCGACCAAACCTGTCCTTCCTCCACGATCCGGCCGGCATCGATGACGGCGACGCGATCGGCAATGCTGCGGACGACTTCCATCTCATGCGTGATGAGGATGATGGTGAGGCCGAGCTTGCGGTTGATGTCCTTCAGAAGGGCCAGGATCGACCGTGTGGTCTCGGGATCGAGCGCCGATGTCGCCTCGTCGGACAAGAGCAAGGCAGGGCGTGCGGCAAGCGCGCGCGCAATGCCCACCCGCTGCTTCTGGCCACCGGACAGGGACGATGGATAAGCCTTCGCCTTACCCGCGAGACCGACAAGCTCCAGCAATTCATGTGCGCGCCTCAGGCGCTCGGTCTTTGCCACGCCGGCGATCTTCAGCGGCAGTGCGACATTCTCCTCGACCGTCCTGGAGGCCAGCAGGTTGAAATGCTGGAAGATCATTCCGACGCGGCGGCGAAGCGGCTGCAACTCATCTTCGTCGAGACCAACGATGCTGCGCCCCTCGATTTCGATTAAGCCGCGATCCGGACGCTCCAGGCCGTTGAGGCAGCGGATCAATGTGGATTTGCCGGCTCCACTGCGCCCGATTACACCCAGGATTTCTCCCTTGTGGACGGTGAGCGCTACGCCATCGAGGGCCGGGGTGGTGCCGAAATGCCGATGTACGTCGACCAGGCGGACCACCGCCTCAGCAGTTGCTTGCGGCGTCTCGATTACAGAGGCCGTTACAATTGAATTCATAGTCTTTCCCTTCGGAAACGCCCAAGGCGGCCCGGGCAAGGAACGCCCGGGCCGCCTTGTTCAACGCGCCTAACCCCTCGGCGCGAATGTCGATCAGTAGGCGCTGAGGCCGGTTCCCTTATACACCTTGTCGAACTCCGCCTTGACCGCATCGTTCTGGTAGGACGAGACCAGCGTCTTCACCCAGTCTTCGTTCTCGCTGCCCTGCTTGACAGCGATGAAGTTGCGGTACGGATTGTCAGCGATAGGTTCCTGCGCAATGCGGTCGGCCGCCGAGAGGCCGGCCTTCAGGGCCCAGTCGGTGTTCACCACTGCCGCATCCAGATCATCGATGGCACGGCCGACCACACCGGCATCAAGCTCCTTGATCTCGACGTTCTTCGGGTTCTCGGTAATGTCGGTAACGGTCGCGAGGATGCCGGTACCGTCCTTGAGCTTGATGATGCCTTCGTTTTGAAGAACGCGTAGCGCACGACCTTCGTTCGATGGGTCGTTCGGAACGCCGATCGCCGCACCTTCGGCGAACTCGGCGATGGTCTTGTGCTTTTTCGAATAAAGGCCGATCGGCCAGACGCCGGTGTATCCGACCGGGACGATATGATAGCTATGCTGCTTTATCTGGTTGTCGAGATAGGGCTTGTGCTGGAAGGCGTTGGCGTCGATTTCGCCGCGCTCCAGCGCCTCGTTCGGCTGCGTATAATCGTTGAAGACGATCGCTTCGATCGTCAGGCCCTTCTTGGCGGCTTCGGCGGCCACAACGCGCCAGACGTCTTCGTCCTCGCCACTCATGATGCCAACCTTGATCGATTTGTCTTCGGCGAAGGAAGCGACAGGCGATGCAAATGCGATCAGAGCGATCGTGGAGGCGGCGATCGCGGCAAGGCTTGCGCGACGCGTCAGGCTGGATTTGGACGTCTTCTTGTTCATTGTGGTGTTTCCCGTCTTGAATTGATGAGGCAAGCCTCGAACGGCCAGATAATTTCAAAATCGCCGAGGATAAACCAAGCAAGCCCATCTCTATTGCGCTGCAGCACGGAAAAACTCTTCGGTGCTTTGGCGGGATAGCGGGATAAAAATTCTACTAATTTTGTAGAATATTGAAGTTGCTGTCCTGGCTGTGAGCCTTTAAATTGAACCATCGGGGCGCGAGGGACAAAACGCGCCTTACAAGACGATCTGGGTCGCGATCAAGTGAAGCAGGGCAGCGTGACATCTCGACAGGACACCCGTGGCAAGACGTGTCGCCCCGTCGTGGCGATTATCGGCGGAGGCGTTTCTGGTGCGGGCGTTGCGTACCATCTGGCATCCTCCACATGCAGCCCGCCACCAACAATCGTGGTTTTCGAGCCACGAGAAGAGCTTGGCAGAGGGCTCGCCTACGACACCACCGATCCGACACATCGGATCAATGTTCCCGCCGCCCGCATGAGCCTGTTGCCGGATCGGCCGGAGGACTTCCTCGAATGGATGGCCCGCAACGATGCTGTCGCGGACGACCCGGACGCGTCCCGGCCGGATGGCAACCTCTTCCCCCGACGCCATGTCTTCGGCGCCTATATTGCTTCGGCGCTCGCTCCCCTGGTGCAAAGCGGGACCGTGCATCATCGCCGTGCGGCCGTTGTCGAGGTACGCCGGGACGGCAGGCGCTGGGAGATCTTCGATGACGAGGGCGGACGAACGGTTGCCGATTTCCTGGTGATCGCCACCAGCCATCCCGCGCCGTCAGCCCCTCGTGCTCTCAGCGTTCTCGAAGGACACCCCCGCTTTGTCGCCAACTCCACCGTTGCCGGCGCGCTCGACGTTGTCCGTCCGGCAGACCGGGTGCTGGTGGTCGGCAACGGCCTGACCGCAGCCGACATCGTCGCTTCGCTGACGCGTACCGGCCACCGCGGGAAGATCATATCGATTTCGCGCCGCGGATTGAGATCGCGAGGGCATGCTCCGTATCCACAGGAGCCGTTCGGTGCGTTTATGACCGCCCCGCCTCATAGCGCGACGGCGCTGCTGCGGGGGATCCGGCGGACCATTGCAGAAGCCACAGCCGCGGGATTGACGTGGCACGCCGTGATCGACCAGGTTCGCGGTCACGGCCACGCGATCTGGCAGAGCCTGCCGATTGCCGAACGCTGCAGGATCGTACGCCATATCAGGCCTTATTGGGACGCTCACCGGTTCCGCATCGCTCCGCAGGTGGAAGAGGTGCTGGAGCGAGCGATTGCCGAAGGAAGGATGGAGGTGTTGGCGGCCTCCGTCGCTCGGGTGCAACGTGACGGCGAGGCAATCCATGTGGAACTGAGACTGCGGCACGGCGCACCGCTACAGAAGACCTTTGATGCCGTCGTCGTCACAACCGGTCCCGCGCATGGAAGCATTTTGGAAAGCCAGGCGTGGCTCGCTCGCCTGAGCGATCAATCGCGCTTGCAGCTTGATCCGACCGGCCTCGGCATTGCATGTACCGAACGATCGGAGGCGATCAGTGCCGATGGCCGTCCTGATCCGACCTTGCTTATTTCCGGCCCCCTGGCCCGTGGGACATTTGGGGAGTTGATGGGACTGCCACAGATTACAGAACATGCCGTCCTTGTAGCCCGTGAGTTGGCCACAAAGGTGACGGCAACCGGCGAATACGCTTAGGCTCGCCTGACCTCGACAGGATGCGGCACTCGTCAGGACCCCGTTCGGCCGGTTTCGGCGAAGGGCTCGAGCTCTGGATCGAAGTCAACCTCCACGACATTGTTGAAGACCGCTGTTGCGAGCATGATGCCGGCAAAGGCCACGAGATCGACCAGCGTCTTGGCATCGTAGCGCCCTTTCAGCTGCGTCCAGATCTCGGCGGGAACCGCGTCGGAATTGGCAACGATCGCCGTGCCGAAGGCATCGAGCAGCGACTCTTCCTCAGAAAGTACCAAGGCCTCCGGGTCGAAACCTGCATTGATCAGTGCCCGGCGAAAGAAAGTGATGGCGATCCTTGAGTTCGCAGCTTTTGAAATGGAATGCGAGAAGATCCAGATCGGTCGATCCGCGATTGCAGAAAGCTCTGCGCGCAGCGTGAACCATTCGGCATAGATGCGGTGGGCGGCGGGCGAATGCAGCAAGGTACGCTTCATGTTCGTCATGCGCCCCCGTACCCTCATCTCCTCGTCATGCGCGGCCCGGATCTCTTCAGAGGCTGTGGTGTAGTCGATCTGCGGAATATGGCTCATGGCGGTGCTCGTTCGGTGGGTAAATCTGAATGACGCTTGAAAAGTCGGAAAGGCGGTGCCGCCCCAACTGCTTCAGGCACGGTGCAAATCCGCCGGACGAGACGAATCTCTCCGATCGCGCTGGATATAGCAGGAAATCTCCAGGGCGTTCTTGACAATGTTCGGTCATCGAGACACGATGAAACCGGTTTCACTCGTGCTCATGGAAAGATCGTGCGGCTCGACCTGTCGATTCTCTTGCCCCATCTTGGCTTTCTCGCACAAGGCGCGCTGCTGACAGCAGAAGCGTGTGTTCTCGCGCTCGTCGGCAGCGTCATCATGGGTGCGTTCGTGGCAATCGCCCGCACATCCTCGTCAGCGGCGCTGCGGCGAATTGCCTTCGTCTACGTCGATATCTTCCGCAACGTGCCGTTCATCGTGCAGCTGTTTTTCTTCTACTACGGCCTGCCCGAGATCGGTCTTTACATCGATGCGTTCACAACAGGCGTGATTGCGCTGTCGATCGCAGGCGGCGCATACGCGTCCGATATAATCCGCGCCGGTATCCTGGCGATCGATCAGGGCATCATCGAAGCAGCGGAGGTGAGCGGCTTGTCACGCAGGGTGATCTTCACCCGCATTGTCCTGCCGATCGCACTCAGGACATCCGTGCGCCCGCTCGGCTCGGTTCTGATCAACATGATCCTCACCTCTTCGATCCTGTCGACGATCACGCTCAACGAACTGACCGGCTCGGCGCAGATCGTGGTGTCGCAGACCTACCGGCCGTTCGAAGTCTATGTTGTGCTTCTCGTCGTCTATGCGGCTTTGACCTATCTCGTATCGCTCGCGATTGCGATCCTCCATCGCCGTCTCAACCGTGACATGATGGAGGCGGTTGCGTAATGCGCTTTGCCGATTTTACAGCCTTTGATCTGGTTCTTCTCGCACAAGGGCTCGGGGTCAATATCGCGCTCTTTCTCGCGACCTCGCTGATCGGCCTGGTGATCGGCATTGCCTGGGCAATTGTGCGCTACTACCGTGTGCCCGTCCTCAGCGAAGTGATCACCTTCGTTTCTGAACTCCTGAAGAATTCGCCGGTGCTGGTGCAGCTGTTTCTGGTGTTCTTTGGTCTGCCAGGGCTATTCCATATCCGTGTCACGCCGGTTACCGCGGCGACGATCACGCTGTCGGCCAATACAGCCGCCTTCATCTATGTCATCGCGGTTTCGGCAATCGAGTCCATCGGCCGTGATCAGATCGAGGCGGCGCGAGTCTTCGGGCTTACACGGTGGCAGGTCCTTCGACATGTGCTCGCCCCGCAGGCTGCCGCCTTCGCGGTCGGGCCACTGATTGCACTTCTCGTCAACCAGTTGCAGGTCACATCGCTGATCTCGGTGATCGGCGTGGTCGACCTTACCAAGATCGGCAACATCCTCAACATGCGAACGCTGAAGCCGTTTGTTGTATGGACGGCCGTTGGCTTGCTCTATTACGCCGCCGCCAAGCTGGTTGCCTTGCTTGGGACGCGCTTCGAAAATCGCCTTCGCGCCCACAGCGCCTGGAGGGGGCTCTGACATGATCAAAGTTGAAAACGTAAAAAAGGCCTTCGGCCAGACCACCGTGCTCGATGGTATCGATCTGACGATCGAGCCGGGCGAGGTCGTCTCGATCCTCGGCTCCTCCGGCTCGGGAAAGTCGACGCTGATCCGGTGCATCAATGGCCTGGAGAAGCTGAACGGCGGCCAGATCACGGTCGATGAGTTCGATGTCGGCAAACCCCGGGAACTGGCGGAGGCCCGCAAGCGGTCAGGTACGGTCTTCCAGCTCTTCAACCTCTATCCGCATATGACGGTGCTCGGCAACATCACGCTGGCGCCGATCGAGGTGTTGAAGAAACCGCGCGCTGAGGCGGAGGCGACGGCGCGCGCACTGCTCGAGTCGGTTGGTCTCGGGAGCCGGGCTGATGCCTATCCGGCGCAGCTTTCGGGCGGTCAGCGCCAGCGTGTCGGAATATGCCGGGCGCTTGCCATGCAGCCGCGCTATCTGCTGCTCGACGAAGTGACCAGCGCGCTTGATCCGGAGATGACGGCAGAAGTGCTGGCGATCCTTGCAAAGCTCGCCCAGGAAGGCACGACGATGCTGTTCGTGACGCACGAGGTCGAGTTCGCCAGGCAGATTTCGGACCGTATCGTGTTCCTCGACAAGGGCCGGCTGCTGGTCGACCTGCCGACCAAAGAGTTTTTCGCCGCCGACGGCGGCATGGCACAGCCGCGCGTCGCCCAGTTCCTTTCCAAGATGCGCAAAGATTAGAGGTTCAAGATGCTGCTTTTGGCCAATAAAGAAGCGTGGCCGGGTTTCCCGACCTCCGTGGAGATGCTGCGCGACGGTGCAATCAGCCTTGATGCAATGGTCGCCGGGATCAGCAAGGTGGAGAGCGAAGTCAAGGTCCGCAGCGTCGGCTATGGCGGCTGGCCCAACATGCTCGGCAACATGGAGCTGGACGCTGCGGTGATGGACGGCAACACACGTGATGTCGGGACAGTCGGTGCCGTGCCGAATACGCTGCCGGTGGCGCGTCTTGCCTATGAGGTGATGAAACGCCTTCCGCACGTCATGCTGACCGGCGACGGCGCTCGGCGCTTTGCAACTGAAATCGGTTTCGCAGAGGACGACGTGTTGTTCGAGGACAGCAGGCGGGTCTGGTGGGAGCGATTGGAAAGGGAACTGTCACCGGAGGATCTGGCGAAGTTTCCCAATATTCCGCTCGCGCCGTTGAGCCGCGCCATCACTGATCCGGAGCGTGTGCGCGATACGACCGTCTTCCTGTCGGCTGATTCAGCGCGCGGCATTCACGCCGCAACGTCCACCTCCGGCTGGGCGTGGAAATATCCAGGCCGCCTTGGCGATAGTCCGATCCCCGGCGCCGGCTTTTATGCCGACAGCCGCTATGGCGCTGCTGCCTGCACCCACACGGGTGAGATGACGATGCGCTGCTCGACAGCGCGCACCGTTGTTCTTGCAATGAAGCTTGGCTATTCGCTCTCCGACGCGGTGAAGCTTGCCGTCGATGAGCTCGATGAACTCTCCACCGGATTTCTCGCCGGCGTCGTGATCCATGCAGTCGACGCCGAGGGAAACCATGAGGTCGTGAATTTCAGATGCGAGGGCGAAATTCGCTACTGGCTCTGGGAGGAATCGATGCCCGAACCGGAACTGCGGGCAGCGAAACTGGCATAATCAAAAGAGGGAATGAAACCATGAAGCGTATTCTGACTACCCTTGCCGCCCTCGCCATCGCGGCCGGGTCGGCATTTCCGTCCTTTGCGGGAATGATCGATGACATCCGTTCGCGCGGCACCGTTCGGATCGGCGTATCGCTCGGCGGCGAGCCGATCGGCTTCCGTGACGCGCAGAACAATCCTGTTGGTTACGATGTCGACGTTGCGACGCTGCTCGCCCAGAAGCTCGGCGTACCCGTCGAATTCGTCGACGTCTCGGGTGACGCGCGGATCTCGATGCTCGTTTCGGGCCAGATCGACGTCGCCGTTGCCAACACCTCGGCAACGCTCGAGCGCGCCAAGACGGTGAACTTCACTATTCCCTACAATCGTGCTGGCTTGCGCATCATCGTTCAGAAGGATGCAGCTATCAAGGAGTTGAAGGACCTGGCCGGCAAGAAGGTTGTCGTCGGACGCGGCACGACGGGCGAGAGCTTCCTGAAGACCGCCGTTCCCGATGCCCAACTCGTCTACGTCGATCAGTTTGCTCCGGATGGCGTTCTCCAGCTGCAGCAGAAGCGCGTCGATGCGGCCATCGAAGATTCATCGCTGCTCGATTATCTGGCTACCAAGAATCCGTCGCTCGTGACGCTGCCTGGCCTCTATTCCAACGATCCGATCGGTATTGCCGTTGCCAAGGGTGACCCGGAATTCGTGCGCTGGCTCGACATGTTCGTTTCCGACTACATCCAGTCGGGTTCTTATGCGGCGAACTACAAGAAGTGGTGGGGTCCTGAATCCAATCCCCCTGCCCTGACCCCTCTGTGGTAACTTGAACTTCGGGCTGCCTCCTGGCAGCCCGTTTTCGTTTAAGCGGTGAGGCGGGGCACAAAACGTGTGGGCACCGTGATCGGCGGTTGACCCGGCGTGAAATTGCCAGGGTTGGCAACGGATTCAACGATATGGCGAACATAGAGCAGCTTGTCGTAGCCAATGGACGAGATCGGATAGGCATCGAAATCGGTCAGCGACAGATTGTCGAAACCGTAGAGCCGGAACCGCGACGGCCGACCAGCAGGAAAATCGGTCCGACAGACGTCAAGGATGCCCATCGCCATGGCATCGGATGTACAGAAGACCGCATCAGGACAATCGGCGCCGGCCAATGCGTTGGCCGCGGCATGCCCGCTCTCATAGGAATAGTCGCCCTGGACCGTCCGGGTAAGATTGATGCCGTAGCGCGAAAACGCCTCGTGGTAAGAGCGAATGCGTGCCTGCTCCACGGGAGAGGAGGCGCGGCCGGTGACGAGCCCGGCTGTACGCACCATCTTCGTCGCAGCGTCGGCCACAGCTTCCGCGATGCCAGCATCTTCGTCCGGGATGATTGCGGGGGAGAACTCGTCGTGCAGACCGTTCAGCATGATAACGCTGTCGGAACGGAACAAGCGACGGACAGTCGGGGCGTCAGCAAAGTCGGAGAAGACCAGGGCTGCGTCAACATGGTAGGCGACGCCGTTGCGCAGGAACTCGTCCACGCGCGCAACCGAGCCGATCCGGATCAATATGACCTGCTTGCCAATCGACTGGACCTGATCAATCAGCCGGTCGAACAGGTCGAGATCCGACAGATCGTGGATGTGGTTGACGACGACGGCGACCAGGTTGACGGTTTTGGTGGTCAGGCTCTGCGCCAGGAGGTTCGGCTTGTAGCCAAGGTTTGCGGCGGCGGCAATTACGCGCTCGCGCTTCTCGGACGATACCGGCCGCGGTTCGTTCGACAGCGCCCGGCTCGCGACGGCGCGCGAGACACCCGCCAAGCGCGCGACATCGGCAATCGTGGGAGGAGCGTCGCGGCTATTGTCGTGATTCATGATCGAGAGCTTTCCACCTTTGAAGGGGTGATATCGCAACGTTGCGTGCTTCGGCTATGCTAATCTTTTGTTGCTTGGCGGTCGGGCCGCAGCTGTACACGTTTTTGCGCCTTTTATCTTTGACTGGCTTTGATTTTCGCTTGGAGGAACTTGATGTCGATTAGTCTAGCACCTGTTGCATTGCCAAATTTCGGACCACTTGGAGCGCAGCCGAAAATCCCGTCGACGACCTACGCCGCGCGCGCGGACGCAGCCCTTGAGGCCGCTGGCACCGATTGGCTGGTCGTCTATGCTGATCGCGAGCATTTCGGAAACATCATGCATCTTTCCGGCTTCGAGCCCCGTTTCGAGGAGGCGCTGCTACTCCTCGGTCCTGGTGGGCGCCGCATCATCATCACCGGAAACGAATCCGAGAGCTATACGGCAATTGCCGGTCTTCCAGGTGTCGACGTATTGCGCGCGCAAACCTTCAGCCTCCTGGGACAGGACCGCAGTCAAAACCCGCGGCTCGGCGATCGACTGCGCGAGGCAGGGATCAAAAACGGAGATTCCATTGGACTGGTCGGCTGGAAATATCTCGCGGCCGAGGAGGACGAAGAATATGGGCAGAGTTTCTTCGTTCCCCATTTCATCGTGAATGCGCTGCGCCGGGCGATCGGTCATTCGGCGCGACTGGTCGATGCGACGCCTGTGCTCATGCACCCGGAAACCGGCCATCGCGCGATCATCGATGTCGATCAGCTCGCGGCCTTCGAATGGGCCGCCATGCGGTGCTCGGACGCGCTCTTCAGGGTCGTTTCCGGCGCAAGGGAGGGAGATACGGAATTCGAGGCTCTTGGCCGCCTCGGCTACGAGGGGGACCCTGTAAACGTCCACACCATGTTTGCTTCCGTCAGTGCCGGTGAGAGCATCATTGGTCTGCGAAGCCCGACGACCCGCTGCCTGAAGAAGGGAGACGGCGTAACGACCGCACTCGGTTACTGGGGGGCGTTGTCTTCGCGCGCCGGCCTGCTCACCGACCATGACGAGGCATTCCTGAAGCCCTCGAAGGCCTATTTCGAAGCCTTGATCACATGGTATGAGACCGCAGATATCGGCGTGACCGGCGGTGATCTGTTCTCCGCGGTCACCGAAAAGCTCAAATCCGCGGGTCTCAACTCAGCGCTGAATCCCGGTCACCTTGGAAGTCACGAGGAGTGGCTTCATTCACCCGTACGCCCCGGCTCGACCGAGCGCTTGCGATCCGGCATGCCGTTCCAGGTCGACGTGATACCGGTGCCGATGCCTGCCGGTTGGGCTCTCAATTGCGAAGACATGGTGGCCTTCGCGGACGTTGGGCTGCGCGAAGAGATACGCCAGCGCTATCCTGACATGCATGCCCGCATTGCCGCACGACGCACTTTCATGGAAGATCAGCTCGGCGTGACACTCTCCGACAATATTCTGCCGTTCTCTTCGACGCCGCTCTATTTGCCGCCATTCTGGCTGCGGTCGGGCAACGTCCTCGTGCGGAAATGACGGAGGCTTGTGGCGCTTGAGAAGTCGCGGGTTCGAACCCTGCCAAGGGCGCCCGGGCGCCGAGCGTCGCTCCTACGCCTTGCCCAGACTATGTTTCATCACGTGGGTTCCTGATAGCCAATTGTCGCTGCAGCCGAGCGCTGGCCTCATCGCCGTCCTCGATCGCAACAATTTCGACGGTTTGACCGTAGCGGGACAAGAAAAATGCGCGCTCCCTCTCTGCTTTTGCGAGAGAGTCGGAAACCATGCATATGTCAGACCCTTTTAGTAATGCGTATCGCATAAGTCTGCCCTCACTTGCCGGCTTCACAATCATAGATTGGCATTCCGGAAAATCAACTCTAGTCAGCACTGCTGGCGAACTTTAACGCAGCGATCCGCTCAGTTCTCTCCAGGACCCCATTCGAAGAAAAGAGGCACAGAGAAAATCAGCTCCCCTATGCCGATGGCAATGCATACGAGAGAAATCGCGATCAGGAGCTTTTCCATGCGCGACCTTAACCGCTCACTCGCCCATGTGCGAGCAGAAGATCCCGCGCCCGTCTGCTGTTATCCGGAAAAGGAGAGAACCATGACCGATCCCCGGACCAACTTTCTCGACTTAAGCTTGGACGGCAATGATCGTCGGCGAGAGTGGCATTTCTGGCATTCAGAAGATGACAAGCCGATCGAGATCGAGACGCTGGCTCCTGAATGGCAGAAGGCGCTTGGGTGGCTCTCTCAACAGGCATCACCGCCAGATACCGAAACGCTCCTGCATATACTCAATGCATCGACGGTTGGCTTCGGCGCGATTTGCACCCTCAATCGTTGCCCTGTAGAGCGAAGAAACCTCATGGGCGCCGGTCGAAAATGGCTCGGCGAGCCCGGCAGGAAGGTAAATCGCGATCCCCTTGACCGCGAGCATGCCGGAAAGCCAGTAATCGTCGACCGTCCAAAGAACGTTTGGAATGTCGTAGGCGAGATCGTCGAAGAACTCGGGGCGGACGACAACCCCGCCGAGGCCTTGGAAAATATCGGCATAACCGCCCCTTTCTATGAGGGTCGGCATCGGCCGGCGCACCTCAGCCCGGAAAACCTTCGTGGCGACCTTGTAGTGAAGCCTGCGGGCTCGAAGCGCCAACGTTAGCTTTCGCTTGCGCACCGCCCTAGGCAAAAACGGGGTCGAGGTTGCAAAGGCTTTCGGAACATCTTTACCGATCAGCGCGACACACTCGTTCGGCCGCTCTTTCTGCGCCAGGAATAGTCGCGAGGCCCAGTCGGACTCGAAGACCTTATCGTCGTCGCAAAAGAGGATCTGTGCGTCCTGCCCGAGGAATTCACGGGCAGCAAAAAGCACCTTGGACGCCGGTCCCATATCATCGTCGGGGCGCACAATCGTAATCCCGTCAGGAACGGCAGGAAGTGACCCGTCATACTCCGGAAACCGCCGATATCGCTTTGGAATGTAGAGCCGTATTTCGTCGATCGGACCGTTCTGATCAACGAGACTGTTCAGGGTCGGAGCGAGCTTGGCGAACCGAGGGGGAATGCTGGAGAGTGATATGATCCGCAATGGGTGCTCGATGAAAATGTAACCCGCTGATCAAATTCAGGTGTCGCTACCGTGCCATTTGCGGTCACGGCAAGTCAAGGCCAGAACACCTGTGAAGCGTCATATGCGGATCACGGCAACTGACGAAGCAAATTGGCCTCGTATTCTGACTTGGAACGCACTGCTAGGGGCCTACCGGCCGAATACCACCACGACTCGCCGGCCGAGGTAGGGCGCGCCTTTCTTGAAGCGACATACACAGCGAGAAGCCCGGCAGCGCACGCATTCTTCCAGGTTCTGCCATAAAATGGGTGTTACTCAGGCAGATGCCTTTTGCTCCTCTCCGCGGACACCGACGCCGATTTCAACGTCGTTCGGGTGCATCAAGCGGCGCATGGTCCGCAGCCGCTCGATGAGGTCACTGCCGTCGACCGAGGCGCGGGTCAGTTCGAGCTGCTGATACTCGCGTGCCGCCTGCTGCCAATGTTCGCCACCGCGCCCCTCCGGCCGTCCTTCGGCTTCCCAAAGTGCGTAAGCGCGCTGATTGATCCAGTCGTCTTTGCTGCGTGACATAACAAGCCCAGCCGTGAAGGAACGTATTGTTGCCTTCAGGCTGACAAACGAGCATTACGGAGTCGTTACCGCAGTGCAAAAAAATACGCTTCGGGGGCCTTCTCGTTTGCGATCAGTCGAGCTTCCGTTCATCACGGCGTTCGGCGAGCTCGACGATGATACCATCGGGGTCGCGAAGGAATGCCACCCGGTCCAGCACCTCCGAATTGACGGCGGGACGCGGTCGCTCCTTGATTGCCACTCCGGCAGCCTCCAGCTTCGCGAAGCTTTCATCGACGTTATCGACAAGGAAGGTAATGTGCAGCACGCCCGATGTTGCGGCTGCAAGATCAGAGGCAGGCCCCGCGCCGCCGGGCGGCGCAAAAATCTCAAGCATGCCATTGCCACTATCCAGGAATGCCACTTCAGTGCCGTTCCCCATCGTCTTTCGTAAATGAAGGCGCAGACCCAGGAGGTCGCGGTAAAAGGCCAGTGACCTGTCCATGTCGCCGGTGACCATGCCGACATGCTCGAAGCTCTTGATCATGGATCAGGCCCCGGCCGCCAGACGCCGCTCTTCTTCCGGCAACCAGGAATGGTAGAGCGGATGATCGGAAAGGATCGGCAGCGGCGTCGGCTTGCCGGTGCGCTGCGAATGATAGGCCGCCGTGACGAGCTCCAGTGAGTTGCGAGCATCCTCCAACGTCACCGGCGGCTCGCCTCCCGATGTCAGCGCATGGTGGAACAGTTCGAACTGTCTGGTATAGCCGTCTTCCTTGACCACATAACCGGCCAGCGCCTCATCGACGAGCTGCTGATGCTCCCCGGTCCCGGCAACGAAGCTCCAGGGGTCCCGGCCCATCGTGTAGGGCTCGAGAATACTTTCCGCGACGAGATCCGAAAAGCAGAACCGCAGACGCGAGATTTCTTTCCGTGAGCCCAGTGTCATCGACAGCGTCGCCAGCGAGCCGTTCTTCATCTTTACCGAAAGGGCTGCCGTATCCTCGACCTGGATCGGGTTTACGAGTGTCGCCCCGTAGGAAAAGATTTCGGCGCAGGCGCCGTGAACATAGTTCAGCATGTCATGCGCATGGATCGCGTGACCAAGCAGACCGCCACCCAGCTCGGTCACCCATTTTCCGCGCCACGGGACGGCATAATAGTCGGGGCCGCGCCACCAATGTGTTTCGATCGTGGTGAGGAACGGCGTCCCGGTCAGGCCTAGATCGATCAGCATTTTCAGCTTCTGAAGTCCCGAGCCATACCGGTACTGAAATATCGGCATCAGTTGCGGACCTTCGGCTCGCGCTACGATCCTAGCCATCTCGTCCACTTCGGCGATAGAGCCGAAAAGCGGCTTCTCGCAGATGACATGTTTTCCCGCCTCGATTGCCTTGCGGCAGAGCTCGAAATGCGAACTTGGCGGGGTGCAGATATCGATGATGTCAAGATCCGCACGAGCGATCATCGTCTCGGCATCCTGGGTATATTCGGGAATGCCAAACTCCTCGCAAAGCGCTTGGCCGCGTTCCTCGTCCAGCGAACAAAGGACCGCAACCTCAAACAGATCCTTGTTCCAGGCAAAGCCTGTCAGGTGGCGCGAGGCGATCCCCGCTCCGATGATGCCGACACGAAACTTCTTGGACATGGCGGATTCCTCAACGATGACCCAGGCGCGCTGCCCTTGATTGTGCTTCCAGCGAAAGGCGGCAGACTTCGTAAACATGAGCCTGGGACATCGCCGTCTCCGTACGGTCGCGCACGTCGGCGGCGAAGGCATCGAAATAGTCGAGCTTTTCGCCGCTGCAATCGATGTGGGTCATCTCCGTGCCGTTGACGAGGAAGAGGTGGTCCTTGCCGGGCCGTCCGGCGATATCGATGTATTTGCGCAGTTCGATGTAGCCTTCGGTGCCAAGGATGGTCAGGCGACCATCCCCCCAGGTCGGCAGCGCCTCTGGGGTGAACCAGTCGACACGCACATAGCCCGAGGCTTTCTCGGAGCGAAGCAGTACCTCGCCGAAGTCCTGAAAGGCCGGCTTGTCGGACATGCCGAAGTTTCCGACCGAGCTTGCGACAACCTCGCCGCTGGTCGAGCCCGTATAGAAGAGAAACTGGTCGACCTGATGCGAAGCTATATCCACGATGATGCCGCCGAACTGCTCCGGATCGAAGAACCAGGCGGGGCGTGTGGGCAACTGCAGCCTGTGCGGCCCCATGCCGAGCGTCTGGATCACCGTGCCGATCGCCCCCTCCTTGACGAGCTTGCCCGCCTTGACAGCGGATCGCACGCAATGGCGCTCGGAAAAGCAGATCGAAAAGATGCGACCGGTGTCGGCGACGGTGCGCTTGACTTCCTCGAGTTGGGCAAAAGTCGTCACGCCTGGCTTGTCGGTCATGACATCCTTGCCGGCCTTCATCGCACGGACGGCCAATCCGGCGCGGTCGCGCGGGATTGCGGCGATGCAGATCACGTCGATCGAAGGATCAGCGAAGATCCTATCGCGATCGATCTGCGGCGTATCCGGATAGGTCTTCTTGAAGTTTTCCAAGAGCGCTGGCACTGAGGTCTGCGGGCAGTATCCAACGAACTCGGCACCGGCCGCAAGCAGGCCCTTCACATGATCAAACGTGTGCCCATGATCGATCCCGACGACGGCAAATCTCAACATAACAGCAATGTCCTCCTGGAAATTTCTAGCGTGCAGTCTTGAGCCCTGCGCGGTCTCCTCTGGTCGAAGCAGACAGCGAAACTCAGAGGCTGTCAAGATTGGAAAGGCAGTGGAATTTCGGAGAAATCATGCTAACCATAGGAAAATACATGAGAAATTTTTGTATCTAAATAGTTATTTAATTGATTGCGGCGAGCTAAGGCATGTCGGCGGCTGTGCTCGGGGCTTGCTATTCACTTCTTAGGGAGGCGGATATTGGCTCCTGGCATTACAAAGGATGCCCTAAGATCAGCCGGAGCAGGTCCAAGTCTCTGCCTGCGGACCAGGGTCATATCCTCAGTGACCTTCGGCGGCACCGAAGCGGACCTAATCCAAGACGAAAGAACACCAAGCTCCTATGGCTTCAGATCGAGCATCGCCTTCCCGCTGCCATCCATTGCAAACGGGACGGACGCATGCTGATGGGCCACCAGCCACCGCCCTTCCCTTTTCACAAGGCCTAAAGTCTGGCGAAACCAGAGGTCGACCATTGCACCGTCCGTTTTCGTGCCCGTCATATGGACGAGGCCACTCCAGAAGGCCACGTTCGCGCCGATCGTGAGCTTGCCGTCCTGCACATCGCCGCCGATCGGGCCGTCCCAGGTGTCGAACCACTCTTGGAGTCCGGCCTCATCCTTGCCGTAGTACGCGAGAGGTGGGGCAAGCGAGAATTCCACGGAGTCGGCTGCGTCGAACGATAACGCCTGCTTTGCGTTTTTCTCCCCGATTGCGGTCGCGCGCATCATCAGCATGGCGACAATTGCTTCTTCGTCTGTGCTGTGGGCTTTTGCATAGGTCATTCCGGATACTCCTCCTTCTTACCAAGGACGGACGAAAGAGATGAATTCCGACATCGATGATGATGAAATTCTTGAACTTGCATCCCGCCTTGGACGTCGAGGGGGTCCCCGAGCGTCGGCTTCCTCGTGTGCCTTGATGTCAGATCCTCATGGCTGCCCAGAACGATCTGGCCCTACTCGTGCAACCAGCTCCGGCGAGAATTTCTGCTGCGAACGTGACAGCTGCCCAAAGCAGTTTGTGCTCTGCCTAGCGATAGCGAGCGCCCTTTGAACGACGGCGGCTCCAAGGGCCACATCGCAATCTTCTTGTCTCCAAGGAGCGCCATGTAGCTTCCAGCCGTCGACGCAGGCCGCTCAACAATTCAGCGATCAACCAGCCTTCAGAATTTGAAAGACGACAGCGGCGTTGTCTAGCACCTCACGCAGCCCTTTATAGGAAGAGTGCCGAAGCTTCCCGTCCTGCGTCCAGGAACGGAACACGACCTCTGTGATAAGCGTGGGCTGGACCCAGACCAAGTTCTTGCGCCTGCCGCTGTAAGAGACCGGAGGCGTCTTCCGTTTGATCTGATCCAGCGGAGCTTCTCGGCGACGCTCATGCGAAAGCCGGTCCCAACAGACCCAACGTATACCCAGTCGCCACCGTTTCGGGCAGCGAGAAGTAGATTCCGATCCCTCCCCTCGCAACCGACGACTGCTCGTATCCGACGACAGTGAAGCTGTCACTCTGGATACTTTTGATCTTAACCCAGTCTCCGAGGCGACCGGAGCGATAAGCGCTATCCTTGCGCTTGGCAATGATGCCTTCAAGATCGTGTCCGCACGCGGCCAAAAGGATGTCCTGACCGTTGCCATCGATGACCTCGGATAGACGTATGGCTGCCTGCTCGTTGCGCAAAAGCGAATCCAGGAAGAACCGGCGCGACGAAAGCTCCATCTTCCGAATATCGTGACCCGTGAAAGGACATAAAATCAGCGTTGAGTTTGCTTTCGCCGCGTCGTCAGAAGTTCATCGGTGGCGCATAGAAACAGCGAACCGTATCTTCGTTGGGAAACAAGCAAAGATGGAAAAGTCCATCGGGCGACTCCAGCGTTTTCGATTGCGGAACCAGGAAAACATGTTGGCGGGTCGCGAGGCGATGATCGCCGGGCTTCAAGGTGATTTGGTATCCCGCGCCGCTAGGGTGCACCGTTTCCGACCGGATCGGCTGACAGTCGCCAGTTTCATCATCCCCGTTGCAGCAGAACGCTTCGTATTTGAAGCCCGACGGTGCGTGATGTGCCTCTGCAACGCTCCAAAAAGCGATCAACATGCATGCAAGGAATAGCCGCATCATAATCCTCCAGCTGGTCAACGGTCCCAAGACCACGATAATTGGAATCCTCTCCCGAGCACCTTATAAATCGACCCTGCATCAACGGGAGGATGAGCCACGTCGGGTCGCCGTAAACATCAACACGCCAATCCAACCCTGGTTCGTGCCCATCGACTGCGGCCGAAGCGGTGCGTGCGCCCCCGATTGAAAATCAAGGCAGACCCCCAGATCGCCCTCATCGCAGCGCTGTTTTTCGGAACTGCGATGATATTTATCGGATGGCATGCAGTTATGGGCCGCTAGGCCTTCCCCATGTGCATGAACACTGTAGGCTTCATGTCTGGTTTGCTTAGGCTGTAGACCTCGTAGGAGGCATTGGGATCATCTCCCATCCCCAGCGACCCGGCTGGCATGCCAGGTGCCGCAAGACCGGCAATCTGCGGCCGTTCGTTCATGATCTTTTGGACGGCCTCCAGTGGGACGTGCCCCTCGAAGAAATAGCCGCCAACGACAGCCGTATGGCAACCTTGCATATTTTCGGGGATGCCCAGCCTCGCTTTCACTGCAGTGAAATCCTCGTTGCGAACGACTACGTTGAAATCAGCGTCGGCCATGGCTCGACCCCAGGCCTCACAGCAGCCGCAACTTGGGTCCTTGTAAAGGTCCATCTGGACCTGTGAAGCACGCGCGGGGCCAGTCAAAGCGGCAACTGCACCGGTCGCGGCGAGACACATAAAAGCTCTGCGTTTCATCTCGTTTTCCTTTTCCATCATCCATAAATCGGGTGCCAGCGACTCCCTGTGTGTATTTCTCGGCCACGAATGCGGTGTGGCCCCTTGACCTTCCAACCTTGGGAAGCGCCACGTGTTACAGGTCACTTGAATTGGAGACCTTCGATGTACGAATTCAACATCAAGAACATGACCTGCGGCCACTGTGCGGGCACGGTGGAAAAGGCAATCAAAGCCGCCGATCCCACCGCTCAGGCCAAGGTCGACCTCCCGACCCGGACGGCTAAGGTCGAAACGGCTCTCGACCCTGCCACTATTGCGGCGGCTATCGAGAACGCGGGTTACCCGAACACCTTCACCTCTCTCTAGTCCTCGCGGGCCGCGCAAGAGCCCGCCTTGACAAAGAAGCGCAGATGCCCCCGGGAGTGGATGGGACATCTGCGCCGACATCAGGCCTCGTACCCGATGTATGTCATCATCCCGCTCGCCATGTGGTACAGGTGATGACAATGGAATGGCCAATGGCCGGGGTTATCGGCGTCGAACGCAACAGTCACCGTCGACATCACCGGCAACAGGATTGTATCGCGGATGGCCCCGGTCACACGTCGTCCGTTGACCCCGACGACCTGGAACTTGTGGCCATGTAGATGCATCGGATGAGACATCATCGACATGTTCCTGATCCCGATTTCGACGCGGTCTCCCGAAGTGACATCAAGAGCGTCGCCCTGGATGGTCCATGCGTACTTCGTCATGTCTCCAGAAAGCGTGACCTCGTAGGACTTGTCGATCCGACGTTTTGCCAAGGGTGTTAGTGGCCGGAGACCTTGTTCGAGGTCGAGCCCAAGTAATGGACCGTTTGCATCACCACTTGTGGCAATCCTTGTGACATCCGTGCCGGGGGTGGCGAGGACAAACCCTGTCCGTTGAGGTGCGCCCTCACGAAGCGCAAGGACAGGGAAACTGCCACCCTCCTTCGGAACCGCCACTACGATATCCAGGCGTTGGCCCATTGTGGCTGGGAACTGCTGCCCCTGAACCGGCTCGATCTCGTGGCCATCGACGGCAACCAGTGTTGCGTCCAATCCTCCAGTGTCGATGGTGAAACCAGTAGCCGTCGCGCCATTGATCAGCCGGATGCGAACGCGCCCGCCTTTCTCGACCTGGAAGACCTCTGGATCATCAAGCGTGCGGTCATTGGCGAGGTAGGCATCGTATTCGATGTCGTTGATGTCCATCCCTCCCATCGCCATTCCGTTGCCCATGGGCATTTTGCCCATGTCCATCTTCATGGAACCGCCGGACATGTTCATCATGGACCCCATGTCATGCCCCATGTCCATGCCTCCACCTTTGCCTTTCAGATCGGCAAGCAACTCCTCGGGGGATTTGAACGAGAAGTCGTGCAACAGAACGACGACCTCCTGCTCGTCGCGCTTCCTGTCGTCGGCCGTGTGGATAATCAACGGCGCGGCAAGGAGACTCTGCTCTTGCAGCGTGTGGGCATGCATCCAGTGGGTCCCGCCGTATGCAAGGGGGAAGTTATAGTGTCGGCTTTCGCCCGGCTTGATTAGGGCGGCGGGATTGTCCGGTACGCCGTCCTGGTCCCATGGCGGCGTCAGCCCATGCCAGTGGATCAGTGTTGGGGCGTCGATCTGGCTCGACAATTCTACATCAAAGGCCGCGTCAGCATCGAGTATCAGCCCCGGCGAGCCGTTTGGCCGAGTCAACCCGAGAACGCTCGCAGGCTTTCCATTTACCTCGATGGTTCTCTTGACGATGTTCAGCTTCTGGGTTGATCCCGCCACAGGATTGGTCTCGGCACCTGCCCGGGTGGCGACAGAGTTGACGAGGGCATAGGTGGCGGCCGCAGCCACTGTGCGGGTGAGAAATTCGCGTCTGTACATATTCGTTGTCCGGTTTCGAGAATCTGGGCGCAATGCGCCAGCGAAGAAACGTCAGACACCAATACGAGGCGGATCGAGCCCGGGCGGCACCGAGTGGCCTGTCAACGGAGAGACCTGTATCCCATAGACGACTAAGTGAGACACCTGCAGGAATTCTGAACCTCCAGAGTAGAAAGGTGTCGCACATATCGAGCAAGTCGAAACGCAACAGTTTCCGGCGACCGGATGCGACGATTCAGAATGCCGGTGGGCATTGTCCGTTATTGCAGCAGAGTGATCCTGCACCACAATGTGATAGGAAGCTGAGCTGTCAGCACAGTGAGCAGCGTGGGTGGCCGCAAATTGCGCGAACACCAAGCCAATGGCCACAATGACCATCGTGGCAAGACGCATCAATTTTCGATCCAAGTTCCCTGCCATGCCATCCAGCATATTATGGATTGATTGCGACAGTAAACACGATGGCGTGACGCGGCGTTGATCCACATCAAACAGATGAAAGAAGCCCCTTGACCTTCCCATCATGGGAAGGATTACCTATCTGTGCAGTGAAATGAGGAATCCCCCATGACTGCGCTGACCCAATTCGAAAAAAGCCAAGCCCTTCCGATACCGACAGAGTTCGAAATCGAGGGTATGTCGTGCGCATCTTGCGTCGTGCGCGTGGAGAAAGCGATCAAGGCGCTCCCCGGCGTGGACAATGCCTCGGTTAATCTCGCCACTGAACGCGCTAGTGTGACCTTCAACGACGTTGTTGATTCAGGCTCCGTCTTACGCGCCATCGAGGACGCGGGCTATCAGGCCAAGGTCGACACACAGGAGTTCGGTGTTGAGGGAATGACGTGCGCCTCCTGCGTTGCCCGCGTCGAGAAAGCGCTCAAAGCTGTTCCCGGCGTCATCGACGCCTCTGTGAACTTGGCCACCGAGCGGGCGACTGTCCGTGTGGCAGCGGGTGCTGTCCAGACGCCAGCGCTTGAAGCTGCAGTAAGGAATGCCGGATACGATGTCCGCCGCCTGCACACGGCGCAGACTTCTGGAAAAAAAGACCACCGAATTGCCGAAATCTCCAAGCTCAAGGTCCTGCTAGCGGTCTCGGCAACGCTCACTTTGCCACTCTTCCTGCTGGAAATGGGGTCTCACTTCATCCCGGGCGTCCATGAACTGATCATGGACACCATCGGGATGGAGAACAATCTCTACCTACAATTCATACTGGCAACCATCGTCCTGTTCGGACCCGGCCTGCGCTTTTTCCAGAAGGGCGTACCGAACCTGATCCGCTGGACACCTGACATGAATTCGCTGGTCGTGCTCGGAACCACGGCGGCCTGGCTCTACTCCGTCGTGGCCACGTTCGCACCGGGCGTGCTGCCGTCCGGCACTGCCAACCTCTATTACGAGGCAGCCGCTATTATCGTGACGCTAATCCTGCTGGGGCGCTTCCTGGAAGCCCGCGCCAAGGGACAGACGAGCCAAGCAATCAAGCGGCTGATCGGCCTGCAGGCGAAGACCGCGTTCGTATCGCGTAACGACGAATTCATCGAAACGCAGATCGAAGACGTTATCGTCGGCGACCTCCTTCGTATCCGCCCGGGCGAAAAGGTACCGGTCGATGGCATCGTCGTCACCGGAAGCTCGTTTGTGGATCAATCGATGATCACGGGTGAACCGATCCCCGTTGAAAAAGCAGCCGAAAGCCAAGTCGTCGGGGGGACGATCAACACGAACGGCACTTTCATCTTCAAGGCAACCAAGGTCGGCAGCGACACGCTGCTGGCGCAGATCATCAAGATGGTCGAAGCCGCACAAGGGTCGAAGCTGCCAATCCAGGCCCTGGTCGACAAGGTCACCGGCTGGTTCGTCCCGGCGGTGATCCTCACTGCGGCGATTACCTTCGTCGGCTGGTACCTGCTGGGCCCCTCTCCTGCATTGAGCTTCGCGCTCGTCAACGCGGTCGCCGTGCTCATTATTGCCTGCCCATGCGCCATGGGTCTGGCCACGCCGACCTCGATCATGGTCGGAACAGGCCGTGCGGCTGAACTCGGCATCCTGTTTCGAAAGGGTGAAGCTTTGCAGAGCCTTCGCGAAGCCGATGTCGTCGCTCTCGACAAGACCGGCACCCTGACGAAGGGCCGCCCTGAACTGACCGATATTGAGGTCCGGGACGGATATGCCGAAGTCGAGGTCCTGCAACTGGTCGCCAGCGTCGAGACCCTGTCAGAGCATCCGATTGCCAAGGCATTGGCCGCAGCGGCTTGGGAACGGGGCATTCATGTTCTTCCCGTCACCGACTTTCAGGCGAACCCCGGCTTCGGCATTGAAGGCTCGGTCAACGGCCGAAAAGTTCTGGTCGGTGCTGACCGCGCCCTGGAGAAAGCGGGTATCGACATCGGCCAATTCCGTGAGAAGGCCGCCGCTCTTGGCGATCAGGGGAAGTCACCGCTCTATGCGGCCATTGACGGCAATCTCGCAGCGATCATCGCGGTCTCTGATCCTGTAAAGGAAACGACCCCGGCAGCTGTTGCCGCGCTTCACGCGCTCGGCCTGGAAGTGGCGATGATCACCGGCGACAACAAACGAACCGCCGACGCAATCGCCCGCCAATTGGGCATCGACGAGGTCGTGGCCGAAGTCCTTCCGGACGGTAAGGTTGAGGCGGTCAAGCGCCTGCGAGCTGGCGGCCGTAAGGTGGCCTTCATCGGCGACGGCATCAATGACGCCCCAGCTTTGACCGAAGCGGATGTCGGCCTTGCTGTCGGCACCGGCACCGACATTGCTATCGAAAGTGCAGACGTCGCGCTGATGTCTGGCGACCTGAACGGAGTGCCGAAGGCTATCGCCCTCAGCAAGGCGACGATCCGGAATATCAAGCAGAACCTGTTTTGGGCCTTTGCTTACAACGTGAGCTTGATCCCGGTAGCGGCAGGCGTGCTTTACCCGGTAAACGGCACGCTGATGTCGCCGATATTCGCAGCAGCCGCCATGGCGATGTCCAGCGTCTTCGTCCTCGGAAACGCGCTACGCCTCCGTTCTGCAAACCCATAACCCAGGCGAAGCGAGCTGGCCGAAGAAGGGCCGCCCGCATTCAAGGAGATCGAACATGAATATTGGACAGGCCGCAAAGGCGAGCGGCGTTTCGGCGAAAATGATCCGCTACTACGAACAGATCAAGCTGATCACGCCTGCTCATAGAACGGAATCGAGCTACCGAACCTACGCCGACAACGACATCCATACGCTGCGCTTCATCCGCCGCGCACGCGATCTCGGGTTTTCCGTCGAGCAGATGAAGACACTGCTCGCTCTTTGGCGGGACCGCTCTCGCGCAAGCGCAGACGTCAAGACCATCGCCATGGAGCATATTGCAGAACTGGAGCGGAAGGCCGCCGCCATCCATGCGATGACGGAGACCCTGAAGCATCTCGCCAACCACTGCCACGGCGACGGACGGCCAGACTGCCCGATCATCGAGGAATTCGCCAACGCAAGCGATGAAGAGGATGTTCCGGCCATGAATGCCCCATTCGGGGTAAACGGCCTCAGAACCGAACAGCCGACAGCGCGGTCCAAGCAGAGACGACAACTAAAAGGTTAGTAAAACCTCAAATATGCACTCGACTGATAAGTGCAGCATTGATTAGATGATCAAAGGGTGGGGAAACATTAAATTCAGCAACTCCGCAAGTATTGCGGCGAGATCATCTCATACCACCTGTTGCCGAGGGACTACTTATGAAGCTTACTATTGCGGCACTTTTTGTCACGTTCGCCTGCTTTACAAACTCGTGGGCACATGGTGGTGGAACCGATAGCAATGGCTGTCATACGGACCACAAGACTGGAGGCTATCATTGCCATTAAGAAAATCCGCCAGCCTGATCGGCATCCTGCTCGCCCTACCTGTGAGCGCTCTTGCGTGGGACGGCGTAGATACTGAAACGGGAAGCGCGGTGGAGATCGGCAAGGGCAACCTCGTGCGAACTGGTCGAACCATTGAGATTTATGACCAGGAGGCGGGCGAGTATCGCGACGTGGACGTGGAGAGTATCCAACGCAACGGTAGTTCCGTCGAGATTGAGGTCTACGACACCGAAAGTGGAGAATATCGGACTCTGGAAATGGACGACTAGGTCCTTCTCATTTCCGATCAACGGGATGCGGCGAAAGCGCCGCGTCCCCTGCGTCTTGGCGCTGCGACGCTGCCTGGAGCAGAGACGAAATCTCCAAAAAAGCAACACTTCCCGGGGATACGGGCATCGAGGGAAGTCATTCCATTCGGAACCTGACGTGACAGGTCGTGCACGTCTGTAGCATCAGGTGGAAGGCGTGTTCGGCCGGAATGGACGAAAGCTCGGCCTCGCTCTGGACATGGGTGCCAAGCGGCCCGCCGCCCATCGGCTCGCCGGGCTTCATTCGCATGCTGTCGGTCATGACCGCTGTGTTCTTCTCGGCGGCGACAGCCAGCGCCGCCGCATAGGACTTGAGGTCATTTGCCAGGCGGTCGAAACGGTCACGTTCCTCGATGATATTTGGCTTTGCCTTTGAAGCCGGAGATGCAGCTTCCGACGCGAAATGGTCAATCAGTGTCTGACCCGCCTTGTCCCGAATAAGCACGGCTACCCATTTGAACTCGGGCGAAGAATAGGTTGACGGCACCTTGAACATACCCGCGATGGACTTGGTGGCAGCGGCGATTGCCTTCATATCCGCCTGCCGGACGGTCACGATGTCATCCGCACAAACCGCAGCAGACGCGACAGCCACAAAAATCAATGAACCGAGAATACCGGACCTCATGGCATCCCTTCGCTAGCAGGATTGATGAACGAACCCGGCAAGGCCCGGCATCGACTTGAATTTGATCAAGATCAATGTCTTACTTTGCGTCTCAGCTATCTACAGACATTGGCAAGATTCAGCCCAGTTGGAGTTAGCGACGAGGTTCAAGGACGGAAAGTCATGGTCGCGGTTTTCATCGCAGTCCTGCTCTTCCTTTCCCCTGTGATGCCAGGCTTCACAGCCGACCTCTCCGTTGTTCCCCACACGCACGTTTCGGCCAACCAGATTGGTCACGAGGATTGCGACGATTCAAAACCGCATAGTGTCCCTGGCCAATGCTGCGCCCTGCAGTGTCTGGTATTCGTCGCAGAAGCTGTTGCGATAGAAGTCCGTCACGTTCCGAGTTTCATTGAGGTCGCCTACCGCGAACCCGTCGACCACCTGACCGGCGTCATGTTCCCACCATCGCTGGGACCACCCCGTACCGCTGCTTGATCTATGGAGCGTGGCCATGTTCGGCCGCGCGAGCTGGCAACGGAAAACACGGAGTGTCTCGTGACAACGGTCCATCATCACGACCATGAACATATGGCGGCACCGCCGCCTACGATAACCGGCGAGCCGGTGATCTATACCTGTCCCATGCATCCCCAGATACGACAACCCGGCCCAGGGAACTGTCCGATCTGCGGCATGACCCTTGAACCCGAAGTCGTGACAGCAGAGACCGGGCCCAGCGCCGAGCTGACCGATATGCAACGGCGGTTCTGGATCGGCCTGGTGCTTTCTCTGCCAGTCCTGGCGCTGGAGATGGGCGGCCACCTCACGAATTTGCACACGCTTCTCGGCGCTCAGACGTCGAACTGGGTACAGATGGTTCTGGCCACCCCTGTCGTGCTTTGGGCTGGCTGGCCGTTCTTTCAACGGGGATGGCAGTCCCTGGTCAGCCGTCACCTCAACATGTTTACCCTAATCGCGATGGGAACCGGGGTCGCCTGGATTTACAGTGCGGTCGCGACCTTGTTCCCGGAAATCTTCCCCGAAACAGTACGCTCGAACGACGGTGCGGTGGCGGTCTACTTTGAAGCCGCCGCAGTCATCACGGTCCTCGTATTGTTGGGCCAGGTCCTTGAGCTTCGGGCCCGCGAGCAGACGGGCGGAGCGATCCGGGCCCTGCTCGATCTTGCTCCGAAGATGGCGCGACGCGTGAAATCGGATGGTTCCGACGAAGATGTCGGCCTCGATGTCATCGTGGTCGGGGACCGGCTTCGGGTTCGGCCCGGCGAGAAAGTACCGGTCGATGGCATCCTCCTCGAAGGCAGAAGCTCGGTCGACGAGTCCATGATCACGGGCGAGTCCATGCCTGTCACAAAGGAAGTCGGCTCGAAGCTGATCGGCGGCACCATGAACCAGACCGGCGGTTTCGTCATGGAGGCCGGAAAGGTCGGCCGTGACACGATGCTGTCCCAGATCGTGCGGATGGTCGCCGAGGCGCAGCGCTCTCGTGCGCCGATCCAGCGCCTGGCCGACCAGGTGTCGGGCTGGTTCGTGCCGGTTGTTATCGTCATTGCGGTCATCGCCTTTGTCGCATGGCTGCTGATCGGGCCAGAGCCACGGTTTGCCCATGGGTTGGTCGCTGCCGTCGCTGTCCTGATCATCGCATGCCCCTGCGCCCTGGGTCTGGCGACCCCGATGTCGATCATGGTGGGCGTTGGTCGCGGCGCAAGGCTTGGGGTCTTGATCAAGAACGCCGAGGCACTGGAACGGATCGAGAAGATTAACACGCTCGTGGTCGACAAGACCGGAACTCTCACCGAGGGCCGTCCAAAAGTGACAGCCATCATTCCTCGCGACAGCATGGCGGCTGATGACGTCCTGCAGTTGGCCGCCAGCCTGGAGCGGTCGAGCGAGCATCCGCTTGCCCATGCCATAGTCGTTGCCGCCCAAGAGCGGAATCTCCCACTCCACGACGCACAAGACTTCGATAGTCCGGTCGGCAAAGGCGTGACGGGCACTGTTGCCGGGAAGAAGCTCATCCTTGGAAGCCACAGGATCATGGCCGACGCTAACGTCGACGTCCTGCCGATGACCGCTCAAGCCGAGGAACTCCGAGACGAAGGCGCAACCGTCATCTTCCTGGCAATCGATGGCTCGCTGGCCGGTCTCTTTGCCATCGCCGACCCGATCAAGACCACGACACCGCAGGCCGTTAAGGTGCTAATGGAAGAAGGCGTCGAAGTTGTCATGCTGACCGGCGACAACAAGACGACGGCGGCAGCAGTTGCTCGCAAGCTCGGCATCACCTCGGTGGAGGCGGAAGTCCTCCCGGAAGACAAGAGCAAGATCGTCTCGCGATTGAGGAGCGAGGGCCGCATCGTTGCCATGGCCGGGGACGGCGTCAATGATGCACCTGCACTCGCGGCCGCCGACGTCGGAATTGCCATGGGGACCGGAACGGACGTCGCCATCGAAAGTGCGGGCGTTACCCTGCTCAAGGGCGATCTACAAGGCATTGTCAGGGCAAGACAGCTCAGCCGGGCGACGATGCGCAACATCCGGCAGAACCTGTTCTTCGCCTTCATTTACAACGCTGCTGGCGTACCAATAGCGGCGGGCGTTCTCTACCCCGTCTTCGGAATCCTCCTCTCCCCCATCATTGCTGCCGCCGCCATGGCCCTGTCGTCCGTGAGCGTCGTCGGCAATTCCCTCAGACTTAGGAGTATCGGACTATGAATTCGCGCACCTGGATTTTGATGGCGGCATCACTTGGTATCATCGTCGTGTTCTTCATGCTCCGGGAGCATTGGGCGCACGCTCTTGGCATCGCCCCATACCTCCTTCTTTTGGCATGTCCGCTGATGCACCTATTCCATGGCCACGGTGGTCACGGAGGTCATGACCACAAGGATGGCGCGTAATGACGTACGAGGACGCTGCGACAAGCACCATCGACCTGCTGGCTCCGCCGCAGCAGGTCTTCGCGCTCCTTGATGATCCAACCGTTGTCGGAGCCCACATGCAGAAGCCCTCGCTGATGATGCTGGGGAGTACACTGGAATACGACGTCGACGCCGGGAACGGGCAAGTGGTCGGCTCCATCGTCAAGATGCGCGGCAAGGTTCTCGGCATGAGCCTTTTCGTGGAAGAGATCGTAACTGAGCGGCAACCGCCTTGGCGGAAATCTTGGCAAACGCTAGGCCAGCCGAAGCTGCTGGTCATCGACTCGTACCATATGGACTTTGTCATCAGGCCGATCTCGGAAGGCTGCCGGGTGATCGTGAAAATCCAATACTCGTACTCCCGCAGCCCGGTGGGCAGTTGGCTGGGAGGCGTTCCCGCAAAGGCATATGCGCGGTGGTGCGTATCAAAAATGACCTCAGAGGCGGGTAATCACTTCCCCCAGCCTCCGAAAAGAACCTGAATGGAAGGCCGGTCACCCGGCCCTCCTGACGGCCTCAGGCGGCCATCTTCTCACAGCTTTCCGCGCAGCTGCGGCAGGCATCAACGCAGCTTTCCATGTCGCCTATACGCTCACAGTCGGCGGCGCATTCCCGGCAGATTTCGGCGCACTCGCGGCATGTGTGTTTGTGATGCGGTGTGCCGAGCAACATGAAGTGTGCCGACGTACGGCACATTTCCGCGCATGCCATCATAAGACGGAAATGGTCGGGCTTCGTGTGTTCGCCACCCATTTCCAAACAGTGGGTCATCGCCATCGAAAGGCACTCCTTGTAGCAAGCCAGGCAGGTTTCGATGCAACGTTTCATCTCTTCCGATTGGTGGTGCACGACCGGCTCCTACTTGGCTTCCTTCTCGACCCACTTGGTCATGTAGGCGATTTCCTTCTTTTGCGCCGCGATGACCTTCTTCGCCATGTCCTTCGCCGCCTTGTTATCGCCGTACTTCAGTTCGGCCTCGGACATAGCGATTGCGCCCATGTGGTGGGCGATCATCCCGCAGACGAAAGCCACATCCGGGTCTTTCTGCATCATCCCCTGCATCATGTCGTCGTGCATCGACTTCATGCCTTCCATCGTGGCCTTCTGGTAGTCGCCCATCTGATCCATGGGCATGTCCATCTTCATGTCACCACCGGAAGACATGTCCATCTTCATCCCGCCGCCGGACGACGTGCCCATTTTGGCGATGTCCATCCCCTTGCATTTTTCAGGGTAAGACATTTCTTGGGAAGCAACAGGAAGCGCTGCCAGCGACAGGCAAGACGCGGCAAAAGCCGTAACAAGGTATTTCGTTTTCATCGGGACTCTCCATCGATTGGGTTGATCGAAACGTCAAACCGGCAAGGCTTTCGGCGGCGGATCGATTGGCCTGATCAACAAGAGCGGGCTTGCTGCCCTATGTCCCGCAAAAAGGATGTCGTCTAACTGCAACGACGTATCGTCTGGAAGGACGCTCGGCATAAGCGGACAGCAATGCATGTCGGTGCAGCATGCGCCTACATGTGTTGTGTCCGGATCCGGCTTTTCATCATGTGAGCCTGAGTAGGCATGCACGCACTGCCCGCCCAGCAAGCCAGCGTTCACCGACGGAGCCATCGCCATCGCCGCGATCACCATCAAGCTCAACGCCAGGGCCATTATGACATGGGCGATTTTGCTACTAATACGGCTCACTGTGAATTTCCCTTTCGCATCCAAATCGCGAAAGCAGAATTTTGTTCCTGATGGCGATATGGGCTGGGAAGCTTGGCAACCAAGGAGTGCGGGCGTCGATACCCAATTTTTACAGAGTCGCGGCATCCTCCTCGGCAATTGGAGGATCGAATGCGCAACGGCTACAGGGGTTATCAGATCGCCTTGCACTGGGTGATCGCTGGACTACTGCCGGTCCAGTACCTGACGGGAGGTAGTATTGAGCGCACCCATCATGCAGTGCATATGGGCGTGCAGCCGTCGGCCGCCGACGTGCTGCAGCACTTGGTCCACAACTATGCAGGGATTGCCATCGGCGGGCTGATGGTCCTGCGGCTTCTCCTGAGGATCATGCGGCCGCCATCACCATCGATACCGCAGACGGGTGCGGACCTGCTCGCAAAGGCTCTCCACTTTGCCTTCTATGCCGCGATAATCGGTCAAGCCGCACTTGGTTTCGTCGCCAGCTATCTGACCTTCTCCGTCGCACCGCTTCACGTCATCGGATCGAAGGTGATCCTGATTATGGTCGCGATCCACTTCACCGCTGCTGCCTGGCATACGTTGATCAAGCGGGACGCTTCAATCGACCGGATGATCCTTCCCCGCAAGGACGAGCCTGCTACCTGGACCGTCAAGTGATCGGCTCTTCGGGTTAGGACCTAAGTCCCATTGCCCGCGCTGCCTTCGAGCCTAGTGTTCTCCTGTCCTTCTTCTCCTGGGAGGATATGGGAGGCCACAACGGAGGGGTGGTTTGCAAAAAGCCGGTGGCCTCCCTCAAACCCATTGCTGTCCAATCGCGGGCGGCTCTGCAAAATAGATGTTGACCTTCCAACGATGGCAAGCCGTAGACGGCTATCCGAACTGCCTCACAATCGTCGCGAATCTTTGAAAGCTTCGGCGGCGCAATTAAAGTGGGGCTGCTTTGGCGGTAGCTCTTGGGAATGGGCAAAATGTATCGGATCGCACTGAGCAAACTGCTCATATTCGTGCGGCTGGTGATCATCGCATCGCTGGCAGGATACACATTGTCCAACGCGAACGCCGCAATGCATGGGTCGGCTTTCCCCGAATTACCGCCCCCCAGTGCCGCTAGCGCGCACGACCATCACGCCGCAACTGACCACGATCATGGTGTGACCAGCGACGATGAGGCGGTCCAAGATGTCGCCCACCAACACGAGCACGGATCACCCACGGGCGATGACGACCAGTTCTCCAAACAGCAGTGCTGCAAGGATTTCTGCGGCGGCTTTGGCATTGTTTGTGAAGCTCACGACGTTGGCGGACCCGTCGTGTCTTCGATCCGGCAGTTCGTCAACGATCAAAGTCTGGTTGGCGAGCTGCCGCCCCTGCATCGACCGCCTAATATCTGAATAGCAATTTGCCCGTCCTGACGGGTCCGGAAGGCATGCCGTGGCGACAGCCGCGCCTGCCGGTAGATTACTGCTATTCGGATTTTTGAAATGAAATCTTCCATATTTGTGGTGGGGCTGCCCCTCTTGGTGGGCGGCTGCGCATCCACGCCTCCCGATGTTATTGCGTCGGCGGACGTCCAGCAGACGTACTCAGTGCGTCCTATTCGGTACCGTTCGCCCATCTCTGGCTTCGTTGCCCGCCAGCCTGTCGATCCCAAGCCATGGCGGCAACAAAACGAGCAGCTGTCTCCGAAGAATGGAGACCAATCATGATCGCGATCAAGAGAGCGATGGCCCTGACGGCTATTCCGCTGGTTCTGGCCGGTTGCGTCAGCAGTGCCGAATACGCCGGAAAGGAAGCGGGCTTTTCCACGGTCTCCGCCAAGGTCGGTGGTGTCACGTCCAAGCAGACTGTCTGGGTGCAAAACCAACAGCAGGCACAGGCAACGTCCTCTCGGGTGAAGGCGATCCTTGGCAGGAACAAGGTGCTGGACGCCGACACGGCCGTCCAAGTCGCGCTCATCAACAACAAGGGCCTGCAGGCAGCCTACGCCGACCTCGGCGACAGCGCGGCAGATGCCTGGCAGGCCACAATCCTGCTGAACCCGACGGTTTCTATTGGCTTCTCGGGGATCGGTGCGCCGGAACTTGAGGCATTTCGCACAATCGAGGGGGCGATCACCACAAACCTTCTCGCCCTGATGACCAAGAAGCGGGACATCGAGATCGCCGATACCCGTTTCCGGCAGGCTCAGTTGAACGCTGCCGTTAGGACCCTTCAGCTCGCGGCGGAAACCCGTCGTGCCTGGATCAATGCCGTGGCCGCATGGGAAACCGTCGGTCAGCTACAACGAGCACAAGCAGCCGCCGACGCAGCGTCAGAACTCGCCGAAAAGCTGGGCGAAACAGGCGCAATGACCAAGGGAGGCCAGGCCCGCGAGCATGTCTTCGTCGCCGAACTGGCTGGCGAAACCGCGAAGGCTCGGCTGACGGCCCGTCTTGCCAAGGAGGAACTCACGAGACTGATGGGCCTGTGGGGCACAGACGTCGACTACCAGGTTCCGAACAGTCTCCCGGCGCTGCCACGGTCGCTTGCCAAGAGCGACGCAATCGAAGCCGAAGCCCTCAGAAACCGTATTGATCTTCAGGTCGCCCGCCTGGAGCTGGAGGCCACCGCACGATCCTATGGCCTGACCGAGGCTACGCGCTACGTCACGGACCTGGAAATCCTGGCGGGCTCCGAGGCTGAACGCGAAGTCGAGGAGGACGGCAAGAAGAAGTGGGAAACCACCGCCGCTGGCGAGTTGGAGTTCGCGATCCCCATCTTCGACACCGGCAAGGCCCGGATGCGCAAGGCCGAGCTTGGCTACATGCGAGCCGCGAACCAATTGGCGGAGAAAGCCGTCAATGTGCGTTCGGAGGCGAGATCGGCCTACGAGGCCTACCGCTCCAACTACGACATCGCCCGGCACTACCGCAACAACGTCGTGCCGCTGCGTACCAAGGTCGAGGAAGAGTCGCTGCTGACCTACAACGGAATGATCACCAATACCTTCGAATTGCTCACCGACACTCGGGACAAGATCAATTCCATCCTGCTTTCCGTCAACGCCAAGCGAGACTTTTGGCTATCCGACGCGAACCTCGCCCCCGCTGTTTACGGCGGCGGCTCGTCTGCTGCGACAGCCGAGACGGAGGTTGCATCGGCATCTGAAAGCGGCGGCGGCGTTCATTGAGAAAGGACAATCAGATGTTCAACAGACGACAGCTTTTTGGCGCTGGCGCAGCCCTGATGGCAGCCGGAGCCTGGACAAAGACCTCCGCGATGGGCCTGCCGGACGCTCCGGCAATGGCGTCGGCCGACATGCAGCCTCCACTGCATCCGACTTCCGGACCGGACTACCAACCGGTCGTAACCCTCAACGGTTGGACGCTTCCCCATCGGATGAACAACGGCGTCAAGGAGTTTCATCTCGTTGCCGAGCCCGTGGAGCGAGAAATGGCGGACGGTATGACCGCCTATCTCTGGGGGTACAATGGGCAATCTCCGGGACCGACTATCGAGGCCGTCGAGGGCGACCGTGTCCGCATCTTTGTCACCAACAAGCTGCCGGAACACACGACGATCCACTGGCATGGCATGATCCTGCCGTCGGGCATGGACGGCGTGGGTGGCCTCACACAGCCTCACATTCCTGTCGGCAAGACGTTTGTCTACGAGTTCGATCTCGTGAAGTCCGGCACCTTTATGTACCATCCGCATTCGGACGAAATGGTCCAGATGGCGATGGGCATGATGGGTTTCTTCGTCATCCATCCCAAGGACCCGAAGCTCATGCGCGTCGACCGGGATTTCGTGTTCCTGCTCAACGCCTATGACATCGATCCTGGCACATATGTCCCCAAGGTCATGGAAATGAGCGACTTCAACATGTGGTGCTGGAACAGTCGTATTTTCCCGGACATCAGCCCGCTTGTCGTTTCCAAGAATGACCGCGTGCGTGTCCGCGTCGGCAACCTCACGATGACCAACCATCCGATCCACATGCACGGCTATGACTTTGAGGTCACCTGCACCGATGGAGGCTGGGTGCGGCCGGAAGCGCGGTGGCCGGAGGTGAGCATCGACATCCCCGTCGGGGCGATGCGGGCCTACGAGTTCGACGCCAAGTACCTCGGGGACTGGGCAATCCATTGCCACAAGTCGCATCACACCATGAATGCGATGGGCCACGACATCCCGACCTTCATTGGTGCCGACAAGTCGAAGGTCGCGGAAAAAATCCGCAAGCTGCAGCCCGATTACATGCCGATGGGAACCAAAGGCATGGCCGATATGGGCGAAATGGAAATGCCCATTCCCGAGAACACCATCCCCATGATGACCGGATGGGGTCCTCACGGCCCCATCGAGATGGGCGGCATGTTCTCGGTCGTGAAAGTCCGTGAAGGCATCTCGGCCGACGATTACTCCGATCCGGGTTGGTACGAGAACCCGCCCGGGACCCAGGCCTGGGAGTGGACTGGCGAACTGCCGGACGCTCCCAAGGCCAAAGACGCAAACACCACCATCACGCCGAAGCCGATGAAACACGGCTGACACACATCCTCAGCAACAAAGGACCTGACATGAAAATTTGCGCACTTGCACTGGCTATCGCCGCCCTCACCACGCCCGCCTGGGCCTCCGGCAACCACGCTGGCGGACATGGGGAAAAAATGGCGGTCGGCGAACCTGGCGATAAGGCGAAGGTGACCCAGACCATCCGCGTCACCATGAAAGAGACCGAAGACGGCAAGATGCTGTTCCAGCCTGCTGTCATCAAGGTTCGCAAGGACCAAACGGTGAAAATCTCCATCAAGAACGCGGGTGAAACCAACCACGAGTTCGTGCTCGACCAAGAGGATAAAATCCTGGAGCACAAGAAGGTGATGGAGAAGTTCCCTGAGATGGAGCACGCGGACCCGAACTCAATTCGCCTGGCAGCGGGTGAGTCCGGCGAGATCATCTGGAAGTTCACGACTGGCGGCGACTTCAAGTTCGCCTGCCTCATCCCCGGCCACTACGAGGCCGGAATGCATGGCGACGTTTCAGTCGCAGCTAAGTAATCAACGAAGGAGAAGCTCCATGAAAACTGTGATAAATCTCGTCGCCGCGTTGGCCATTTCGCTTGCCGGAGCAGGCGCTGCCCTTGCTCAGGAGTTCACCAAAGGCGTCGTCAACAAGGTCGATGCCAAGGGACAGAAGGTCACCATCAAGCATGATGACCTGAAGAACCTCGACATGCCAGCCATGACCATGGTGTTTCGGGTCAAGGAGGCCGCCATTCTTGAAAAACTGAAGGCTGGCCAAAACATCGAGTTCGTTGCCGAACGCGTCGATGGCAAATTGACCGTGACGCAGGTCAAGTAAGCTGGTCAAGCCCGGCTTCGCGCTGGGGAGCCGGGCTTCTCCGCCGTTTCAATGTGAAGTTCACCACAGGTCAGGAAAGCTAACCGGCGAGTTTGGCTTCCATGAAGACGAGATGGTTGCGCAGTTCAGGAGGTGCCTTGTAGTAGGGTGCTATCTCCTTGAACCCGAGAGAGCGGTAGAGGCTCAGCGCCTCGTTGTGGTTACGGCCGGTATCTAGCCGCATGGCAGTATAACCCCGCTCGGCAGCCACGCGCACGATACCCGCTGCGAGACGGCGACCCAGCCCCAAGCCTCGGCCCTCGGGGCTGATGAACATGCGCTTCATCTCGCACGTGTGCTCATCGATCCGTTGCATCATCACACAGCCGACCACTTTCCCGTTCAGGCGGGCAACAAGTATCTCGCCTTCTGGAGCCGAATGTATTCTAGGTAGGCTTTCCAAGAGCGCGGCCCATTGTTCTGGCGTGTAGTACCGGTCGACAAACCAAGCGTTTTCGCCGTAACGCGAGCGGCACCAATCGAGGAAGCCGTTGCACAATGCCCTGATAGCAGGAAAGTCGTGAGGTCCGGCCGATCCAATCTCCGAATTCGGTTCCATATCTGCGCTCCGATCATGACGGGATGAGTTGGGGTCTGGATGCTCTAGTGCCTCACGTTGCTACGATACCGGCGCGGCGCACAGTGTCTCGACGAGGTCTTCCTTCCAGTCCCGACCCGCGTTGGTCGGAAGCGGCGTATACTTCTTACCACCAACATACACTGTGCCCGGCAAGCATCTTACTCGGGCGTCATGACTACCATAATCAGTAAAGACCGTTCTGCCATTGCTCCTCTGCTCCAGCAGTCCAATGCTCACATCGTAGTCATAGCCTTCCACTACCGAGGCGGTAATAGAACGAACCGTCAGGGAGATTGAGACGTCGTCCGACAACATGGAAGTGTGGAATGGTGGAAGCTCAGCGCCAAAGCTGGTCGTGGCAAAGATCAAAAAGCACGCCAATGTGATCGACAGTCCCCACATTTGGCCCTCCCAAGCCTGAGTGAGATGTCGGCATTCTACACGAATCCGTGGACTTTGCTGGTCTGCAGTTACTGCAGACCGCTAAATAGTCGAAGAGAAATTCCACCGGCTGCCATCAAAGCAACGACGGTCCATGGCGGGAATTTCCAGACGATTAGAAGCAAGAAGCCTGTCAGCGCCAGCGCAAAATCGGGCGCGGACAAAACGGCACTTGTCCAAATCGGACTCTAAAGTGCAGCCGCCAAAATACTGATCCGAACCCTTCAAACTGGACCAGTTTTGATTAGAGTTTTTCGGCGCATTTTCCTGGCTGGGAAAGGAACGGAAGACGATGAAGGCATCGCAGTTTTCGGACGCTCAGAAGGCGTTCATCCTGAAGCAGGGTGATGAGGGTGTTCCAGTTGCTGAGATCTGCCGCAAGGCAGGAATCAGCCAGGCGACCTATTTCAACTGGAAGAAAAAATACGCCGGCCTGTTGCCGCCGGAGATGAAGAAGCTGAAGCAGCTCGAGGACGAGAATGCGCGGCTGAAGAAGATCGTCGCGGATCTGACGCTGGACCGGGAGAAGCGGCAGGACGTCATTCGCCGAAATGTATGGTTACCCTGTCATTGCAAGGATTTTAGGTTCCGACGATAGCAGTCTGCGTAAATGTATGTCAGATCGCTAGTCCTCGCCCTTTGAATCCTTGGCCTTGCGTCCTGCAAGATCGATATCGTGGGCTGCCTGTTCTATGAGCTTGCTCGCAGCCGATCCGGCACCATCGACATCGCGCATGCGCAACGCTTCCACCACGGCGTGATGACACCGAACGGCATCGTCACGATTGAAGACGGTCTTGTTGGAGGTCTCGAACGAGTACGTGAGGGCTGCATCGATCAGGCTGCTGATCTGCCTCAGAACGGGATTGTGGCTGGCTCGATACAGAATACGGTGAAACTCGACATCGGCAGCTGAGAACTTCTCGACGTCCTCGCTGGCTTCTTTCATGAGTTGCCAAGCGCCATCCAAGTCAGCGATCTCGCGGAGGGTCGCACGCTCGGCGGCCAGACTGGCGGCGAGCGGCTCAAGCACACGTCGGGTTTCCAGGACTGCGCCAAGGAGGTTGGCATCGAAGAGCCCTGGTCCGTGCCAGCTGATAACCTGAGGATCAAGCAGGCTCCAATTGTCCGGGTCAGAAACGACCGTACCCACCCGGGGCCGCGTCACCACCAGACCCTTAGCGGCGAGAACCTTGATCGCCTCTCTTATGACCGTGCGACTGACTCCGAACGCCGTCCCCAATTCGTTTTCAGTGGGAAGTGCAGTGCCGGGAGCGTATTTTCCCGACAGAACTTCCTCAGCTAGCGCTCTTGTCACATCGGGCATCACCCGGGGGCGCTGGCCTCCAGAAGCGCTCGGTTCTCCGATGTTTTGCGCCGAGCGCATCACGATTCTCCTCACTCTTTGACGCCACTTTTCTATCAGATCGCGGAGTCGGGAAACAAGCTAGTTAGGCCAGCGATATAAATTCATCGGACAAGCCTGACTGCGGGGACTCATGCCGGATGCTGTTGGACACTCAAGCCCCCATCTACGGTCAGGCAGGTAGCGTTCATGAACGGGCACTCGTCGGAGATCATAAAAACCGCCGCCATTGCAATCTCTTCAGGAGATGCAATTCTTCCGCCGGGATGAAGCTTCATCGTCGCGGCCTTCGCCGCCTCCGGATCGGGAAAGCTATTCCAGTAGTCGATAACCTTCTGCGTGGCGACATAGCCAGGAGCCAGCGCATTCACGCGAACGTTCTTCGCCGCATATTCCAGTCCCAGCGACTTCGTCATGCCGAGAAGCGCGTGCTTGGCCAGGGGGTATGGAAACGTATGTGGAATGATCGTGAAGGCATGGGTGGACGCGATGTTGAGGATCACCCCACCCCCCTGCTCGATCAGCCCGGGTAAAACCGCCTTCGAGCAGTTCCACGCCCCTTTCAGGTTGATGTCGAAGCAACGGTTCCATTCGTCGTCTGTCGTTTCTAGCGGCTCCGAGAAAACATTGACCCCGGCATTGTTCACCAATGCGTTTATCTGGCCAAAATCGTCGGAGGCTTGGCTGGCAGCCTGTCTGATCGCCGCGCCATCCGTGATGTCCACCGCGTGTGCTATCACTCGATAGCCCTCTTCTCGCAGCTTCAATGCCTCGGCGTTCAGGAGAGCCTCGTCACGGTCGATGAGAAGTAGGCTTGCGTCTTCTCGGACAAATCCTTTGGCAATGGCAAGGCCAATGCCCTGTGCCGCGCCCGTTATCATGATGCGCTTGCCTGACAGCCGCTTCGACATAAGTGTTTTACTCCTCCGACTTTCTTGTGATGCCGCCATCCGGTTCACACCTGATGTGCGGCAACCGTTGTATGCCTGTATCGTATGCCATCCGTCAGTTTGTCTCGACCCGCAAACGGAAACCTCCCATAAGCGACTCGCCCGGTGCGAGAACCGTAAGCCCACCAAGGCCCGGTAAATTGTGACCGTTCGCCAGGTGAGACATGGGCTCGAAGCAGAAATTATCCCGCTTGAACCTGGGATCGAAGGTCGTGTCCGACAGGAAAAGGATAGCGTGCCGAAGTATCGGATCAGCCTCCATGCTGAGAGAGATGCCATGCTCGGGCCACGAGATTCTCGCGTGGCCATTCCAGTTCTCAAATCCGTTGTTGACCCATCGATGAGGCAGACCGATGGCTCGGCTGAAGTCCAGATCCCCTGGTATGCTCGTCCGCTCCCCCGGCAGCCATCCCTCGACCTCCGTCCAGAATGCCTCGGCGCGGGCCTCAAGTGTGGTCTGGGGCGTCAGCGGAAAATATGGATGCCAGCCAAGACCGAATGGCAATCTTTGACGACCGCGATTTTCGACCGTCATCGCGATTGTCAGGCTGTCGTCGTCGATCGTAAAGCACTGGCTCACCAGATACTCATAGGGCGTGCGCCCGCCCCTGTGCTCGAAGCTCATCTCGATCGACCTGTCGGTCTGACCTCCGAGGTGCCAGTCAGCTAGCCAACCGTCTCCGTGGAGGTAGTGAGCGTCCCATTCGGTATTCGGTCGAAGGGTAAACACAGCTCCGTCGAAGACAAACCTGTTGCCCCTAATGCGATTACCGAAGGGGACAAGCGGAAAGCAGGACGCTTCGGGTGCGCCTGCATCGACTTTGGGTGCAGGTCTGAGCAGCGGCACTCTCCGGCCGCCGCTCTGCTTCCACAGGCCAAGGATCGATCCCCCATGGGTGCTTACCCGAAGCGAAAGTGATCCTGAGCCGATATCCACAAGTGTCACAGCTTAGCCCTCTGGACCCTGATCCATAACGGTCGATCGAGAAGTATCCTCAGCTGGGCTTGAGAGATTCGCGCTATCACCACTCGGCAAAGCTGCCGTCTTCGTGACGCCAGATGGGATTGCGCCAGCGATGACCTTCCTTGGCACGCTCGATCACGTACTCCTCGTTCACCTCGACACCCAAACCTGGTCCTTGCGGAATGCTGACGAAACCGTCGGCATAATGGAACACCTCCTTGTTGGAGATGTAATCCAGAATATCGTTGCCCGTATTGTAATGGATACCCAGGCTCTGCTCCTGGATGAAGGCGTTGTAGCTGACAGCATCGACCTGGAGGCACGCAGCAAGCGCGATCGGACCGAGCGGGCAATGCGGAGCGACGGCGACATCATACGCTTCTGCCATCGCGGCGATCTTTCTACACTCTGTGATACCGCCAGCGTGGCTGAGGTCCGGCTGTATGATATCGACATACCCGTCCGCCAGCACGGACTTGAAGTCCCAGCGCGAATAGAGACGTTCCCCAAGCGCGATCGGGGTCGAGCAATGGTTGGCGATTTCCTTCAGCGTCTCGCGATGCTCGGAGAGCACGGGCTCTTCAATAAACATAAGCTTGTAGGGTTCCAGTTCCTTGGCGAGAACCTTTGCCATCGGCTTGTGAACGCGACCATGGAAATCCACACCGATTCCGACGTGCGGGCCGATTGCTTCCCGGATTGTCGCGATTGTCTGGACAGCCTTGTCGATTTTCTCGTTCGTATCGACGATCTGCATCTCTTCGCAGCCATTGAGCTTGATCGCTTTGAACCCGCGAGCGACGACGTCCCTGGCATTTGCTGCAACATCTGCCGGGCGGTCCCCACCAATCCAGGAGTAGACCTTGATCCTATCGCGTACCTGGCCGCCGAGCAGCGAATGGATCGGCTGCCCCAGCGCCTTGCCCTTGATGTCCCAGAGCGCCTGATCGATTCCCGCAAGCGCCGACATGTGGATGGCTCCGCCACGATAGAAGCCGCCGCGGTACATCACCGTCCAGTGGTCCTCGATCAGGAACGGGTCCTTGCCGATAAGGTAGTCTGCCAGCTCATGCACTGCCGCCTCGACGGTCAGAGCACGCCCTTCGACGACCGGTTCACCCCAACCGACAATGCCCTCGTCGGTCTCAATCTTCAAAAACAACCAGCGCGGCGGGACCATGTATGTCGTCAGCTTTGTAATCTTCATCCGTACTCTCCTCAGCGCGTCGAAGTCAGCTCAAACGCGGTTCTATGGTCACATCGACGCGGCATTCCTCCCGCTACCAAGGCATGTAGCCAATTTTTCATACAATAGCAATTGACTGGTATGATAAATTGAAATAGTTCATCTACATGCCAGGGAGGCATAGTGTTTCCACCAGGAGGGAGAGAGAAATGCGCATTTTTCGTGCAGCAGTTTTGTTCGGGACCGTGGCTCTGATGGCCGCAAGTTCGGCTTTCGCGGCCGACGTCAAGATTGGCTTCATCGTCAAGCAGCCCGAAGAGCCGTGGTTCCAGGACGAATGGAAGTTCGCCGACGTAGCAGCCAAGGAAAAGGGCTTCACGCTCGTCAAGATCGGTGCGGAAGACGGTGAGAAGGTTCAGTCCGCCATCGACAACCTGGGAGCACAGGGTGCTCAGGGCTTCATCATCTGCACTCCTGACGTCAAGCTTGGACCAGGCATCGTAGCCAAGGCCGCGGCCAATGACCTCAAGATCATGACCGTCGACGACCGCCTGGTAAACGCCGATGGCAGCCCGCTTGAGGACGTGCCTCACATGGGTATCTCGGCGACCAAGATCGGTGAGGCCGTTGGCCAGACGATCGCCGACGAGGTCAAGAAGCGTGGCTGGGACGTGAAGGAAGTGGGCGTAATCCGCGTTTCCTACGACCAGCTTCCGACTGCCGTTGACCGTGTGAACGGTGCCCTCTCTGTGCTCAAGGCTGCCGGGTTCCCGGAAACCAACATCTTCGACGCGCCTCAGGCCAAGACCGACACGGAAGCCGCCCTCAACGCAGCAACGGTCGTGCTCAACAAGAACGCTGGTATCAAGAAGTGGGTCGCAGTCGGCCTCAATGACGAAGCCGTGCTTGGTGCTGTTCGCGCCACCGAAACGGTTGGCATCCCCGCCGACAGCATGATCGGCGTCGGCATCGGCGGTGCGGATTCGGCAATCAACGAGTTCAAGAAGCCGACGGCAACGGGTTTCTTCGGCACTGTGATCATCTCGCCGAAGCGCCATGGCTACGAAACCGCACTCAACATGTATGAGTGGGTAGCCAACGGCAAAGAACCTGAGAAGCTGATCCTGACGGCTGGCCAGCTCGCGCTGCGCGACAACTACGAGGTAGTCCGCAAGGAACTGGGTATCGAATGATCAGCTACTAAGATGAATTCAGTCCGGCGGCTTTCTGTCGCCGGACCTTCTTATGGGATGCTGTCATGCAGGACTTTCTCGAATTCAAAGCGATATCCAAGGGATATCCCGGCGTGCAGGCGCTCGCCGATGTTTCGTTCTCTGTAAAGAAGGGAGCGGTCCACGGCCTGATGGGCGAAAACGGAGCTGGCAAGTCAACGCTCATCCGCGTTCTCTCAGGTGACCAATCCGCCGATACCGGCGAAATCTCGATCGATGGCTCGACCCAGCACTATCGCTCGGTTCGTGATGCCTTCGATGCGGGCGTTATTGTCATTCACCAGGAACTGCAGCTCGTCCCCGAACTGACGGTAGCGGAAAATCTCTGGCTCGGGCGCTTTCCCGGGAAGGCCGGGGTCATCGACCGAAGCCGCCTTACGAACGTCGTTCGAGAAAAGCTCAGCGAGATCGGGATTGAGATCGAGCCTGGTGCCAAGGTGGCCTCGCTATCGATCGGCGAACGCCAGATGGTGGAAATCGCGAAAGCCGTGATGGCGGATGCTCGCGTGATCGCACTCGATGAGCCGACGTCGTCGCTGTCCTCGCGGGAGAGCGAAATTCTGTTCTCCCTGATTGAACGCCTACGCTCTCAGGGCAAGGTCATCCTTTACGTATCGCACCGCCTCGACGAGATATTCCGTCTTTGCGACAGCCTAACGGTCCTTCGTGACGGCAAGCTTGCAGCACATCACGCGGACATCACCGCTGTTACTCGCGAGCAGATTATTTCGGAAATGGTAGGGCGCGAGATATCCAACATCTGGGGATACCGGCCGCGCGAGTTCGGCGACGTCCGTCTTGAGGTCAAGGACATTGCAGGCCGCAAGCTCCGCACACCAATGAGCTTTACGGTTCGCCAAGGCGAAATTCTCGGGTTCTTCGGCCTGATCGGTGCTGGCCGCAGCGAGATGACGCGCCTCGTGTATGGCGCGGACACACGCTCGCAAGGCACGGTCAGTGTCGACGGCGTAGAGGTAGTGGCCGACAGCCCTCCGCACGCAATTCGCGGCGGAATTGTTCTGTGCCCGGAGGATCGGAAGTTCGACGGCATCGTGCAGGGCCGCAGTATCGAAGAGAACATGGCGATCTCCTCTCGCCGCCACTTCTCGCCGTTCGGGATCCTTCAGCCCAAGAAGGAAGCCGAACTCGCCGAGCAGTTCATTGCCAAGCTGCGTGTGCGCACGCCGTCCAGGAAGCAGGACATCGTCAACCTGTCCGGCGGCAATCAGCAGAAGGTGATCCTTGGCCGCTGGCTGTCCGAACAGGGCGTGAAGGTGCTGATCATTGACGAGCCCACACGCGGTATCGACGTCGGTGCGAAGTCTGAAATCTATGAAATTCTCTACGAGCTTGCTGCACAGGGCATGGCAATAGTCGTTGTCTCAAGCGAATTGCCGGAAGTGATGGGCATCACCGACCGCATCGTCGTGATGTGCCAGGGTCGCGTCGCAGCAGATATCGAGCGCGACGACTTCGACGAGCGGCGAATTCTCGCCGCCGCCCTCCCCGATGTGGCCAATGCCAGCGAACTCCCCAACCAGCAGGTCCAGTAGCGATGACGTCTCTGAAAAAACTTCTACTCGGCGAGCAAGGTCTCGTCGTTATCTTTGCCATCGCTTTCGCCATCGTGGCAGCAACGGTTCCAAACTTCCTCACCGAGCGAAACATGCTTGGGCTTCTGCAGTCGGTCGTCACGATCGGCATTGTCGCCTGCACCATGATGTTCTGCCTTGCATCCCGCGATTTCGATCTTTCGGTCGGATCGACCGTCGCGTTCTCGGGGATGATCGCGGTCATGGCCTCGAACGCCACCGGTTCGATCGTCCTTGGACTTATAGCAGCGCTCCTCTGTGGCGGTGCTGTTGGTCTCGTGAACGGTGTGGTTATCGCCCGTTTTCGGATCAACGCCCTTATCACCACGCTGGCGACGATGCAGATCGTTCGCGGTTTGGCGCTGATCGCATCAGATGGCCGCGCAGTCGGTATCAACGATCCCGGCTTCTACCAGTTGGCACTCTCGAAGTTCTTGGGCATCCCAACTCCGATCTGGGTCATGGCGATCTTCTTCGTGATCTTTGGCTTCGTACTGAACCGGACGGTCTTCGGGAAGAACACGCTGGCTATCGGCGGCAACCCGGAAGCGTCGCGTCTCGCGGGTGTCAATGTCTCCAGAATGCGCATCTGGATCTTTGCGCTGCAGGGACTCGTTTGCGCCGTGGCGGGTGTCCTGCTTGCGTCGCGCATCACATCGGGTCAGCCGAATGCTGCAACCGGGCTGGAACTATCGGTCATTTCGGCCTGTGTTCTGGGTGGCGTGTCGCTCGCGGGTGGTCGTGCAGCTATGACCGGAGTGATCGTCGGTGTCCTGATTATGGGCATTGCAGAGAACGTGATGAACCTCCTCAATATCCAGGCTTTTTATCAGTATGTCGTGCGTGGATTGATCCTTCTGCTCGCCGTTCTGTTGGACAACCTGAGATCTGCTGCGGCTGGGAGGCGCGGCTGATGTGAGGCGACGCATTACGGCAATCTCAGACCGATTCCAGCGTAAGCCAACCACGGCACCGCGTCCGAAAGCCTTTTGTGGTGAACAAGGTTGTTAAAAGCGCGCGTTGGGAACGGGCTTGTCGAAATCGCCGCCACCTCATATCCGATGGGCCTTCCTCTCCTGATAATCGATTATATTGATTATCGGATGCCAAGTACAACAGCCCATCCCGGAACTGAGGGCCAAGGTAGCAGCTCCTGAGGTTGCTCACTCTCGCAGTTTGACGGATCATACATTTAATGGGAACGGCGTGCGCGGATCTCATCATGGCCTGGCTGCAACAGCAGCCCTCTCGGGAGAGGCCGGATAGATTTACGCAACGGGAATCGTCATTTTGCGATGTCGCAGCCCCTCGCACGGACGAGGCGGACCATACATTTTTTCGACAAGCTCGAGGAGTGCGCTGCATCCAACATCTGTTCGGCGATCCGCTTCTTCAGCCTCGCACTCTCGTCCTCATTCGCTTCGCCTCGGACACCTCCATGCCGCCCGCTCGATATTACCCACAATGAGCGACGGCGATGCTATCATTTGCATACTCTCGGGTGCTAAAATCCCCGCGACGAACAGCGAGGGCGACTGCCAGCCCATCAGACGCCAGACGAGGAGCCCGTGTCTTGAGATTGCTGACGCGCCTTTTCCGGAGGTTTCTGGTTTTCTGTCTGGGTGTACTCAGCGTTTGGCTGATCGTCTTCGTTGTTTTCGATACTGCGGACCACAGGTTTCCATGGCTCGTTGCGGTGTGCCTCACATATGGCCTGGCTGCTTACGTCATTCTTCCGAACGTGGTCCGATTGTCACTGAAGGTTCTTCATCGGGGGCTGATCCCCAGATACACGATCACGGCGGATGGCCTGCCCGGCGATCCTATAAATTTCGCCCTCATCGGCAATCTTCAACAACTACGCGAGGCCTTTGCAACGGCGGGCTGGACTACGGCCGACCATTTGGGGATCGCAAGCACGTTGCGAATGATACGCGCTTTCCTGATGAACTCTGCCTATCCCACCGCACCTTTCAGCACCTTCTATCTCTTTGGAAGACGGCAGGACATAGGATTCCAGGAGCCCATCGACGATAGCCCCCGCAAGCGTCATCACATCCGTTTCTGGGCCCTTAGTCTTGCCCATTCCGAGGACGACATGAGCACGGCGAGCTTCTGGTTGAATACCGACAGGCCATCGCCCGACGAGCGCGTCCTGTGGGTGGGGGCGGGCACCAAAGATACCGGGATTTCTCTGACTTGGCTGACATTCCAAGTCACACATAAGACCGATGCCGATACGAACGCCGAGCGCGACTACATAGTCAATGAACTGAGGGCAAAGCAAGTAATCGGGGAGGTCGCGCGGCACCAATCCGGCTCTCGTTTGAACACCGGAAAGGTCAACCATTACATTACCGATGGTGAGATCGCGTTTGCCAGCTTGACTGTCAGTGTCACGGGCGCCGGTCACGCCGATGCCGTTGTCGGGCCGGATACACCCTGATCCGACCAACCAGACCGAATGAGTTCAAAGTGCCGGGCGCTCTTGATCGAGAGAAAGACCGAACTTGACTAAGACTTAACAAGAGAACAAAATGTGAACACACCTAATTAACTTGACCGGTCGACTGCATTCTCCACGAGAGCGCCGTCGCGGCGACGGAGTTTCCCATGCTAATGCGCGTTCAAAAACGGACCACGGAAACGGAAACAGCCTTTAACGACTGGTGGTCGGCGCAATCCAGCGATTTTAAAGCGCTTCACAATATGGATGAACTCCTGCGTGCTTTCAAAGCTGGCTTCGCTGCCGGGCGGAGAAAGAAGGTTCGCCGCTTCACGTTCACTGCCGGTAAAATGAGGGTCACCGTCTGGGCCGCGAACCAGGCCACGGCAAAGGCCATGGCAATAAGGGAGGCAGACAAAAGAGCGCAGGCCATCGGTATTTCACCGCCAAAGGCCGGTTGGACATTGCGCATTGTTGGGATCGCCGCGCCGTGAGTATCGACGGACGCAGCAGCGCGGCAGCAGCAACCATTCACGTGAACCATTGGTGTTCCGTTGCTGGCTGCGAGACATGGGGCGGTTTTGGCCATGCTTCATCGAAGTCGATTGAGACGCAATGGTGGTGCTGGGAGCACTATCCCTACAAGCCTAGTGCAACGACAGCTGTTTTAGATGACCTTGCCACCCTGTTGCAGCAACCTGGCGACTGACAATTTTCTCGTCGTTTCTTTTTTGCTGCTGCAATGAACATGTCCTCGGACATCTCAACGGGTTAGCCGTGCCCGGTCGGCCATCAAGTCCATCGACCAAATCATGCTCGGCGCCTATTATGTACAAAATTCTGGGCACGAACTGCCTTTATGACCAATCAAATGAACAAAATTTGACCCGACGCCAGCCCAATGCCATAATGTACAGAATTCTGGACGTGAGAGGCTCTCATGTCCACTCAAATGAACAAATCAGGCATAACTGTGTCCCGTCAGAGAAGCTACTCTAGAGTCACGCGCCAGGCCCTCACGATGCTTGGCAAGCTGATCCGCGTCGCCCGCGCCAAACGCTGCCTAACCGCGCAGGAACTGGCCGACCGCGCCGGCATCAGCCGTACAACGCTGTCCAGCATTGAAAAGGGCGCGCCGGGCCCTGAGATCGGCATCGTCTTCGAAGTCGCTTCGCTCGTCGGCGTTCGCCTGTTCGACTACGACGAGCGCACCCTAGAGATGCATAATGCCCGCCTCGACGAAAAACTGACTCTGCTGCCCAAAAGCGTCCGCCACGCCGTGAGGGAGGTCGATGATGACTTCTAAGGCGGAGACTACCGAAGCCTTTGTCTGGAATTGGCTGCCGGGGGCGACGGAACCGGTGGTCGCGGGCCGCCTCGATCAGGACGGCGATCGCCTGCTCTTCACCTATGGCGCCAGTTACCGGCGCCGTAAGAGCGCCATTTCCCTCTATGAGCCGGAACTGCCGCTTCAGGAGGGCACGATCGCCCCGATCACCGGCCTGTCGATGGCAAGCTGTATTCGCGACGCCTCGCCTGACGCCTGGGGCCGCCGGGTCATCATCAACAGGCTGACGGGCAAAAGGTCCGACGCTGCCGGCGTACCGGAGATCAGCGAACTGACCTTTCTGCTCCAGTCAGGCCCCGACAGGATTGGTGCACTCGATTTTCAGGCATCGGCTACGGAGTATGTCCCCCGCCTTGCCGCGCAAGCTTCGCTCGCCGAACTCCTCGAAGCGGCCGAACTCGTTGAAAGAGGCGTCCCTCTTACCCCGGCGCTCGACCAGGCTTTCAATAACGGCACCTCGATCGGCGGCGCGCGTCCCAAGGCTCTGATCGATGACGACACGAAGAAGTTCATCGCCAAATTCTCGGCGATCAACGACACCTACGGCGTCGTGAAGGCCGAGTTCATCGGGATGAAGCTGGCGACCGCATGCGGTCTCAACGCCGCTTCAGTCTCCATGACTCGCGCCGCACAAAAAGACGTCCTCTTGATCGAGCGCTTCGACCGCACACACACAAAGGACGGCTGGATACGCCACGGCATGGTCTCGGCCCTGACCATGCTGGGCCTGGATGAGATGATGGCCCGCTATGCCTCCTACGAAGACCTTGCAGAACTCATCCGCCACCGCTTCACCGATCCCAAGGAGACCCTCAAGGAGCTTTACGGGCGGATTTGCTTCAACGTGCTGTGCGGCAACACCGACGACCATGCCCGTAACCATGCCGCGTTCTGGGACGGCAAGAAGCTGACCCTGACACCGGCGTATGATATCTGCCCGCAAGGCCGCACCGGCAACGAAGCCACGCAGGCCATGCTGATCAAGGGCGAGAGCCGCGCCAGCACGCTCGCCACCTGCCTTGCCGCCGCGCCGGACTATCACCTGAAAGAGGCGGAAGCCGCCGCGCTGATCGAACACCAGATCAAGACCATCGCCGAGCATTGGCAAGCCGCCTGCGATGAGGCCGAACTGAGTGCCGTCGACCGCAAGCTGTTCGCCGGGCGCCAGTTTCTCAATAGCTATGCCCTTGACGGGCTCGAAGGTCACAAAGCGCTGCAAGACTCCTTCGCTGCCGCCCGGGCTGCGCTGATCGCCCGCGGAGGCGTCCAGGGATGAAACGCCTAGGCAGCTCAAAGGACGCGCACGGCCGGCAGCCCCCCGACCCCGCTGCTTGAGGTCGTTGTGGATACCTCGGGGGCATACCGGGCACGAGCTTGGATTTTCATGGGAAGTTCTCCATGAAACCGATCGCCATACTCAAACGCCTCCAGCTCGGCCGGAATGTAGCCAATTGCTGATAAAAGGCACAGTTGCATAGAATTTTATCTATCGCGTTACATTCCCATGAATGTTTCGGCGCTAGAACACCCAAAAGATCGCGGAATGGATGCGAATGGGGTGTTTCGTGAGGGGACTTGTATTGACGCGCTTCCGCACCTCGGTGGACGGAGCGACCGCAGTCGAATTCGCAATCATCGCTCCCGTTCTTATTTTCCTGACATTCGCTATTGTCGAGTCCGGTATTGCCTTTGCTGCCGACATTGTCCTCAAAAACGCTACCTATGACGCCGCGAGGACCGGCCGAACGGGGTTTGTGTCGGAAAACTCGACACAGGATGCGACCGTAAAGGCGAAAATTCGCAACCAGGCGGGCGTATTCATGGATGCCGACAAGCTCGTCATCACCAGCCTGTCCTACAAGGGCTTCGATGCTCTCAAAAAGCCCGAACCATTCACAGACAAGAACGGCAACGGCGTTCGCGACGATGGCGAAAACTTCACCGACGTCAATGGAAACGGTGTCTACGACATCGACCAGGGGGCGAACGGCTACGGCGGTACGGCACAAGTCGTCCTCTACACCGTAACCTACCCATGGACCTTCCACACTCCCGTCCTCAAGCAGCTCGTTGGCAACGACGGCACCGTCGAACTGACGGCAACAGCGGTGGTGCAGAATGAGCCGTACTGACCTGATCTCCAAGCCCTTGCGCGTTCTCTCCTCCATAACCCGTCGGCTGGCGGTAAACGAGGAGGGCGTCGCAGGTATCGAAATGGCGATCATCACGCCCGTGCTGCTGCTGCTTCTCTGCGGCGGCAGCGAAATCAGCCTCTATGCCCGCTCGCACTTCCAGACAGCGCAGATGGCATCGACGGTAGCGGATGCGGTTGCGCGCTACGAAGCGATCACGTCGTCGGACATCACTTCGATCTTTTCGGTGTCGTCCGAGGTCATGGGAAACGAAGACTTCAAGCAGAACGGCTACGTGATCCTGACGTCGGTTTCCCGCACGGGCGGCGCTGCACCGGTCGTTGCGTGGCAGTGCAAAGGCGGCTCTGACGCCCAGACGAGCAAGATCGGTGTTGTCACCAAGGCCGCCACACTTCCGGGCAACCTCACCCTCGATGCGACCGACAATGTGATCGTCGCCGAGGTCTTCTATCGCTACACCCCGCTATTTTCCAATTTTACGCCGGTCGAGACGCAGCTCTACAAGACGGCGGTCTTCCGCCCCCGTCTCGGAAGCCTCACGAGCGCGCCCGGTTGCTAGTCCAAAAGGAAGGATGATCCAATGTCGTTGATGTCCATGATCTCCCGCTTCCGCAAGGCCGAGGAAGGTGCCGTCCTCCCCTTCGTCGGCATCGTCAGCCTGGCGCTGATCGGGGCGACGGGGTTCGGCATCGACGCGGCCCGCCTGATGCTTCTCCATTCGAGCCTTCAGCGCGCCATCGACGCCGGCGCTCTTTCGACCGTCGCCAAGCTGGACACCGCCACCATCGACGTCGAGCTGCGAAAGTTTGCAGTCGCCAATTTCAACGATGGGGAGATCGGCGGGACGCTCGACAGCCTGACCTGGACCATTAGCTCGGACAACAAGACACTGACCGTCAAGGCATCGGCCAGCGCTCCCGCGACGTTGATGAAAATCCTCGGCGTCCAGACGATCAGCACCAGCGCGGAAAGCGTCATCGAACGATCGACCAATGGCCTTGAACTGGCACTTGTTCTCGACAACACCGGCTCCATGAAGGGAACGCCGCTCACGAGCCTCAAGTCCGCGGCCAACACCCTGGTGAACATCCTCTATGGCGACGACGCAGTTGCCAAGAACCTCTATGTCGGCATCGTTCCGTTCTCGCAGTCGGTCAATGTCGGGACGAGCCATACCAGCTGGATGAAGTCCGGCTCCATCGCCGCGCTCGATTGGGGATCGACATCAACGGGTGGCTCATGGGGTGGCTGCGTCGAGGCGCAGGCCGTAAAGGCCGACGACATTTCTGACGCGGTTCCCTCCAGCAAGCCGATCACGCCCTACTATTGGCGAGACGGCACGGATAACAACTGGATCAGCGTCGACCAGAATGGCAAAAAAACATACGTCAAGACTCTCACCACGTCCCTCGGCCCCAACAAGAACTGCCCCGCCGAAGTGACGCGCCTGACGCCCAAGAAAGCAACGGTGGTTGCCGCCATCGCGGCGATGAAGGCGGTGGGCAACACCCACATCAACTTCGGGGCCGTGTGGGGCTGGCGGATGTTGTCTCCGAAATGGCGTGGTCTCTGGGGCGGCGACATGGCAACCTACAACCTGCCGCTCGACTACTACACGAAGAACATGAACAAGGCGGCAGTCATCATGACCGACGGCGAGAACACGATGTCGCCAGACGTCTACAGCGCTTATGGCTGGCTGGCCGACAAAAAACTCGGGACGGCCGACAAAGATGCCGCGGTGACGGAACTCAACGACCGTCTGTCCTCGGTCTGCACGGCGATGAAGAACTCCGGCATCATCATTTACACAATTGCCTTCAATGGGCCCGACGAAACCACCCAAAAGCTTTTGAGCAGCTGCGCCAGCCAGAACGCCTTCTACTTCAACTCGCCGACAACGGCCGCGCTTCAGTCGGCCTTCAAGCAGATCGCCGATTCACTCTCCAACCTCCGTGTCAGCAAATAGAAATTGTGCGATGGTGTCGAATGCCTCCTCATCAGACGCGGATCCACAATATGTCCGACTGTAGGAAACAGATGCTGGCTTCCGATAGGCACTCTTCACTACTGAGAACAACACAGTCAAATCTTCGGCTATGTTATCCGGCTGTCCCTTTGGGAAGATCGTCCTGATCAGTGTTGGAGCGGATTGACCTAAGTCGAGGCGGCAGCCTATAGTTGCGTGCTGGGGGACTCTGCTGCCGGGAAGTCCAAAGCCTTAGTTGCAAATCGCGATACTGCGGCGCGTTAGAGGGAGTCTCCAATCCAATCTTCGTGACCATGACGGATACGGATCACGAGAACGCTCCCATCATCGTTGATCCGATAGATTACCAGGTGAGCCTTGAATGGATGGATTCTGACAGGCGGCGAAATCTCCTGGCGCTCACGCGTCATTCGAGGACTCGCGGCTATGAGATCGAGCACATCAAAAAGCTCATCGTGATATCGTTTGGCGGCCAAGGATCCGAAGTTGCGGATACCTTGTTCGGCGATCGAGACGATATCCTCTTCCGCTTCAACAGAGAGCCTGAATGGCATCAATCACGTCTGCGGGTGATCTCGGCACGCGCAACGGCAGCGGAAAACAACTCGTCCTTCGAACGGCCTCCTACGCCGCTTTTGATTCCGTCATCGACGAAACGTTGCATCTCCGCAATTTTGTTAGTCCGGGCCTGGTCTCTGCGGATAAGGTCTCGAACGTAGTCACTCGCGTTCGAGTATCGACCGGTCTTAGCTTGCGCTTCGACCCAGTCTTTCATCGGGTCCGGCAGGGATACATTCATGGTTGCCATTAGAGTCTCCTTGAGGTCTCAGGCTACCCTGTGATGGCAAAGTTTGTCAAACTATTGAAGCCCACTAAGAAAGCTCCTGAAAGGGGTTCTGCGATTGGCGGCCTAACCCCAACTGCAAGTCCAGCGCATTCCGCGGCCAGGAAGGCGACAAGAAAGGTCGCGGCCACAGGAATGCGTAAAGGTCATTGCGGTTCGCCCACGTCCACTGCCGCGCGGAATTGCCTCGCGTGCAGCACCGGTCAGCTCGACTTGTGGCGCCCGGGAGCGGTCGCCAGGTGAGATTGATCGTATGCTCCAGGAAATCGGTGTCTCTCGGTCAACATTCCTGAAGACGAGGCCGTCGATATCCCCCAGCTTACGCTTCCGTCCAGCTGGAGAACGTGGCAGCCTGCCCCAGCCGAATTCCGGCTTCTGACCGCAGTTCCCAGACGAGCCCATCCTCCATCCAAAAATGCGCGCCGGACTTGCGAACTCTAAGTCCGCGATAGTTCGCGATAAATCCTTGCCGTGCGACTGCATCGAGAAGCGCCTGGCGCTCCAGTCGATCCGGAGCTTCAGCAGATAATCGAGAAGGCAATTTCGTAAACTCGTCCCACGAGTATCCGAAACATCGCTGTGCCGTGAGATTTGCATAAATGAACCGAGGATCCGGCTCGGTATTGTGAGCGACGACCACAAAAGGGGCGTCGAAGTAGAGCCATTCGGCTCCCTGCCCTGGCTCGACAAGCGGTCGGCCGACAGCACGCAAGAAGCTTTGCGCAAGGAGTTCGAAGAAGGCTTGACTGGTTGAAGGCTCATCAGGCGACATTCGGCTATCCTTACTCCCGTTTGGGCTCTTGTTGAGGCGCGCCATGATGCCGCCGACTTTGACACCAAGAACCAGGATAAGGTCGCCGGCATTTGATCCGGCCACCTTGAGCAATTTTTCAAATCCACTACCCGATATCGGAGTTGCAATGAAAACGATACTTACCTGGGCAGTCATGGCCTCTTGCGGCGTTGCCGCTCTATTGCCGATGGCCGCGCCTGCGTCTGCCCAGGAGTGGCGAAGGCCACATTATGACGATCCGCCGCCTCCACCGCGGCGCCATCACCATCACGACAACAATGGCGCCGCGATTGCCGGTGGTCTGGCTGCCGGCGTCATCGGTGGGTTGATCGGTGGCGCGATCGTAAACAACAGCGAGCCGCGCTACATCGATCCGCCGCCTCCACCACCGCCGCGTTGCTGGTTCGAAGACCGGCGGGTGCCGAATGCCTACGATGGTGGATGGCATATGGAGAGCATGCGCGTCTGCCAGTAGCAATTGGCTGATTTTTTCTCAGGTCTCAGCGCCTCGTTGCAACGCCAACGTGGCGCTGGCCACGGCCTTGGCGAGGACTGCAAGCGGGTGCGAGCTTGAAAACTACTCACCCGCCAAGGCGAAGTTTCCATCCTGCTGGTTTCTCGCTCAGTGTTGGTCGGTCATGTCGGCCTTCGCTGGCGGCCCAAAGGTTCAACGAGGATGACAGCCTTAAGCTGAGGGATGTAGCAGGACGGTCACGCGGAAATGAAAACGGCATCTCCAACACGAACAACCCCTGGCTCGTTGGGTCGGCAGTAGACGCCCATGTTACGGTTACCAAACTTCATCACATTTCGGAGGATTTCCGGATCGTTCTCCAGTCCGTCCTGAGCGATGATCGTAAACCCGCATCGTTTGGTCGGCGCAATCACCGTTGCGCGGACATGTCCTATACTTACAGGTGCATCGACCCACTGCAATTCGGCGAAGCCGGAGAGATCCGGCTCGGTTTCAAGAAAAATGTTCGGGCGAAATCTGCGCCGGTCGGGATCTCCGTTGGGATGGATGGCCTTCAGATGGTCGACCGACGCGCTTGTCAGAAGGTGAAGCGGCGAAACGTCATACCGGTCGATGGCGAAGAGGGTTCCATCATCCGCCGGCCTTGCGCGTTCATAGGGCATTACAGTTACCTTGAACTCGAAGAACCCCGTGAGAGCTTCCGTCAACCCCGGCGCATCGACGGACAGCCAGTCGTGGCCCGGTAACTTGATTTCCACGGTGCCATCCGAGATGGTCCTCGATCTGATGAAGATCGCTTTCTGCCATCGCTTGTCGCGCTCAGGATGAGCAACGACACCTGTGGCTGCATCAACGAGCGCAAGCCGACGATCGCCGACGACACCGGTCGCCGTGACCTCGCATTGCTCGATCAGTTCGCCTGCGGTGGAACTGACTGGGTAGCGCCACAACTCGCTGATTGTCCCGACCTTGCGCATCTATTGAAATCCCAGTGCAGAGGCCCGAAGTTGCGTTGGCGTCTGGCCGAATATGCGTTTGAACGTTCGGGTGAAGTGGGAGGCGTTCTCGTATCCAACATCGAGCGCGATTTCGATCAGAGAGGCCTTCGATTGCACAAGCAGCGCGCGTGCCCTCTCCATTCGAACGCGGGTATAGGCTTTCGCGGGAGACATCCCTGCCTTCTCCAAAAACAGTCTTTCGAGCTGTCGCCGCGACAGGCGAACCGACGTCGCGAGCCTGGGAATGGTCATGCCCCCCTCGACATGCTGCTCCATCAGGATCATTGCCGCCTTGACGCGGTTATCTTCGTAGTCGTCGTGTAGCGGGCGCCGGGGCTGAATGTCGCCGGCGGAACGCGCCTTCTCGATCTGGAGGACCTCCAAGGCATTTCTCTCGGCCTCCCGGCTGATGTACCGCCGCACCAGGGTTGCCGCGATGTCGGCTGCACTGCTGCCACCGGCACAGGAGCCGCGTTGCCGATCCAGATTGAATATCCGATCCGACCGCACGGCGAGATCGGGAAAGCGCTCGCGAAACTCCTTGTAGTGAAGCCAGCTCACGCAGGTCTCGTGGGCGGCCATCAGTCCCGCATCGGCAAGAATGAACGATCCGGTGCAGAGACCGATCAACGGGATTTTGGCGGCATCCGCACGCTTGAGAAACCTGACCGTATCGTGATCGACCGGGTCTCTCGCGGTGAGAAGTCCTCCAACGACCACAATGTAATCGAACCTCGCCGGGTCCACGAAATCCGACGTCGGGGCCACCTGCACGCCACAGCTGGAGGCGATCAGGTGCCTCGTACTTCCGAGCACCTGCCAGTCCGCCATCACCCGTCCGGAACGATCATGCTCGTCGCTGGCAAGCCGCAGCGTATCGACAAAGAGCGCGAACGCCGAAAGCGTGAAAGACCGGGCAAGAACAAAACCAACCTTCAGTCGGCTGGCGGATTTGCCGACGGCTCCTGCCTGCCGATAGTCTTCTGGTCGCATCTCAATCTCCTTCATGTCAGGCCGCCCGAGGTCCCCTGTCGCGATCGAAAAGACCACGGCTCACTCGATCGAGCAAGAGAGCAACAGCCACGATTGCGAGACCCGCGCGCAAGCCCAGTCCCATTTCCATCCGGGTCAGACCGCGCGTCACCTCGGCGCCAAGGCCACCTGCCCCGACCAGGCCGGCTAGAACGACCATGGCCAGGGAAAGAAGAATGCATTGGTTGAGGCCGACCAAGAGCGTTTGCTTGGCGAGCGGAATCTCAATCTTCCAGAGCACGGAACGAGGGGGCGCTCCGATCGCGCTGCCAAGCTCGACGTATTCGTGCGGCACCTGGTTGAAGGCCAAAGTCGTCAATCGCAGCATCGGCGGAATACCGTAGACGATCGTTGCGATGATGGCCGGAACCCGCCCAAGGCTGAAGATCATCACAGCGGGGATGAGATAAACCCACGGCGGCACGGTTTGCATCACATCGAGGACTGGGCGCACGAAGGCTTCGAGGGTCTTGTGGCGCGAGCAGAGGACGCCAATCGGAAACGCGATGAGCACGGAGATCAAGACGGCGACCGTCACCAGTGCGACGGTCTGCATCGATGCCGTCCAAAGCCCCACGATCAGGCAAAACCCCAGGCACAGGCCGGCAAGGATGGCCGCGCGAAGATTGACCGCAAGGAAGGCCGCGACGACGACAATCGCAATAAGGGCGAAAGGCGGGACGAACAGGAGCGCTGCCTCGATTGCCGACAGGACGGCCTCCACCACATAGCTGATTGCAGCGAACAAGGGGTGCAGGTTCGTGTTCAGCCAGTCGACCGCCGGAGCGAGGAAAGCTCCGGGCGAAAACTTGAGTATCGAAGGGTTCATGAATGCCTCCCTGCGCCAAGCCGGCCCGCACTTTGGGTCATGCGGTCGATGACCATGGTCAGAACGACGACGGCGATCGCCCCGTTGATGGATGTCGCAATGTCGAGCGTGCGGATCGCGCCATAGATCGTTTCGCCAAGGCCTCCGGAGCCGACGATACCGGCGATGACGACCATGCCGAACGCCATCATCAGGCTCTGGTTGATGCCAGCCATGATGCTGGGAAGAGCAAATGGCAGGCGGATCTTGAAAAACATCTGGCTCGGGCGCATTCCGCTTGCCTCACCAAGCTCGATGAACTCCCTTGGCGTCATGCGGATACCTAGCGAGGTCAGCCGGATTGCCGGCGGCATGGCAACCACGATGGTGGCGATAAGCGCTGTCGCCGGGCCGTAGCCCAAGAGCGCGATGGCAGGCAGGAGATAAATGTACGGCGGAAGCGTCTGGATCAGGTCCAGACCCGGTTCCATGAACCGGTCGAGTGCCGTAAAGAAGCCTGCCAGTATCCCGACAGGGATGCCGACCGCGAGCGCAATCACCGTCGCCGTCAGAACCAGTGCCAGGGTGCTCATTGTTTCGGACCAGAGCCCCATGGAAAAGCACAGGAGAAGCGCAGCGCCACTGAGGATCGCAAACCAGGCGTTCACCAGCCGCCAGCCCACCAGCGCCACCACGATTGCGACGACGTAGAATGGCGAAAGCTGCAGCAACCAGAGGATCCCATCGTAGAGGCCCTCAAGAACCCACCTGACGTAGTCGAAGAGGGATTCTCCGTTTTCGCTTACCCACTCGAGCGCGGTGTCTGTCCATTCGTCGAAGATGTCTGTGAAGCTTGATATGTCCATGTCACTCAGCTCCCGTTCTGCGATCAGGCGGCCACGCGATCGCTGTTGGAGGTGCCCTTGACGCCCATGAGGAGGCTGCGCGGCGTGACGACGCCGACAACCTGATCGTTGTCGACGACGGCGATAGCGTCGCGGTCTGTCTGCATGGTCAACGTGATCAGTTCGTCGATGTCGGCGTCCGGAGTGGTTCGCACCAGCGATGAGATGTCGTTGTGTGGCTCGCTGCGCTGAAACTCGCTGACGCTGTGCATCACGGAGTGCGCCTTGATCAGGTGAAGTCGCGATATGCCTGCGACGAACTCGGCGACATAGTCATCCGCCGGATTGAGAATGATCTCCTCGGCGGTACCCGTCTGGATGATGACGCCATCCTTCATGATGGCGATGCGATCGCCGATGCGGATCGCTTCGTCGAGGTCATGGGTGATGAAGACGGCGGACTTGCCGAGCGATTTTGTGAGTTGGCGAAACTCGTCCTGAAGCTGACGACGGATCAGCGGATCAAGCGCGCTGAAAGGCTCGTCCATGAGGATGATTTCCGGATCGGAGGCAAGCGCGCGGGCAAGGCCGACGCGTTGCTGCATGCCGCCGGACAATTCCTTCGGGTAACGGTCGACCCAGTCTGCCAGGCCGACCGTCTCCAGCGCAGCCTTGGCGGTCTTGTTGCGCTCGGGCTTGGGAATGCCCTGAACTTCCAGCCCAAAGGCCGCATTTTCGAGCACCGTACGGTGCGGGAGCAGCGCAACGCTTTGAAATACCATGCCGATGTTCTTGGCGCGCATCTGCCGGAGGTCGCCCGGAGACAAGGCGGCAATATCCTTGCCCTTTACGAACACCTTTCCGGCGCTTGGCGTGATCAGCTTGTTGAGCAATCGGATGAGCGTCGACTTTCCACTGCCTGACAGGCCCATGATGCAGAAGATCTCGCCGCGCCGGACCTGCAGGCTGGCGTTGGAAACGCCGACGACGCAGTTGAACTCCTTCAGCACGTCCTTCTTGCTAAGTCCGCGCTCGGTGATCGATTTCATGGCGGCGGCGGACTTGTCTCCAAAGACCTTCCAGAGGGATTGGCAGTCAATCAGGACTTCATTGGTATCGGCATTTGCGGCTTTCATAGCGATCCCCTTGAGCCAATTGGTGCTGGCTTTTCTCGTTGGGCTTCAAAGGCCGTCCGACCGGATCGGACGGCCCTGCGCAACTAGTTCTTCTTGATGTTTTCCCAGCGCTTGATCAGGTCAGCGTGCGCTGCGATCCAGCCCTCGACGGCCTGATCCATTGTCTTGCCGTCCTTGACCTCGCCGTTGATGGCGGTGATGTCGGCGATCGGAACGTAGACGCTTGCCATGAACTCACGGGCGTGAGGGTTCTCTTCGGAAAAGCCTTTCTGGCCGATCCAGTAGTAGCTCTGCGGCGGCGGGAAGACGCCCTTCGGATCCTTGAGGTACTTCACCTCGTATTTCTGGACCATCCATGACGGCTCCCAGATCGTGACGGCGATCCACTCCTTGCGGTCATAGGCCGACTTGAGTGCGGCCGTCATTGCAGCCGTGCTGCCTTCGACAAGCTGCAACTTGATCTCGTAGTCCTTGACGGCGTTGGAGGAGTCCCGCATCAGGCCGGCGCCCGGCTCGATGCCGATGATCTTGCCGCCAAACTTGTCGGCGTTCTCATTGAGCTGTTCCAGAGAGTCGATCGGAACGTATTTCGGGACGGCGATGCCCTGGTAGAGACCATGCGAAACCGGTGAGATCTTCTCCAGCCGGCTCTTGTTCTTGTTCCAGTAATCCTGAGCGACATAGTCCGTCTGCGAGGTAAGAACCTGGATGTCGCCCTTGGCAAGAGCAGCATAGGCGATGCCCCATTCGGAGAACTCGGTCACCTTGACGGTATAGCCGGCGTCTTCGAGAACCTTCTTGGTGATACCGGTGATGGGCGTCAGGTCTTCCCATGACATCGTGCCCATGGTGATCGTCTTTTCTTCCGCCCGGGCAGGAAGAATGCTGATCCCGACCATCGCAGCCGCGCAGAGCGCTTTCCACAAAGCCTTCATTGCTCTTACTCCTAGTTCTTTGTTCCCATTTTCATTGAAGACGTGCGGGTAGCCTCAGTCTTCACATTGCGCGGCGAGGGATCATCCCTCGCGGCCTGCACGCAATTCCTGCAACCGGATCACAGAATTGATCCCCAGCCATGCCAGCGGCTCGGGCGGCAGTCTCGTGGGCGCCGCATGATCCATGTATTTGTCGAGTTGTTCCGAGCCGGTTCCTGTCGCCAGCTCGGCAGCCAGCACGCCGGCAAGCGTGCTCTTCACGGTCCCAAGGCCATTTTCGCAGCAGGCCGAGAACAACCCGTCGTCGATTTCGCCGAAGGCCGGCACATGATTGCGACTGAGGCAGAGACGTCCGGCCCAACTGTATTGGAACGGCAAATCGGTCAATTTCGGAAAGCGCGCATCCAGCGAACGACGATGAGCGGCCGCGAGCTTGGCCAGCCGCTTGTCGGTGACGGTGATCGTTCTGTCATAGGTGTATCTCGTCCGAAGCACGATCCGCGAAAGGCCGTTCGATGTGATCTTGCGAACCGTCGCCCCCATGGCATCGGCCGGGAGCAAGGCCCACCGGTCTTGTCCGGAAGCTGCGTGCGCAGCATCGTCCGCGGCAAACGGAGCCGTCATCGAGGCGTAGGCAAATATATGGATCAGCCGTCCGCGAAAATGGCCAAAGTCCTCGATATGTCCGTTGACGCCCAGGATGACCTTCGGCGCTGTGACTGTCCCGTTTGTCGATTTGGCGGTCCAGGTTCCTCCCTCACGCCGGAGTTCCGTCACAGGCGAGCGCTCGAAGATCGTCACACGTTGCCCGACCCCGGCCGCAAAGCCGCGGACGTAGTCAGCTGGCTGGATCATGACCGCGCCGGGCGTGTAGAGGCCGCCAAGGTAGTAGTCCGAGCCTGTGAGCTCGCGCATTTGGGATCGATCGAGAAACATGTGCTTTTCGCCGATGCGCCGGAGCGACTCGCCATAGCTGACGTTCAGCCTCATTCCCCTCGCCGTTGCAGCGGCATTGATCTTGCCCGACGGGTCGAATGTTTCCCGGGACATCCCGTATTCGTCCGCAGCACTTTTTGCGAAATCGATCGCAAAGCGGTTTTGCGCCATCTCAAGCGTCGTTGCCGCCTCGCTGGCGCTGGAATATTCGCCCGCCGAGAGGTTGTGCGGCACATCGATCATGTAACCGGAATTTCGGCCTGCCGTGCTCTTTGCCACCTCGCCGGCTTCCATGACGACGATCTTGTCGTGCGGTCGGATTTGCGAAAGTCGTCGCGCCGCAGACAATCCCGCAAACCCCGCGCCGACGATGAGCCAGTCGGCCGTCACGCTGCCTTCGAGCGTCCGCATGGGGGCAATGCGGTTGCTGATCGCCTCCCAGCCAGAGACACCGGATTCAGCAGGAAGCCGTCTGACCACAGTCTTCGTCATCGGATCGTCTCGTCGACCGAGCGATCGGAAACGTCGATCCAGATCGTCTTCAGCTCACAATAATTGTCGTGGGCGAAGATGGACTTGTCGCGACCGCCGAAGCCGGACTCCTTGTAGCCGCCGAACGGCGTCGTCGCATCCCCCTCTCCAAAGCAGTTGACTGTCACAACGCCTGCGCGGATTTCGCGTGAGAGCTTGATCGCGTTCTTGAGACTTCCGGTATAGATCGAAGCCGTCAGACCATAATTCGTATCGTTGGCGAGGGCGATCGCCTCGGCGATGGAATTGAAGGTCGTGACCGAGAGAACCGGCCCGAAAATCTCCTCCTTGAAAAGCCGGCTGGACGGGGTGACGCCTTCGACCACCGTTGGCTCGACGAAGATGCCGTCGCGCGTCTTGCCGCCGTGCGCGACAGAAAGCTTTTCCTTCTTCGCATCGTCGAGGAAGGAAGCGACCTTTTCGAAATGAGCCTTGTTGACGAGGGCACCGATGCGGTTTTCCGGGTCGAGTGGGTCTCCGGTCTTCCATTCACGCATGTAAGTGCCGATCCGGTTGAGCAGCTCGTCCTTGACGCTTTCATGCACGATCAGCCGCGATGTGGCCGAGCAATTCTCGCCCATGTTCCAGAAGGCGCCATTGACGACCTGCTCGGCGACAAGGTCGAGATCTTCAGCGTCGTCGAGAACGACTGCCGGATTCTTGCCGCCGCATTCGAGTACCACGCGCTTCAGATTGGAGTCCGCCGCATAGCGCAGGAAGCGACGTCCCGTCGGCGTCGAACCTGTAAAGGCGATCATATCCACGTCCATGTGCATGCCAAGCGGCTCGCCGACATCCTTGCCGCTTCCGGTGACGACGTTGAAGACGCCGGCAGGGATGCCCGCCTCATGAGCAAGCTCGGCGATGCGAAGCGTCGTCAGCGTCGTGTCCTCAGCGGGTTTGACGACGACGGAGCATCCCGCAGCCAGAGCGGGGCCGATCTTCCATGCAAGCATAAGGAGGGGAAAGTTCCAGGGCAGAACGCAGCCGACGACGCCGACAGGCTCGCGCACGATCATTGTCAGCGCATTCGATCCGACGGGCGCCGTGTTGTCGTAGAGCTTGTCAACCAGCTCGGCATGCCAGCGCAGCGTATGAATGGTATCGGGCACGTCGACTGTCTGGCACTCGCGGATCGGCTTGCCGCTATCGAGGCTTTCCATCACGGCAAGCTCGTGACGATTGCGCTCAATCAGCTTGGCAAGCTGCAAGAGCACGCCTTTGCGCTCGGATGGCGAGCGCAGCCGCCAGCGGCCATCATCGAACGCCTCCCTCGCCTTGAGTACGGCACAATCGACGTCCGTGCTGTCACAGGCTGCAACGATGGCAAGGGTCTCGCCGGTCGCGGGATTGCTGGACTTGAAAGTCTTGCCAGAGCGTGCCGGACGGAATGCGCCATCAATGAACGCGTTCGTCGGAAACTGTATGTCGGCTGCGATCGCCCTGTATTCGGTGGCGGTCAATGGTTCATGCATGACAATTGGCTCCCGACGTGATCTGGCCGACCGTGCGCTTCAAGGTGGCAACGACGGTCTGGAGTGTTCGCTTTTCTTCCGAATTGAGCGGGCGAAGCGGCGCGCGCACCGAACCGGCCCCAAGGCCGATGATCTCGCAGCCGTGCTTGATCGACTGGACGAACTTGCCGCATTCGAGGAAGTCCATCAGCGGCAACATCGCGGTCATGATGGCACGGCCCTTGTCGAAATTCCTCTCGACCACACAGGCCTCATAGAGAGCGACATGCTCTTTCGGCAGGAAGTTCGATCCCGCGCAAACCCAGCTTCTTGCGCCCCATGCGAAGAACTCCAGCGCCTGGTCGTCCCAGCCACAGGAAAGCGCGATATGCGGGAACTTCCTGGCGAGCAGATGCAGGTTGCTCATGTCGCCGGAACTTTCCTTGATGGCGACGACATTCCTCGACTTGCCGACGCGCGAGAAATACTCCTCGCCCATCACCACACCCATGCGAGCCGGGTAGTTGTAGAGCATGATCGGCAGATTGGCCGCACTGTCGATGGTGAGCGCGTGAACCGCATTTTCCCGCTCGGTCGGGAGCGCATAGGGAGGCGTGGAAACGAGGATCGCATCGGCGCCGATTTCCTTGGCGGCCTTCGCGTATTCGACCGAATCCTCAGTCCTGGTCGCGCCCGTTCCGATGATGAGCGGCAAGCGGTTTGCGATGACGTCCTTCGCATGGGACGCCAGGTCGAAGCGCTCCTGGCTTGTCTGGGCGTAGTACTCGCCGGTCGATCCGCCGACGATAATCCCGTGAACCCCGGCCTCGATCAGAGACTCCAGCACCGCCGCGAAAGCCTTCCGGTCAATCTGTCCGCTTGCATCGAGCGGCGTGATGGCCGGGGTATAGATCCCCTCGAACTTCACTGTGATTTCTCCAATGTTTTGGCGGCGGGACCGCCGATCAGGACGTCCGCCTTGAGCCCCTGCGGCGCGATGAACATCTCCATGTTCTCGCGGGACAATTCCCAGTGCTCGAAGACGAGATCGACGACGGCATCTTCGTCGTGCGCCGAAAGCGCTTCGATGAATGCGTCATGGTGTTCGACCGCCAGCTGAAGCCTGCGCTTCATGTCTTCGTTCTTCGGTCGGAAGAAGGTGTGGCCAATTCGGGCGTGGTCGATGAGCAGACGGCCGAGGCTTGGCTGCAAGTACACGTTTGCCGACATCTCACCGAAGATCTCGTGGAAACGATTGTTCTCGAGGACCATGTCCAGCGCATCGCCGTTCGCGCTCGCCTTGCGGAAGCGATCCTGCGTCCGCTTCAAGTCTGCCAGCTGCTGTGACTTGAAGTTCTGCACCGCCAGACGCCCGATGGCCGCATAGATCATCGGCGCAACCAGGAAGAAGTTTCTGAGCGTGGCGTGGTTCATCGGAATGACGCGCGCGCCGCGGTTCTCACGAATATCGACATAGCCCTCGCCTGCCAGCCGCCGGAAGATGTCCCGCACCGGCGTCCGGGAAAGGCCATAGCGTTCGCTCAGGCTGGCTTCGTCGAGATCGGCGTCTGGATCGAGCTCCATTGTCAGGATCTGACGTTTCAAGTCCTCGTACAGGTTGCTCTTCACGGTCTTCGCCATGCGTCACTCCACGCCGTTGGTTGGGCTATGGCTAAAACATGGCACGCATCTAATATGCTGTCAATAAATTGTGTACTTTGCGTACACAATAAAAGTTTAGTGGAAATACAATTTCAGGGGAGCGTGTCTATATGCCATTGATATGCCTTCGTATTTTTCTATCTGATCGTCCGCAAAAACGGGAGCGAGATGTCCAATATTGGCCTTGGAAAAGCGGGGAGAGGCGCAGATCAACGATGGCGACCAGCTGGGACTCTCGTCGTCCAAGAGCGAATGATCGAGGGCCACAAGCGGTGTTGCGCACCCAGCTCCAGCGCGGCTTTCTCCGACGAGGCCGATGGCTTAGCGCTTTAGAGTACTAAGAAAACCCTTAGGACGGACCCGGCGATCACTCTGCCCCGGCACGCCATTCGCGATATGCAAGATGGAGCTTAGCGCCGATCGTTGTGAGCGGCTGCGGCGGCAGTGCCGTCGGCGCGGCCAGTCTGGCGTAGACCCGGCCAAGTTCGGACTCGTGACCCAGAGCGAGTTCGGCGGCAGCAATTCCCGATGCCGTCGAGTTCGAGGCCCCAAGGCCATTGCAGCCGCATGCGGCAAACACGTTGCGCGCGATTTCGCCAAAGGCCGGGACATGATTGCGTGTCAGAGCCATGGCGCCCGCCCAGCGATACTGCATTCCCACACCATGTAGGCTGGGGAAGCGCTGAACAAACTTCCCGTCATGCAGGTACCCGGCCCGCACTATCGCGGCGTCATTCACCTTGATGCCCGGATTGTAGCTGTAACGCGAGCGGATCAGGATCCGGTCACCGCCTGTCGTGTTGATACGGCGAACGGTGGTTCCCATCGGCAGAGCTGGCGTTGCCGCCCATTTCCGTTCTCCGCCAAGGCGGGAGGGATCGAACTCTTCGGTAAGCGAGGCGTATGTGAAGACATGCAAAAGCTGCCCCCGGAAGAAGCCGAAGCTTTCCGCGTGACCGTTGTTTGCCAGAATGATCTTTTCCGCCTGCACCGAGCCCTGCGGCGTCTTGATGAGCCAGCCGTTCCCGAAACGCTCGAACGAAAGCGCCGGCGTCTGCTCGTAAAGTCTGATCGGCTCGTTCAAGCCGTCGGCAACAGCGCGAATATAGGCGGCCGGTTGAACAATAACCGTACCGGGCATAAAGAGACCGGACGTGTAGGCGGACGATCCGGTCACGGCCGCAATGTCGCCGGCACTCAGCAATCGGTGATCCTCGCCCATCTTGGAAAGACGCGCTGCGTAAGCCGTGAGGTGCTTGTCGCCTTCGGGACTGATCACAACACTATATCGCCCGCACGGGTCGAAGATGTCGCTGCCCCAGCCATATTCGACGGCCATTTCCGTGGCCAAGGCAATCGCCGAGCGCTGTATCAACACGGACTGGCTGAACCTGTCCTCGGATTCCCCATTGAAATCGTCGGCGGAAACTTCGTGCGGAAGGTCGATGATGAAGCCCGAATTCGCACCTGCCGGCCCCTCACCGACGATCCCTGCTTCCAGGATCGCAACACCTACGGAAGGGTCGAGGCGCGAAATCCGCCGGGCCGCGGAAAGGCCGGCAAAGCCGGCGCCGATGATCGCGACATCAGCGGTGGGCGAACCATGCAGCGCTGGATGCGGCCTTCGCGACGGGAGCGTCGCCACCCAGCCTGAAACACCGGCGCGTTTCGGAAGCCTGGATGCGACGAAGACCTCGTTGGAAGTGCGCGGCACGTCAAATCGCCTCCCGCTCGATGAGCGTTTCGATCGACTGCCGCAGCGCTGGAATGCGATCGGACGAAAGCGCGCGCAGGGGCTTTCTCGGGGACCCGGCACCGTATCCGGCCAGATGCGCGGCAGCATAGACGGTTTGGACGTAGTCGCCCTTCGAAAGAAGGGCCATCACCGGCTCGAGCAGCTTCCAGAGCTCACGGGTCTCAGCCCAGTTCCCCCTGGCGGCGGCATCGACGACTGCGAGGCATGTTCTGGGCGCAAAGTTCGCGCCTCCCCAGATCAGACCGTGGCAGCCGGCATAGAGCGCGTAGGGAACGAGATTGTCGGCGCCATTCATGACGAACTTGCCGGTGCGAATGAGTTCCGCCTGCTTGCCTAGATCGCCACCGCTATCCTTGACGGCGCAAAAGCCGGGAATTTCGCTTAACTTGAGCAATAGCTCCGGCGTGATCGCGACACCGACAGCCTGCGGAACGTTGTAACCGATCACCGGAAGGCCAACCCCGGCAACCTCGGCGTAGAAGTCGACGATGCCCTGGTCGTCGGTCGGCCCTTCGAAGAACGGCGGAAGAACCATCACGCCTTCGGCGCCGGCATCGCGGGCGCGCGCCGTGCGCTCCACGGCCTCTTCAACGAGAAGCGCAGAGGTTTGGGCGATGATCTTGGCCCTACCATTCACGATCCGCGCCCCACGTCTGATCAGCCCCTCGGATTCCTCCTTGGAAAGATAGACGTGCATGCCTGTTCCCGAACTGAGGAGGAAGCTGCGAACGCCAGCCGCCAGATATCGCTCAATGTTGCGCTCCAGACTGATGTAGTCGATCCGCCCCGCGTCGTCGAAAGGCGTGGTGATCGCGAGATTGAGGCCTTGAAACTGGAACTCTGACATTCGTTTGATCCTCCTGAGGTAACCTGTCGGAAGCTCGTGCAAGATTGCCGTGAGCAGCCCGCATTGTTCGGCCGCGCGAACATCGAATGTCGCGCGCCGCATGATCAGAATCTTACCCCCGGCAAGCGCGCCGATGAGGTCGCGATGTCGGCCTCTAGAGCGTCGGCGCCTCGAGACCCTCCGGGGTGGCATACATCGCCATGTTTCTGCGAGAGAGTTCGAGATGCAGGCGCGCAAGCTCACCCGCAGCGTCGACGTCGCGCCGTTCGACGGCTTCGATCATTTCCTCGTGCTGCCTGGAAGCAAGTTCGAGCTCCTCCTGCATACGCGGCGTATTTGGATGCGTGTAGAAGATCTTCCCGATCCGGGCGTGGTCGATCTGAAGCCTGCGGAGGCTCGGAACGAGATAGACGTTGTGAGCCATTTCGCCGAGCTGGCGATGAAACTGATCGTTGTAGAACACGCGACCGTCCACATCGTTGGCATCGATCGCCTTCTGGAAGGATTGCTGGATCTGCCTGAGAGCGTCGAGTTCCGCCCGGGTCCGGTTCTCGGCGGCAAGCTTGTTTGCCGTGATGTAGATCATCGGCGCCAGAAGAAAGAAATCCCGCAGGGATTGGTAGCTCATCGAGCTGACCCGCGCAGCCCGGTTGGCCTCCAACTCGATGTAGCCTTCGCCGGCCATCTGGCGCATCAGTTCTCGCACCGGCGGGCGCGACAGGCCGAACTCCTCGCTGAGCGCCACCTCGTCCAGGACCGCGCCCGGAGCAAGCTCCATGGTCAGGATCCGTTGTCGCAGCGCAAGACCGAGGCTGGCCTTGCGGTCGATGTTCGGAGGGTCGGTGATCATGCCGTCAATCATTGGATCTCCTTTTTGAAGACATTATGTAGACATATGATAGACAGTCAAGTCACACGTCAAATTTCCTCTTCCTGGATCTGCTCAAGGAAGCTCGGACGCTAGATATCAACGACAGTTTCGGGATGGCTTCGAACGTGCTCTTGGTGCCCGGCCGGCGCGCTTGGCTGCGCAAGAAATGGCTGGGAGTCAGATTTCTTGCACGACTGGAGCCAATGGCCATTGTCGCTCAGGACGGCAGCACAATCACTTGTGAAGCGCAGCGGTAAGCCACGACGAGGCCCGGTCGATCGCCACCGTCCTTCTGGATTTCAATGGCAGCAGGACATTGTACCGGCCTTCCGGGGACAGTCTCGTCTCATCGAGCGCCACCAACGTGCCGTCATCAAGGAATGTCTGAACAAGGGTGCCCCAGCCAAGCGCAACCCCCTGACCGGCGCGCGTAGCGAAGATCGTCTCCGTGTAGTGACTGAAGCGCAGAGACGGCTTCACCTCGAAGTGCACGCCAAGTTCGGCGAGCCATTGGCCCCACGACAGCCAGGATCGGTCTTCAGCATCGGTCTCGATGAACTCGTCAGTCGCGGCCAATGGGCCGTTGCCACGCCGGTCGAGGTAGTCCGGCGAGCAGACGAGCATTATGACGTCGCCGCGCGAGGCGATCACCGTTGCGTCGTTGAAAGGTGGCAGCCCGAAACGGATGGCAAGATCGACGGCACCGCTGTCCAGATCGATTTTCGCATCCTGAGAGATGACGCGGATCTGAATGCCCGGATTCTGAGCGCGAAAATCGGCGAGCCGCGGAAGCAGCCAGAAAGACGAGAAGGCCACGGTCGCGCCGATGGTGACGACATCCTGGGCCGCCCCCTTGATGGCATCGATCGCATCGGAAATGTTCGAGAAGCTCTGCCCGAGCGACGCCCCCAGCACGAGGCAGGCGGCAGTCGGCTCGATCGCGCGGTGCTTGCGCACGAACATCGGCTGTCCCAGCTCTTCTTCCAGCAGCGCGATTTGCCTGCTGACGGCCGCCTGGGTAACCCCGAGCTCGCCTGCCGCAAGGGTAAAACTTTTTCGGCGAAGGACCGCTTCCAGCATGATCAGCGCCGTCATCGACGGCAAACGCCTGCGAAACTGCATTTCATGCCCCGTCACATTACCATTCATTATGCGAACTTGAGAATTTATGCCGTTGAAGAGCCTTGGGAGCAAGAGCAGTCTGCAGGAAGGCAAGCATAAGGGACTCTCATGCTAAACAAACTTCCCTCTTCCATCTCCGCCCTTCTCGACGCTCGCACGAACGGGCACTCGCTGCCCGCCGGTCTCTATACGCGTGAAGACGTCTTCGAAGCGGACATCGACGTTTTCTTCCACAAACACTGGATCTGCATCGGTCTCGACTGCGACGTCCCGGAAGCTGGCGATGCCACTGTCATCGACATCGGCAAGACGAGCCTCATCCTTCTGCGAGATGACGACGGCGACATTCGGGTGCTGCACAACGTCTGTCGCCACCGTGGCTCGCGCCTGTTGGACGCAGGAAAAACGATCGTTTCAAAGCTGGTCTGCCCCTATCACACCTGGACCTACGAGCTTACGGGAGAGCTCAGCTATGCTCCCCACATGGGCAAGGACTTCGACAAGGACTGTCACGGACTGAAGCCTGTGACCTTCAAGTCGATCGGCGGGCTTATCTATGTCTGCCTTTCCGACACCCCACCAGAGGACATCGACGTCCTCGAAAGCACGATGGTCGAGCGCCTTGCTCCCTACGATATCCGCAATGCGAGGGTTGCGCATCAGACTGATGTGATCGAGGAGGGCAACTGGAAGCTGACGATGGAGAACAATCGTGAGTGCTACCACTGTTCGGCAAACCATCCCGAGCTCTGCGTGTCCTTCGTCGACCTCGACTTCGGCTTTGACCCGGAAACCTTGAACCCTGAGGATCGCGCGCAGGCTGAAGAGCATTTCCGGCTGTATGAGGAGCGGACCAGGGCATGGGAGGCGGATGGCTTCCCATCTGCCGCCGTCGAGCAACTCTCCGACTGCGCCACGAATTTCCGCACGCAAAGGCTGATCATCGCCGGCGCAGGCGAGTCCCAGACCCATGACGCCACCGCCGCATCATCGCGGCTGCTCGGCCAGATGACCCGGAAGGACCTGGGGGACACACATCTCTGGGGTCACAACTCCTGGAACCACTTCATGGGCGATCATGCTGTGATCGCCATCGTGATCCCGCTGTCCGCTGGCAAGACGCTCGTGCGGACGAAGTGGCTGGTGCACAAGGATGCAGTCGAGGGCGTCGATTACGATCATGACAAGCTCACTGACGTCTGGATTGCAACAACCGACCAGGACGCTGACCTGGTGGCGCGCTCCCATGCCGGCGCGCTCGATCCTGCTTATCTGCCGGGCCCCTACTCGCAATTCTCGGAGACGAACCTCGACAAGTTCGCAATCTGGTATATCGATCGGATGCGCGCAAATGGATATTGATTTCGCACTGAAGCAGGACGGCTCAGTCTCGCGCGATACATGGGATCCCGAGCACGACGACACACTGGTGTGCCTGGACGTCCATCAGGAAACTCATGACGTCAAGAGCTTCACCTTTGCGTCGCCGCAAGGCAAGCGCTTCAGCTTCGACGGCGGGCAATACTTCCTCTTCGACTTCCCGATTGGCGATGACGCCGAGGCCCGCTGCTACAGCATCTCCTCGTCACCGCACCGCTCCAACGCTTTCACCGTGACGGTGAAGCGCGTCGTGAACGGAAGAATATCGAACTGGCTTCATGACAACATGCAAAGCGGGATGACCGTGAAGGCTCAGGGCCCGCTCGGCTATTTCGTCTGCCCGCGCGTTGCCGCGCCGAAGCTTCTGCTTCTTTCCGGCGGCTCCGGCATTACGCCAGTGATGTCCATTCTGCGCGGTCTTGCGGATCGCTGCGAGCCTGCCGACATCGTCTTTCTTCATGCCGCCCGCTCGCCGGTCGACCTGATCTTTCGCGATGAGTTGAGCTGTCTTGCGGCACGAATGAAGGGTCTTCGCCTGCAGTTTCTGCCCGAAAGCGTCGATGGAGAGCCATCCTGGCCGGGGCTGACGGGGCGCATCTCGCCCGAATTCCTGAAGCTCGCCGTGCCGGATATCGCGGAAAGAACCATAATGTGCTGCGGTCCAGCACCTTTCATGGCCGCGGCACGCTCGATCACCGCGCAACTCGGCGTGCCCCAGGGGAGCTACATCGAAGAGAGCTTCGATGCCGCCATCATCGAGGAACCGGCGGCCATCGGCGAGGCCACGATCCCAAACAAGGTTTTCCAGGTCGAGTTCGCCAAACAATCGAAAAAGATCGAGGTCGCAGACGACCAGACGGTGCTTTCCTGCGCCAAGAAATCGGGCGTGCGGCTGCCGTCATCCTGCTCCAACGGCGTCTGCGGTACCTGCAAGTCGAAGCTGGTTTCCGGTGCGGTGGACATGAACCACAATGGCGGCATAAGGCAAAGAGAGATCGATGCCGGGTTGTTCCTGCCTTGCTGCTCCAAGCCTCTCAGCGACTTGGTGATTGACCGCTAGGGCCGGCAGAGGTCCGGCACCCTACCCTTCGACAACAATGAGGGATCGACCATGCTGCTCAGCGACGGCATTTCCGACCAGGGCTCCTCGGTATTCAAGGACGAACGCAAGCAGGCCTATCTCAATCCGGCAGGAGCCGACCGGCCGCTCATCAGTCCGATCCCCCTCCAGACGCTCGATACCGCGCGGCGATATCGTCTGAACCGCCTTCGATCGAAAATGCGGGAATGGGATTGTTCGGCGCTGCTCTTATACGATCCCGTCAACATCCGTTATGCGTTCGATTCATCGAACATGAGCATCTGGACGATGCATAATCCCTCCCGATATGCACTCATTCTGGCTGATGGCCCGGCAATCATGTTCGAATTCGAGGGCGCGGAGCACGTCAATGACGGCCTTCCCGGTATCGACGAAATCCGGACGTCGAAATCCTTCCTGTTCTTCACGTCAGGCAATCTGGTCGAGCAAAGGATGCAGGATTGGGCCGACGAGATCGCGGATATCCTGACGTCCCATGGTCGCAACAAGAGGCTAGCGGTCGACAGGCTGGAACCAGCGCCGGCATCCGAGCTTCGAAAGCGCGGTTTTCAGTTGCTCGACGGCCAGGAACTGGCCGAACGAGCGCGCTCGATCAAAAGCCCCGAAGAAATCGAACTGATGCGCTGGACGATCCGGGTGTGTGAAGCCGGCATGGCTCGCATGTACGAGATGTCCGAGCCCGGACGAACCGAGCGTGAAATCTGGGCGGAGCTACACTTTGAAAACGCCCGAAGCGGCGGCGAGTGGCTCGAGACGAAGCTGTTGACCGCCGGCCCACGGACCAATCCCTGGTACCAAGAATGCTCCGACTACGTGACAAAGCGCGGCGAGATGATCTCTTTCGATACCGACATGATCGGACCATACGGGTATTGCGCCGACCTCTCGCGCTCATGGACCTGCGGCCATGTGGCAATGAATGACAGGCAAAGGGAGCTCTATTCCGCAGCACTGGACCAGATCGAGCACAACCTGTCGATCATTCGTCCCGGCATGACATTCGTCGAATTCAACGAAAGGAGCTGGCGCATTCCTGAAAAGTACCAGCCTTATCGCTATACTCTGGCAGTGCATGGGACAGGAATGGCCGACGAATGGCCCGGCATCCTGCTCCACCCCGATTTCGACCAGAACTTCGGCGGTTTCATTGAAGAGAACATGGTTCTCAATGTCGAAAGTCTGATCGCGGAGGCAGGCTCGGAGAGCATAAAGCTGGAAACTCAAGTGCTTGTCACATCCCGTGGGGTGGAGCGGCTGGACTCTTTCCCCTGGGAGGACATCTGAAGCAGTGGGTGCGCCCGGTCTGGCAACGCATCAGATTGGCAGATAACGGAAAGGCGAATGAGCGACTTCACCATCTCGTCTGCACTGGTTTCAGAATGTGGCTGCTACCGATACCGGCTGGAGCGACAGTGGGACCCTCGGAAGGAAGCCGTTGGCTTCCTGATGCTCAATCCGTCCACCGCCGACGCCCACAGCGTCGATCCGACGCTTCGCAGATGTATCGCCTTTGCAAGATCATGGGGGTTCGGTGGTCTTGTTATCGGAAATCTCTTTGCTCTCCGATCGCCCAAGCCAAGACTGATCTACGAATGCGCGGACCCCGTGGGGCCGGAAAACGATCGCTACTTGCGTAAGATGCCCGAAAGCTGCGAGCGCATCGTCTGCGGTTGGGGAAGACATGGCGCCTACCTTGATCGAGCCTCCGGCGTTTGTCGAATGCTTGCAACATCGAAGCTCTACGCGCTTGAGGTCACGGCGGGCGGGTACCCGTCCCACCCGCTCTATATTTCCGCCGCAGCCGAGCCAAAGCCATTCCAAATCGTAAACCAGTGACTTTCCCCAGCCGCACCCGATCGACAAGGCGCATTATCGCTGGGCTAGACGGACTGCCCCAGTTCCGGCAGGACGTCGAAGAGATCGGCGACGAGGCCGTAGTCGGCAACCTGGAAGATCGGGGCCTCCTCGTCCTTGTTGATGGCGACGATGACCTTCGAATCCTTCATGCCGGCAAGGTGCTGGATGGCACCCGAGATGCCGCAGGCGATGTAGAGATCAGGGGCGACCACCTTGCCGGTCTGGCCGACCTGCCAGTCGTTCGGCGCGTAGCCGGCATCGACGGCAGCGCGCGAGGCGCCGACGGCGGCCCCGAGCCTGTCGGCGACCGGCAGGATGACTTCCCTGAACTTCTCGGCAGAGCCGAGGGCACGGCCACCGGAGATGATGATCTTCGCAGACGTCAGTTCCGGACGGTCGGAGGCCGACAGCGCGTCCTTGACGAAGGTCGACAGTGGCGATGAAGAAAGAGCTGCCGTCGAGATTTCCTCGACGGCAGCAGTTAGGCCTTGGGGAACGGCCTGGGAGAACGAGGCGGTGCGCACGGTGATGACTCGTCTGGCGTCGGTCGCCTGCACCGTCTGGATGGCGTTGCCGGCATAGATCGGCCGCTTGAAGGTGTCAGCGGAGACCACCTCTGTTATCTCGGAGACCTGCGCGACATCGAGCAGGGCGGCGACGCGCGGCATGACGTTCTTGCCGGTCGAGGTGGCGGCGGCGATGATCGTATCATAGCTTGCGGCCAGCGAAACGATCAGGGCGGCCAGCGGCTCGGCCAGATTGTTGGCAAGGCTTGCGTCCTCGGCAACCAGCACCTTGGACACGCCCGAGAGCTTGGCAGCCTGTTCGGCTGCAGCCTTGGCGCCGGCGCCGGCGACAAGCACGGTCACTTCGCTTCTCTGTTCCTTGGCGATCTGTGTCGCCGCCGTCAGCGTCTTGGCGGTCTGGTCGGAAAGGTGGCTGCCGTCGTGATCAGCCAGAAGAAGAATGGCCATGGATATATCTCCCTTTCTCGAACCTTTAGAGCACGCCGGCTTCGACTTTAAGCTTCTCGACCAGCTCGGCGACCGACTTGACCTTGACGCCCGCGTTGCGGCCGGACGGCTCCTCGGTCTTCAGCACCTTCAGACGTGGCGCGGTGGAAACGCCGAAGTCGGCCGGCGTCTTCTTGTCGAGCGGCTTCTTCTTCGCCTTCATGATGTTCGGCAGCGAGGCGTAGCGCGGCTCGTTCAAGCGCAGATCTGATGTGACGACGGCCGGCAGCTTGACCTCGATCGTCTGCAGGCCGCCATCGACCTCGCGGGTTACCTGGGCCTTGCCCCCAGGGCCAGCAGCTTCGATCTCGATCTTCGAGGCGAAGGTCGCCTGCGCCGCGCCGAGCAGCGCCGCCAGCATCTGGCCGGTCTGGTTGGAGTCGTCATCGATCGCCTGCTTGCCTGTGATGATCAGGCCCGGCTGTTCGGCGTCGACGACGCCCTTGAGGATCTTGGCCACAGTGAGCGGCTCGACGGCATCGTCAGTCTCCACCAGGATGGCGCGGTCGGCACCCATGGCAAGTGCTGTGCGCAGCGTCTCTTCGGCCTTGGCCGGACCGATCGAGACGACGATCACCTCCTCGGCCTTGCCGGCTTCCTTCAGCCGCAACGCCTCCTCGACCGAGATCTCGTCGAACGGGTTCATCGACATCTTCACATTCGAAAGTTCGACGCCTGTGCCATCCGGCTTCACGCGGATCTTCACGTTGTAATCAACCACCCGCTTGACGGGGACGAGAATTTTCATGGCAGCACCTGTCCGTTAGAGTTCGGGGTCGAACCAACGCCTCGTTCGGGCAGGAGCACCCAGAACGCAAACAGCGGCTGATCCGTCGATCGCATGGCATGCCTTATCCCTGGCGGGTTGTAGAAGGATCCGCCGATACCCGGTGAGAACCAGCCAGAGTCCCCATGCCGGAACTCTCCCTCGGACATCACCAGATAGATTTCTTCGGGGGCATGGTCGTGATCGGGATATCGCACATTCGGCGCCATCAATGTGGCACCAAACCAGACGTCGTTGCGCTCCTCCAAGCCTCCCGGCCCGACGATCATCGCGTTCGCATGCCCGTCCTGAAAGTTTTCGCTTGCGGTGCCGGATAAGTCCTGGCGATGCCGCCAGATAAGGAGGGGTTCAACTGCCTGGAAGCGCGCGAGGAGTTCCCCAAGCACCGGCGAACCGACGTCGACCGAAATCTTCGGCAAGAACTGGCACACCGGTAGCTGTCGCCCGTTTTCCGACAGCTGTCCGCCTGACGTCTGAAGCACCGAAAATGCCTGACCGAGCGAACGGCGGGCTTCCGGATCCCTGGCATATTCATCGAACGCCACATCGGCGGCGTCGATTAGAAGCTGTAGCTGTTCGGCCCGTTGTGCCACTGACAAACCTCCGTCTGCTAGGACGCGTCTTTCGTGGTCTAGAGATCCTTCGCGATGCGCAGGCCATCGTAGATGGCTGCATGGGTATTGCGCGCTGCGACCGCATCGCCGATGCGGAAGAGCTGGAATGTCCCCTCCACATTGCGGACGACGGACTGCCGCTCGCCTGACAGGAGTTGGTCGTACGAGGTCTCGCCGAGATTGCTCGACAGAGGCTTGAGGTCGAAATAGAGGTCGTCGAGCGGGATCGTGCCATGGTTGACGACAATCTGGTCGACGACGCGCTGTTTCGATACGCCGCCGTAATCACTTCCGACGCTGGCAATGATCTGGTTCCCGTTCCTTTCGGCGGCCTCGAGGCGGAATGTAACTGTGAATGTCACATCCAGCTTCTGAAGAGATCGCATGTAAGGAACAAGGTTCATGGCCATGACCTCGGGCGCGAAGGAACGATCGGGCGTCATGATCTCGACCTTTGCTCCGGCCTTGGCCAGAAATTCGGCGGCCTGCAGGCCCGCGTGGTCTCCGGCATCGTCGAAGACGAGAACGTTCGAACCCGGCTTCACGTCTCCTGAGATGATATCCCAGGACGACACGACAAGATCGTTGCCCTTGGTCAGAACCTCCGTGTGAGGAAGGCCGCCTGTCGCGATGATGACGACGTCTGGCTTCTCCGCGGTGATCGTGTCTTCTTCGGCCCATGTATTGAAATGGAAGACGACGCCGTATTTTTCGCACTGGGCCATCCGCCAGTCGATGATGCTGATCATCTCTCGGCGACGTTCGCTCTGGGCGGTCAGCCGGATCTGTCCACCCGGATTGCTTGCCGCCTCGAAGACGATCACCTCGTGACCGCGCTCGGCGGCGACGCGAGCGGCTTCGAGTCCGGCCGGGCCAGCGCCGACTACGACAATTTTCCTGCGAACTTCGGCCTTTGGGACGACGTGGGGCATCGTCTCCTCTCGTCCGGTGGCGGCGTTGTGGATACAGAACGCCATGCCGCCCTGATAGATGCGGTCAAGACAGTAATTGGCGCCGACGCACGGCCGAATGTCCTCTTCCCGTTTCTCAATGATCTTGCGGACGATGTGAGGATCGGTCATGTGCGCACGCGTCATGCCGACCATGTCGACCTTCCCGGCCGCAATTGCGTGACGAGCCGTGGCGACATCGGGGATCTTGGCGGCATGGAAGGTTGGGAAGTTGGTCGCCGCCCTGATTTCCCCGGCAAAGTCGAGGTGGGGCGAATTGGCCATTCCCTGGATCGGAATGACATCCGTCAGCCCCGGATCCGTGTCGATATGGCCACGAATGACGTTCAGGTAGTCGATAAGGCCGCTGTCACGAAGCCTGCGGGAGATTTCAATGCCCTCTTCCTTGCCGTTGCCGCCAGGAAGGCGTTCGTCAGCGGTGTAGCGGACACCAAGGATGAAGTCGTTGCCGACTCTCTCGCGCATCGCCTTGAAGACATCGAGACAGAAGCGCATGCGGTTTTCGAGCGATCCGCCGTAAGGGCCCTCAAGTTCGTTGGTCAATGGCGAAGCGAACTGGTCGATCAGATGGCCGTAGGCCTCGAGTTCAACGCCGTCCATCCCGCCGGCTTTCATGCGTTCGGCGGCGTCGGCAAAGTCCTTGATGATGCGCTCGATATCCCAATCTTCCAGCTTCTTCGGAAATGCTCGATGGGCAGCTTCGCGGTGGTGAGATGGAGCAACGACGGGAAGCCAGTCGCCCTTGTCCCAGCGCGTTCGCCTGCCGAGGTGCGTGAGCTGGATCATGATCGCAGCGCCCTCTTCGTGGACGGCGTCCGTCATCTCCCTGACCCAGGGTACGATCTCGTCCTTGTACGCCAGGAGATTGTTGAAGACCGGTGGACTGTCCTTGGACACGGCTGCGGATCCGGCAGTCATTGTCATGGCAACGCCGCCTTTGGCCCGCTCGACCGTATAGGCCCGGTAGCGCTCCTTGGGCATGCCATCCTCGGGATAGGCCGGCTCATGGGATGTCACGATGATGCGGTTGCGTAACGTCAGATGCTTGAGTTGATACGGCTGCAGCAGGGGATCGTTCGACATCTGTCATGCTCCGAATTAGGAAGTGGTCCGAACGCTAGGCGGAATGTACACATGTGTCAACGACGAAAACACGACAGTCAAATTTAATCGACAGTCATGTACATTTTGATTGTGCGGAGCTTAACGATTTGCTAGGAATTGAACATGGACCAGAATTTGAGCGACAGTGGCTGGCGTGGATCGCAGGAGGGATGGCTCGAGGCAGCCTATGACTCCCTGCTGGAGTCCGGGATAGACTCCGTGAAGATCCTGCCCCTGGCAAAGAAGCTCAACCTGTCGCGCACCAGCTTCTATTGGTTCTTCAAGGATCGCGAAGAGCTTCTGGACGGGTTGGTCTCGCGCTGGCGGGAGAAGAATACAGGTTCGATCGTCAAGCAGTCGGAAGCCTATGCGGAGACCCTGGCGGAAGCGATGCTGAACGTCTTCGACTGCTGGCTGGACAGCCGGCTGTTCGACAGCAAGTTCGAGTTTGCCGTGCGAAGCTGGGCGCTACAGTCGGAGGAGATCCTTCAGGAGGTTCAAGAGGCCGATCGAACGCGGATGGACGCGCTTGCCAGCATGTTCAAACGCTTTGGCCATCCAGAAATCGGCGCGGATGTTCGCGCACGGACAACCTACCTCGTTCAGATCGGCTATATTTCAATGCAGTCGAACGAAAGTATCAGCGTCCGCATGAAGCGCATCCCCGAATATATCGCAATCTACACGGGTGAAATTCCGCAGCAGCGCGAGCTTGACCGGTTCTTTGCTAGACATAGCTACAAGCCAGGCTAGGGATGAGATGAGCGGAAAAGCAAGGATCGGGATCATTGGTGGCGCAGGTTGGCTTGGCGGTTCCATCGCAGAGGCGATCCTTCGCACAGGCCTCGCCGATCCTGACGATCTGACGCTCTCCTATCGCCGCTCTCGGCCAGACCGCTTCGCCGCCTCACACTGGACAACGGACAATCAGCTCCTTGCAGACCGTTCGGATGTGGTGATCTTGTCTGTGCGCCCGGAAGACTGGGCTTCGGTGCCTGTGATGCTGGAGCGCAAGCTCCTGATCTCGGTCATGGCTGGTATTCGCATCTCGGCGCTCATCGAAAGACATGCGACCGAAAGAGTTGTCAGAGCCCTCCCCAACGCTGCCGCCGAAGTCTCATGTTCCTACACACCCTGGATGGCATCGGCCGGTGTCGATACGGATGATCGCAGTCTGGTGCGAAAGATCTTTGGCGCCTGTGGTGTCGAAGACGAAGTGGGCATCGAAACGCAGATCGATTACCTGACGGGCATGTCTGGCACCGGCCCCGCCTTTCCCGCGCTCCTTGCCGCGGCAATGATGAAGCACGCGATCAGTCAAGGTTTGCCTGGGGAGATTGCCCGGCGAGCTGTCCTGACGATGCTGACGGGAACCGGACGCCTGCTGGAACGACAGCAGGACGACCCGGCCGAGATCGTCAATCGCTTTCTCGAATATCGCGGCGTGACCGCGGCGGGCATTGAAGAGATGCGCGCTTCGGGCTTCGACGATGCTGTTTCCAATGGCTTGTCCGCAGCCTTCAAGAAATCGGTGAGTATGGGAGACGCTTCCTAACGACCGTTGCAGCGGGTTTTCGCGGCGTCCCGCTCAGGAATACATGCCGCTAAAAAAAGGGAACGATAATGACCAAGTTATTGGCTTCTACGTGCATGGTATTTGGGCTGCTGGGAGTGGCCTCTTACGCAAATGCAGCAGAGTGTGGCAGCGTCACAATCGCGAGCATGAACTGGCAGAGTGCCGAAGTCCTGTCGAATCTGGATAAGATCATCCTGAACGAGGGATATGGCTGCCAGGCGGAAATCACTGTGGGTGATACCGTTCCAACGATCACGTCGATGGCGGAGAAGGGCGAACCCGACATCGCTCCCGAAGCCTGGATAGACCTTCTTCCTGAGGTCGTGAAGAAGGGCACAGATGAGGGACGAATCATCAAGGTCGGTTCGCCACTTCCCGATGGAGGCATCCAGGGTTGGTGGATCCCCAAATATCTGGCGGACGCCCATCCTGATGTAAAAACGATTCCTGACATGCTCAAGCACCCGGAATTGTTCCCGGACGCGGAAGACGCCTCGAAGGGAGCAATTTACAACGGACCGCAGGGCTGGGGCGGCACGGTGGTCACGTCGCAGCTCTTCAAGGCGTTCGATGCTGAAAAGGCGGGCTTCAAGCTCGTGGACACTGGTTCCGGCGCGGGCCTCGATGGCTCGATCGCAAAGGCATACGAGCGCAAGCAGGGCTGGGTCGGCTACTACTGGGCCCCGACGGCTTTGCTTGGCAAGTATGAAATGGTGAAGCTCGAAGCCGGCGTCCCAGCCGACGCTGCCGAGTGGAAACGCTGCAATACCGTTGCTGACTGTGCCGATCCGAAGCCGAACGCATGGCCGGTCGATACAATCGTCACGCTCGTTGCAAAGCCATTCTCCGAAAAGGCCGGGCCCGATGTGATGGCCTACCTGGAGAAACGCTCGTGGAGCAATGACACCGTCAACAAGCTGATGGCATGGATGACGGACAATCAGGCGAGCGGCGAGGACGGTGCCAAGCACTTCCTGAAGGAAAACAAAGACATCTGGGCAAAGTGGGTGTCGGAAGACGCAGCAAAGAAAATCGAAGCCTCGCTTTGATTGTTGAATGGGCGGCGCGTTTTGACACGCGCCGCCACTTCAGAAGCCGGAAAACAACCAGAAGACTTGTCACGGCTCTTTCAGAGAAAGGGGAACCGAATGGAATGGTTTTACAAATTTCCGCACATGAATGACGACAGTCTTCGCGACCTCAAGAAGATGATTGACGACGGATTTCGCGCCTTCACGAGGGCATACGGCGATTCAATCGAGAGCTTCTTTTCTCCGTTGCAACACTTCCTGATCGCCGTCGACCGCTTCATGACCCAAACGCCGTGGCCGATCATAACGCTGATGGTCCTCGTTGTTGCGTGGCTCGGAAGCCGCAGCTTGAAGATCGTGCTGGGCTGTCTCGTGACGTTGCTGCTCATCGGCTACTTCGACATGTGGGAAGACACGATGCGGACCGTGTCGATGATCTTCGTCTGCACGGTCTTGTCCATCGCGCTCGGCTTGCCCATCGGGATCGTGATGGCGCGATCCGACCGGTTCCAGCGCGTCGTCCATCCGATCCTCGACGTGATGCAGACCATGCCGAGTTTCGTCTATCTCATCCCCGTCGTCATGCTGCTCGGGATTGGCCGTGTTCCCGGTCTCATCGCCGTCGTGATCTATGCAATTCCGCCGATGATCCGATTGACCGACCTCGGCATTCGACTGGTCGACAAGGACGTGCTTGAGGCAGCTGACGCCTTCGGGGTTTCAAATTCCCAGAAGCTTTTCAAGGTGCAGATGCCGCTTGCCCTGCCAACCATCATGGCCGGGATCAACCAGACCATCATGATGGCGCTGGCAATGGTCGTGATAGCCTCGATGATCGGCGTCCAGGGCCTTGGACAACCGGTCCTGAAGGCGATCGCCAATCAGTACTTCACACTGGGCATTTTCAACGGCCTTGCCATTGTCGGCATTGCTATCATCTTCGATCGGGTCAGCCAGGCATATGGCAAGCGGCTCCAGAAGCATCGGGAGATCGTTCATGGGTGATCACGATTTCGGCGGCATCAAGATCCGCCATCTCTTCAAGATCTTCGGTCCGAACGCGAGATCGCACATCGAGGCGGTCCAGAACGGACTGACAAAGGCCGAGTTGAACCGGAAGCACGGTCACGTACTTGGGCTTCGCGATATCAATATCGAAATGCCGTCGGGCTCCATCCAGGTCATCATGGGCCTGTCCGGCTCGGGGAAGTCGACGCTCATTCGTCACATCAACCGACTGATCGATCCGACCGCTGGCGAAGTGCTTGTCGACGGCGTGGACGTGGTCAAGATGGATGAGACCGAGCTTCGCACATTCCGCCGGCATCAGACGGCGATGGTGTTTCAGAAGTTCGCCCTCCTGCCGCATCGCAACGTTCTCGACAACACGCTATTCGGCTTAGAAGTCCAGGGTGTGGAGCGTTCGAAGGCAGTCGACGTGGCGATGCGATGGCTGGAGCGCGTCGGATTGAAGGGCTTCGAGGAGAAATACCCAAACCAGCTTTCGGGCGGGATGCAGCAGCGCGTCGGCCTGGCGCGCGCCCTTTCGAATGACGCACCCGTTCTCTTGATGGATGAGGCCTATTCCGCGCTCGATCCGCTGATCCGCACGGATATGCAGTCGGTGCTGCTCGACATCCAGCGGGAGATCAAGAAGACCATTGTCTTCATCACGCATGATCTCGACGAGGCGCTGAGACTGGGAGACCAGATCGCCATCCTGCGCGATGGCGAAATCATCCAGCAAGGCAGCAGTCAGGACATCGTGTTGCGACCGGCAGACGAATACGTCGCCAACTTCGTCAAGGAGGTCAACCGCGGCCGCGTGGTTCAGGTCAGCGCCATCATGAGTCCGATGCGACCCGGAGCTGCCGTCAGCGGTGTCACCGTCGATGCCACGACGACGGTCGAGGAGGCCGTTCGCCTGCTTGCGTCGGTTCCGGATGGCGATGTGACCGTCATCGGGCAAGGATCTCGTCCCGTCGGGATGGTCACCTTCCGCCAGCTTGCGACCGCGATGGTCAACTCGGATACGGTCCAACCGCGCGAGGATGCCATTGCAATCGCGCAGTAAGGCTCCCGCGAAGAGGTCCGGCCCTGATGTCCGCTGAACGCGTGCGCGGAATTCATCGCGAGTTCCGTGCCCACACTTCCCCAAGGGATAATCGTTCGGCCCGTCAGGCCCCCTCAAAGCAAGTTCAGTCCAGACAAAGACGCGTGGCGCCTCCCTCCGCCAGGTGTCAATGGATCCTGCCCAAGGCCACGGCGTCGATAAGACCGTCATAGCCACAACCTAGCAACGACCTACATCCGGGAGCGGCCATGCCCGAAAAGTTTCCCCGCCTCTTCAGTCCGCTTCAGATTCGTGGGCACACGCTCCGCAATCGCATCGTGTTTGGCGCTCACACCGCGAACATGGCTGTCGACGGGCTGCCGACGGAGCGCCATGTCGCCTACTACGCCGAGCGTGCTATCGGCGGCGCCGGGATGATTGTCGTCGAACCGATGCCGGTCCATGCTGCCGCGGTTCTGACGCAAAGAAACTTCCGTCATTGCGACGATAGCGTGATTCCGCACTTTGCCAGGCTTGTTCGCGCCATCAAGGAGAATGGAGCCGTCGCAATCCAGCAGCTCTACCACGTCGGGGCGCATGGCGACTCCGACAACTCCTTTCATCCCCATTGGTCGCCGTCCGGTCTGCCGAGCTACCACGATAGTGACGGCTCGCATCCAATGACGGAAGAGGAGATCTGGGAGACGATCGACGGGTTTGTTCAGGCGGCGCGCCGATGTCGCGAGGCCGGCTTCGACGGTGTCGAAGTATGGGCAGCCTATCTGGGGATGGTCGACCAATTCTGGACGCCTTGGAGCAATCGACGCGAAGACCAGTGGGGAGGCTCGCTCGAAAACCGCACGCGCATGTCTCGCGAGATTCTCTCCCGAATCAGAGAGACATGCGGACCAGATTTCATCATAGGCCTCGCAGTCAGCGACGAGCCGGATGTGAAGGCCGCGCTGCAGCGAGACGAGCTCGCGGAGATCGTGAAGCTGCACGACGAGCTCGGCCTGATGGACTATGTCACATGCGGGTCTGGTGGATACCTCGACTTCTACAAGCTCATGCCGACATTCATTTATCCTGAAAAGCTCGGCGCCGATCTTGCCGCCTGCCTCAAGAAGGTCGTGAGAAATTCCGCCGTCATTGCCGAAAGCCATATCCGAACACCTGAAAATGCGGAGACAGTTCTTGGCGAAGGCGCGTGCGACCTTGTGTCGATCGTTCGTGGACAGATCGCCGACCCTCACCTGGCACGCAAGGCCGGTGAAGGCCGCCCCGAAGACATCCGCGGCTGCATATCCTGCAACCAGATGTGCTGGGGGCGCCGTTCCCGGGACTACTGGATAAGCTGTCTGATCAATCCTTCGGCGGGACGAGAATTCGAATGGAAAGGCGATCGCTTCACCAAGACATCCAATCCAAAACGCGTATTTGTCATCGGTGGCGGCCCGGCGGGGCTCGAAGCGGCAAGGGTAGCGGCTGAACGCGGCCACAGGGTCGTCCTCTCGGAAGCCGGAACGCGTCTCGGTGGCAATTTCCTGCTCGCCGGCCTGCAGCCGAGGCGTGCCCAGATCCTTGATCTGCTTGCCTGGTATGAACGCCAACTGGAAAAGCTTGGCGTTGACGTCAGACTGAATAGCTATGTGGAAGCAGATGACATCGACCCGTCGAAGGTGGACGTCGTGATCGTCGCGACCGGCTCCTATTCTCCGGAGACCGGGTTCCAGAAGGCATTGCCGACGATTGCGGCGATGCCGGGGCTAGACAAGGGCGGCGTGTTCACCGTCGAGGCAGTCATGGCAAGGCAGGCAAGGCCAGGCAAGCACGTCCTTCTCTTGGACGAGGGCGGCGGATGGCGCGGTTGCGGGACGGCCTGGAAGCTGGCGGAGGACGGCCATCAGGTCACGATCGTCACACCCGACCCGTTCGTCGGAAAGGAGCTTCAAAGAACGGCTGCCGATGTTCCGATGCGGCAGGCTTTGAAAAAGCTTGGCGTGCAGTGGATCACGGAGGTCAGCATCACTGAATGGTACGGAAACGGTGCAACGCTTCTGGATCACAACACCGGTGAGCGCAACTTTGTAGAGGCGGACAGCCTGGTCAGCGCAACGACAAATCATCCGATGGACTGGCTGATGCCAGGTCTGCTCGAACTGGGTGTTCCCGCGCGACAGATCGGCGATTGCGCGGCACCGCGGCAAGCTCCTTACGCCTTCTACGAAGGCAGAAAAGCAGGATTGGAGATCTGACATGTCCGAGGAGATCGTGCTCAAAAGGAAGGACGCCGAGGAACTTGCAATGAAGGCGTGCCTGGCCTCCGGCGCGGCTCGCGCGTGCGCACGCTCTCTCGTGGACGCCACGCTTTCGGCGGCAAGCTACGGTCCCCCTACCCTCGGGTTTCCGCACTTCGTGGATTATCTCGATGGATTTCGCGAGGGACGAATAAATCGCGAGCCCAAGCCGCGATTGGACCGCGCCTTCCCCGCATTTCTCGTTTCCGATGCAGATCGCGGCATCGCTCAGCTAGGCTTCGATCTCGCTTTTAAAGATCTGCTCGACGCGGTTCGCAGTTTTGGAGTTGCTGTCTTCACGCAAACCAACAGCTACACCACCGGCGAACTCGGATACTACGTCCGCAGACTTTGCAATGAGGGTGTGATTGGACTGGCGGCGACCAACGCAAATGCCATGATGGTCGCGCAAGCCGGCGGACCTGTCGTCTACAGCACAAATCCGATGGCATTCGGATTTCCGCTCGGCGAGCACATGCCGCCCATGATCATCGATCAGGCGTCGAGCGCCACCGCCTTCGTCAACATCGTCAGAGCGGCCGAAGAGAATGACCCAATCCCGAAGGGTTGGGCAGTCGACGCAAGCGGCAACGCGACTGAGGATGCGGAAGAGGCGCTGACGGGAGCTCTGTTGCCCTTCGGCGGCCGCAAAGGAGCCAATGTAGCGCTGCTGGTGGAGATGCTGTCTGCTGGCCTTTCCGGTGGCCCCTGGTCTCTGGACACGCCGGATTTCAGGTCGGGGACCACGTCGCCCGCGGTGGGGCTCAGCGTGATTGCAATCATGCCCGGTCCGGGAGCTGACGGACGGATCGAGCGGGCACTTCGCCAAGTCGAACGCCTGCAAGAAAAAAGCGTGTTCGTGCCGGGCGTTACGGGAGTTAATTCTACTCACACATCAGGAGAATTCTCCATCCCCCGAAGCGTATATGAAAAGATCGCCACCATCGCCAAGCCAGCTTTAGACGGGGAGCCCTCCAACCGCAAACATTGCGACGGCTATCCAAAATAGCAGACACACTTCTGTCGCAACCAAGTAGCCCATTGCACGATCGCTCATCATCCCCTCCTCGACCGCGCTGCGTTGAAGCGCTCACTCGGCTAAGATATGCCTTTGTCGCCAGGCGATATCGCGCTTACGCAGCAACTCGATAGACCGCTTTCGAAGAGTGGAAATGTTGATGTCTACGAGCACTCATTCCCGGCCACCCTTCGAACTCCTCACACACTTCCAGGGGACCGGACCTTTTTTTGGCACGGTTGAATGCCCCTGCTGTATGCCGAGCTTCGATCGATCTCACTCCCTCAACCGAAGCCTGCTAGAAAGGTAGAATCCAGCATGGCGCCGCACCACCAACCAGCGCGCGAATTTCGACAATGCCACACTGTTTTCGTTAAGGCGTTGCTAAATTACAGCAAGATGCGATTGCCGTTCCGGCAATGTGAAATGTTTCTTCCTTCGAGCCATGTCTTGACCGCTGCGTGCCGGCCAACTGATTGCGCATTCTAGGCGGATCCGACACCAGACGATCGGCATTGTCTTCGACCTAGTCATGCGGATATATATGACGAAAGGAAAAATATCGGAGATAGACGTGCGGAGAGAGACTGCGGACGAAACTGTCGCTGAAAGCAGCTACAGGCAGATACGGGCGGACATAATCTTCGGCCGCCTTGCGCCGGGCCTGAAGCTCAAGCTTGAGAATTTGAAGAGTGCCTACGAGACGAGCGTCAGCACTCTGCGGGAAATTCTCAACCGCCTGACGTCCGAAGGGCTCGTCGTGGCTGAAGGACAGCGGGGTTTTGAGGTTGCCCGCGTGTCGGTTGCTGACCTGAAAGAGGTTGCGGCTCTCCGTTTGCTTCTCGAAGAGCATGCGCTTGAGCAGTCGTTCGAACAGGGCGATGTAGAGTGGGAAGCGAGGCTGGTGTCTGCCCACTACAAGCTGGCACGCATGGAAGAGGTCATGGCTTCGGGCGATTCCAGCAGGGCGGAAGACTGGAAGCGCTATGACTGGGAGTTTCACCAAGCGCTGATTTCCGCCTGTGGATCGCGTCTGCTCATGGAGACCCATTCGGCCGTCTTCGACAAGTACTTGCGTTATCAGATGGTTGCGCTGTCTTACCGTGGACGTGTTGCCGAGCAGGAACATAGGCAGCTCCTGGAAGCCGCCCTGCAACGCGACAGCAAGACGGCAAAGAAAATCCTGCAGCGTCACATACAAGGCGGCGTCGAGCATGCGCTCGAAAAGGGATCGCTATCGGCCCTTCCGTCACAAACGTGATCGATGCCGACCTGGCGCTTGATCAAAGCAGAGGATCTCATGCTCAAAATTGCTGCTGAAACAGCCGAGACTGTCAGCGACATCGTCTTTCGACAGATCCGTCAGGATATCATTTCGGGGACCTTGGCGCCTGGTGCAAAGATCAAGCTTGAGCAGGCCAAGGAGCGGTATTCCATCAGTGTCTCGTCACTGCGCGAGATATTGAGCCGCCTGACCACGGAGAACCTGGTGTTGGCCGAGGGCCAGCGCGGGTTCGAAGTCAGTCCCGCGACCCGCAAGGAACTCGAGGAGCTTGCCGATCTTCGCACCGTGCTGGAGACGCATGCGATCGGATTGTCCTTTTCGGCTGGAAATCTCGAGTGGGAGGGACGCATCGTTGCCGCCCACCATAAGCTGGCGGCTGCGGAAAAGAAGCTGCTTGCGGGCGATGCCTCGCGTACTATCGACTGGGTTCGCTATGACTGGGAGTTTCACCAGGCGATCGTATCGGCCTGCAATTCGGCCACGCTCATGGCGGCGCTATCTTCGGTGTTCGACAGGTTTCTGCGCTATCATATGCTTGCCCAGAGCTTTCGCGGTCGGGCGGTTGTCGAAGACCACAAGCTCCTCTTCGAACTCGCCTTGAAGCGCGACGTCGAAGGAGCCCGTTCTGTCATCCGCCGACATGTAGAGAGCGGCGTGGCACACGTTCTGAGGAGCGGGCGCATTACCTGACGAGGCGCCGCTCAGACGGCGTCCTTCGGTATGCCCTCGGGCCGCATCTGCTTCTTGAGTGCTGCGATACGGAAAATGGCATTCGGTGCCCCATAGCCCCGATAGCCGCGTCGTTCGACGATTTCGAAGAAGAAGCCCTCACCATAGGTGCCGCTGTAGAGCTGAAAATAGTCTCCGTGCTCGTCACGGTCATAGAGGATGTTTTCTGCTTTCAGGCGCTCGGTCAGATCGGGGTCAAGTCCGAAGCGGGCTTCAATATCATCATAATAGTTGGGCGAGATATGGAGTGGCTTGAAGCCCTGGCTACGGAGTGATCTGGCGGTGACGAAAATGTCGTCGGTGGAAAACGCCAGATGCTGAATGCCCGAACCGAATTTCTCGGCGATGAAGTGCCCCGCCAGCGTACGGCGGTTTTCGGCACCATTCATGGTAATCCGCAGCGTACCGGGCTCATTCTCGACGACCTGGCTACGCACGATGCCGCTCGGGTCGATGATATCGACCATCGGCGTTTTTCTGGTTTCGAAGATCGATGTGTAGAAGAGCAGCCAGGTCAGCATTTCGTCATAGGCAACCGTCTGGGCGACGTGGTCGAACTGCAGCAGTCCGGCGCCAACGATGCCGCTTTCATCCGAAACCGCCTCGAAGTCGATCTCCGGGAACCGGCCAAGCGGGCTCGTGTCGTCGATGAGGTAGATCAGGCCGCCGCCGACACCCCGGACAGTGGGAAATTCGAGCTCCCCAGCGACAACAGGCTGTCGGAATGGTTCTGCGTCCAGGGCAAGGGCACGCTGATAGGCCTTTGCGGCATCCTCGACATTGAGTGCGATCGCATAAGCAAATGTGCCGTGGACCGCATAGGCTGCGCTGGCAAAGCCAAGCGGATCTGTGTTGACCAGAATGCGAATGCTGCCCTGTTCGAACAGCGTGACCTTCTTGGACCGATGGATTGCCGTCTCGCGGAAACCGAGGGTCCGCAAGAGGGAGACCAGTTCGACGGACTCGTCTGTGTCCGTGGCGAATTCGACGAAGCCGACGCCCTTGACCACTGCCCGCTCCGGCATGGCGGCGCCGATCGGGGTATGGACATTGCGACGAACCTGATCTGCCAGATAGATCAGGGAGCGATGGCCATCGGCAGCGATGGCCCGCGTCGAGCCGCCGCGGAATTGATCGTTGAAGATCTCGAGCGAGAAATAGCCGTCATACCCGGTCGAGGCGACCGCCTCGGTGAACGCTGTCACCGGCAGATCGCCCTCGCCTGGCATGTTGCGAAAATGGCGGCTCCAATAGAGCAGATCCATGTCGATCAGCGGCGCATCGGCGAGCTGGACGATGAAGATCTTCTCCTTTGGAATGGAGCGGATCGAGTTGATGTCGATCTTGCGCGAGAGCGAATGGAAGCTGTCGAGGATGAGCCCGACATTCGGATGATCGGCACGCCGCACGATTTCCCAGGCATCACGGTGGTCATTGACATAGCGCCCCCAGGCAAGCGCTTCATAGCCCACCTTGAGGCCGCGCCTAGCGGCTCGTTCACCCAGTTCGTGAAAGTCGGCGGCCGCGCGATCAATGCCGCCAAGGGCCGCCTGCGAGACATTCGAGCAGACAAGAACCATGTCGGTTCCGAGCTCCTGCATGACGTCGAACTTACGCTCCGCCCGATCGAAGGTGCGGCTTCGAAGCGCATCGGGCATGCCTTCGAAATCGCGAAAGGGCTGGAAGAGCGTGATCTTGAGCCCCAGATCGCTCGCCATCTTGCCAACATCGGCGGGGCTTCCATCAAAGGCAAGGAAGTCGTTTTCGAAAATTTCCACGCCATCGAACCCTGCTCGTGCAATGGCCTCAAGCTTGTCGGGCAGTTCACCGCTGAGCGTCACCGTCGCAATCGAGGTCTTCATAACCCAATACCTTTCCGTTGGCGCCACGAGAGCGCTGCGAGCAGCCGATTTCGCCTCATGCGCAGCCCCCGATCATGGCATTATGTCAAATGTCGTGAGCATTTCAAATCAATTGGTCAAATCAAAAGTCTCATATGATTTTCAAAAACTCGGTTGATTTGCGCACGATCCTCTGGCAAAAAGCTGAACATGCAGTCGGGAGAGGAAGACTGTTGGGTCCAAGCGACCGTTCAAAGGAGGAGGAATCAATGTTCAAGTCGATGCTGACGCGCCGAAACGCGATGCTGGGTGTCGCTGCTGTCGTGGCTGCGATCGGGCTCGCCACCCCCGCTGCCGCAGTCACCCCCGAAGAAATCAAGGCCAAAGGAAAGCTCGTCGTTGGCATTCAGGGCGACAACCCGCCATGGGGCTTCGTGACATCAGGCGGCAAGCAGGACGGCCTCGATGCCGATATTGCAACGCTTTACGCAAAGGAACTCGGCGTCTCTGTCGAGTTCGTGCCGTTGGAAGTCAACAACCGCATTCCCGCCCTGACAACTGGTCGTGTCGATGTTCTCTTCGCGACGATGGCCATGCTGCCGGAGCGTGCCAAAGCCGTTCAGTTCAGCAAGCCCTACGTTGCCAACGCCATCGTGCTGATTGCGCCGAAGTCCATGTCGGTCAAGACGAATGATGACATGGCCAATCTTTCGATTGGCGTTGCCAAGGGTGCGGCTCAAGATACCCAGGTCACCAAGAATGCACCCCAGAGCGCCACGATCCGCCGCTTCGACGGTGATGCGCCCAGCGTCCAGGCGCTTGTGTCCGGCCAGGTTCAGGCGCTTGGCGGCAACATCTTCTACATGGACCGTGTCGAAAAGGCTCGTCCAGGCGAGTTCGAAAACAAGCTTGAGTTCCAGAAGCTTTACAATGGCGCTTGCACGCGGCTTGGCGAGAAGGAAATCAACGCTTCGATCAATGCCTTCATCGACAAGATCAAGGCCAATGGCGAGCTCAAGAAGATCTACGACAAGTGGATGAAGGTGCCGGTTCCGGAATTCCCCGCGAGCCTCGAAGGCATTCCGTTCACCGCAAACTGAGCCACAGCGCGTGAGCAAAAGCAAACTGGCGGGCGTTTCGATGCCCGCCGACGGTGTCGCGACGCCGAACGCACGGCTTTGCGCGTTTCGAGGAGCGCAATCATGAACAAGACGATTTTTGTGCTCAACGGGCCAAACCTGAACCTGCTCGGACAGCGCGAGCCCACCATCTACGGCACGACAACGCTTGCGGACATCAAGGAAAAATGCCTCGCCAAGGCGAATGACCTCGGATTCGACGTCGACTTTCGCCAGACAAATTTCGAGGGCGAACTGGTGGAGAGCGTGCATCAGGCCCGCAACGAGGCCTGCGGCATCATCATCAACCCGGCGGGCTACACGTTCACGTCGATCGCGCTACTCGACGCGCTGAAGACGTTCGATCACCCGAAGATCGAGCTCCACATTTCGAACGTGCATGCGCGCGAGAGCATCTACCATAATTCCCTTATCTCTCGCGTCGCGACGGCAATCATGATCGGCTTTGGAGCGGCTGGTTATGAATTGGCGATCCAGGCCATGGCTGGCATGGTCGGACGCGATTGAGGAGACGCGATGAACTACACGCTGGATTTCACGCCTGTCATTGACGGCCTGCCAAGCCTGCTGCTTGGCTGTCTCGGCACGTTGCTGCTTGCAATCTGTGGCATGCTGCTGGCAATCGTGATCGGCATAGGCGGTGTGGCCTTGCGGGATTCTCGCTACAAGCCGCTGCGCTGGCTGGTGATCAGCTTTGTCGAGCTCATCCGCAACACGCCGTTCCTGGTTCAGATCTTCTTCCTGTACTTCGCCCTTCCCCTTGCAGGCATCAGGCTCGATCCGACGCCAACAGCGATCATTGCTCTTGGGATCAACGGCGGCGCCTACGCCATCGAGATTATCCGCGGTGGCGTCCAGTCGATTTCCAAGGGCCAGATGGAGGCCGGCCTCGCTCTTGGCCTGCACAAGGCGCAGGTCTTCCGGCTGATCATCCTCAAGCCGGCGCTCAGGGCGATCTATCCATCGCTGACCAGCCAGTTCGTGTTGCTGACGCTGTCGACCAGCATTGCCTCGGCAATTTCTGCCTATGAGCTCACCTCGGTTTCGCAGCGCATCGAGTCCGAAAGCTTCCGCAGCTTCGAGGTCTATTTCACGGTGACGGTTTTCTACCTCGTCATTTCCTGGCTGATGATGCGCCTCTTTGCGTTCTTTTCGGCACGTTACTTCACCTATCCGGTCAAGTAGGAGCAATCGATGGGCAGCGAAGAATTCGTCTTCCTTCTGATCGGTCTGAAATGGACGGTCGTCTTGTCCGCGGTTGGCTTTGTCTGCGGATGCGTTGCCGGGCTTGGTGTGGCGCTCGCCCGGACTTCGGAAATTCCGCTGCTGGTACGAGTGACGGCCGGCTACATCGCGGTCTTCCAAGGCACTCCTCTCCTGATGCAGCTCTTCGTGGTTTATTACGGCCTTGCCCTCATCGGCTTCAAGCTCGATGCCTGGGTGGCAGTTGCCATCGGTCTGACCCTGCATGCCAGCGCCTATCTGGGCGAAATCTGGCGCGGCTCGATCGAAGCGGTTCCGCGCGGCCAGAGCGAGGCCGCAAGAGCACTCAGCCTCAAATATGTCTCGCGCATGAGGGACGTGATCCTGCCACAGGCACTGCGCATCTCGCTGCCGGCAACAATCGGTTTCCTGGTGCAGTTGATCAAGGGAACCTCGCTCGCCTCCATCGTCGGCTTCACGGAGCTTACCCGCGCCGGCAACATCATTTCCAACCAGATCTTCGAGCCGCTGACGGTCTTCGGGATCGTAGGCGCACTGTATTTCCTGATGTGCTGCCCGCTGACGATCTTCGGTGCCCGTCTTGAACGGAAGTTCGCCGCGGCATCGCGGTGATCTCCGGCGACGACCACGAAAGAGACGGAACCATGAACAGTCCTTCGCCCGCATCGACCGCCGAGACCATGATCACCATGAGCCACGTGGAGAAATGGTATGGCGCCTTTCAGGCCCTGCACGACATCAACCTGTCCGTTCGCAAGGGCGAGAGAATCGTGCTCTGCGGCCCCTCCGGCAGTGGAAAATCGACGCTCATCCGCTGCATCAACCATCTGGAGACCTATCAGAAGGGCGAAATCCGCGTCGGCGGCATCCTGCTCGGAAACCAGGCAAAGGCGATCGATGCGATCCGCCGCGACGTCGGCATGGTCTTCCAGCAGTTCAATCTCTTTCCGCATCTGACCGTGCTGCAAAACTGCATGCTGGCACCGATGCGGGCGCTTGGCATCGGAAAGGCGGAGGCAGAGGACCGCGCACGCTCTCTGCTCGCCCGCGTCAAGATCCTCGAACAGGCCGGCAAATATCCTGTGCAGCTTTCCGGCGGCCAACAGCAGCGTGTCGCGATTGCGCGGGCGCTCTGCATGCGGCCGAAGATCATGCTCTTCGATGAGCCAACCTCGGCACTCGATCCGGAGATGGTCAAGGAAGTCCTCGACACCATGATCAGCCTTGCTGACGAAGGCATGACGATGGTCTGCGTGACGCATGAAATGGGCTTCGCCCGGCAAGTTGCAAACCGCGTCATTTTCATGGCGAGCGGCGCGATCGTCGAGGAAGCGCCACCCGGGGAATTCTTCACCAACCCCCGCCATGAGCGCACACGCAAATTCCTCGGTGAAATCCTGCGCAACTAGGATCTGTGAGGGAATTTTCATGTCAGCACAATCTCAGACGCCTCCCCTGAAGATCGCGGTGATGGGTGCCGGTCTTATCGGAAGGCGCCATATCGAAGGCATTCTGGCCGAGCCGCGCACGACACTATCGGCAGTGATCGATCCCTCCGATGCCGGGCGCGACTTTGTGACAAGCAAGGGTGCTGCATGGTTTTCAACGTTTGCCGAAGCCATAGCACGCGACCGACCGGACGGCGTCATCGTTGCCACCCCGAACCAGCTTCATGTCACCAACGCCCTTAATGTCATCGCCGCAGGAATTCCGGTCCTTGTCGAAAAGCCGATTGCTGACAAGGCGCAAGCAGCGGTGGCTCTCGTCGCTGCAGGTTCAAAGGCAGGTGTCCCTATCCTAGTTGGTCACCATCGCCGCCACAACCCGATGATACGACAAGCAAAGCAAATCCTGGACAGTGGTCGGCTCGGGAAGATCCTGACCGTTCAGGGAACATTCTGGGTTGCCAAGCCGGACGGTTACTTCGATGTCTCCTGGCGCCGGGCGGAAGGTGCAGGGCCGGCCTTCATCAACCTGATCCATGACGTTGATCTCTTCCGCTATTTCTTCGGAGAGGTGGAAGCTGTCCATGCGATGGAGGCGAATTCGGTCCGCATGCACTCCGTCGAGGATAGCATTGCTGTCCTGCTTCGTTTCGCGAGCGGTGTCCTTGGAACGTTAAATGCATCCGACGCCGTCCCGTCTCCCTGGAGCTTTGAGATGACGACGGCAGAGAACCCCGCCTTTCCGCAGCAGGATCAATCTTGCTACCAGATCGGTGGGACCGGAGGATCGCTCGCCATTCCCCAGCTTACGCTTTGGACCAATGCGTCGAAACCGGATTGGCTGGAGCCGCTTGTCCAAGAGCGCGTGCCATTTGAACCAGCCGACCCGCTGGCGATACAGCTTCGTCACTTCTGCGACGTCATTCGCCGCGAGGCAGAACCGCTTGTTAGCGGAGCGGAAGGTCTCGCCACCTTGCGCGTCATCGAGGCGATCAAGTCATCCGCGCGCTCGGGCGAAACGATCCAGCTGGGTGAACACAGTGTGAGGCCCCTGATATGATCACCGGAACCACAAAGCTTATCGCGCACCTCGGCTATCCGACAGAATCCTTCAAGGCACCCCTCATCTACAATCCCTATTTCGAAAAGAGCGGCATCGACGCTGTCGTCGTACCGATGGGCTGCAAGCCGGAAGACTATCCTTCGTTTCTCAAGCTTATCTTCAGGCTCTCGAACATCCATGGTGCCCTCATCACCATGCCGCACAAGATTACGACGATCGGATTGCTCGATGGGGTCTCGACCAACGCCAAGGTTGCCGGCTCCTGCAATGCCGTACGACTTCAGCCGGATGGCAAGCTAATCGGCGATATGTTCGATGGTGAAGGCTTTGTCCGCGGCTTGTTGCGCAAGGGACAATGGGTGGCGGGAGCCCAGGTGCTGATCGTGGGTGCTGGCGGCGTCGGCTCCGCGATCGCTGCCTCGTTGGCAGGAGCCGGCGCGCGACGGATTGCGCTTTACGATGACAACCCCGCTACGTCAGCGGGACTCGGCAACCGGCTGAAGACACACTACCCAATGACTGAGGTGAGCATGGGTTCAACCGATCCAGCCGGTTTCGACATCGTCGTCAACGCGACCCCCCTCGGGATGAGAAAGGACGATCCCCTGCCGCTTGACGTATCGCGCCTTTCACCCACCACTTTCGTCGGCGAAGTCGTCATGAAAGAGGAAATCACGCCGTTTCTCGCGGCAGCCCGCGAACGGGGGTGCGCCTTTCAGGTCGGGACGGACATGCTGTTCGAGCAAATACCGGCCTATCTGGAGTTCTTTGGCTTTCCCACGACAAGCGCAGAATACCTGCGGTCGATCGCACAGCTTCCGTAGGAAAGCTGCCGCAGGCGTCAGTAACGGGTGCAAACTGCTTGCAACTGAAGAGCCGAAACGGGCCCTGTCGCCGAAGAGCGGCAAGAGATCAATCGGGACATTCGGCACCTGTGTTCGTCCACGCGGCGATCAGGGCGGCAAGTGCCTCCTGTGAGCCGGGAGGTGTGCTACGTCCCGCGCCCGGATGCCATGCCCACCCTACCAGATGGTCTTCACCCATGTGGCGAACGAGATCGGCATGAGACCGATTGCCGTTCCGGCTCGTGTCTTGCACCTGCCTGCATATTTCACCCACCGTTAGCCCTTGCCATGCCATACTGGCCGGTGCCAGCGACCAGTGCGCATTGCCCGGAATGGATTTCAGGCGGCTGCCAACGATCGGACGGTTCTCGGCACCGTGGCACGTGCTGCAGGCAAGCCCCGGCGGGCCCAACGGACCTTGGCTGGCGTTCATCAATGGCACATGCGGATGTTTGTCTTCACCTTGCGTCGGGCTACGCGTCGCCGGGTGGCAGTTGATGCAGCGCGGATGCGTCAGGACCCGGCTCGCCTCTTCGAAGATGGCCTTCGAGCGCGCGCTGGTGTCCGCGATGGCATCAAAGTCGGAGACGGCCTTGAGGGCTCCGCCGTCCGATGTTTCGGCGTAGCCGTTCAGGGGGCCGACAAGGGCAGCAATAGCTGCCGTGCCGAGAATGGCGGCCAACGGCACAGCGACGATCCGCTTCTTCACCATCACACCCTCCGCAAGTCGTTCTGGTCGATTGGCAGCGAGCGCAACCGCTTGCCGGTTGCCATGAAGATCGCATTGAAAAGCGATGGCGCGACACCGGGTGTGCCGACCTCCCCTATGCCACCTGGGGCCTCGGAACTCGGCACGATATGGACCTCGATCTTCGGCGTCTCGTATATTCTGAGAACCGGAGAGTCATCGAAATTGCCTTCCACGACAGCACCATTGCGGACCGTGATGCGACCGTAGAGGGCTGCACTCAGCCCGTAGATGATGCCGCTCTGTATCTGGGCTTCCACCGTGTCAGGATTGATCACCTGGCCGCAATCGACGGCACAAACGATACGGTCGGTCTTGAGCGTGCCGTCCTCTCCGACGCTTACCTCCGAGATCGTGGCTGCAAAGCTACCAAAATCCTCCGAAATGGCGATACCTCTTCCCTTTCCCTGCGGAAGGGTGGTTGACCAACCGGCCTTCTCCGCCGCGAGATTGAGCGCTGCGAGGAGACGCGGCTTATGCTCAAGCAGCCGCCTGCGGTATTCGAGCGGATCAATGTTCGCGACGTGGGCCAACTCGTCAATCCCGCCTTCAATGACGGGGATGTTGCGTGTCGCGCCGACGCCGCGCCAGTTGCCCGTCAGCATTCCATCAGGCGCCTCGTGTCGGGCGAATTCCGTATATTTGTTAGGGATTGCATAGGGCGACTCCGCGCCGCCCATGCTATCGAGGTCAATACCGTCACGGGTGAAAGCCGGCAGCCAGCGCGCCATGACGGACGGCCCAATCACCCGGTGCCGCCAGGAAACGGGCATGCCGTCGGCACCGAGTGTTGCCGTGACCTTGCTGTAGTTGAGATAGCGGTAACAGTCGTGGCGGATATCTTCCTCGCGGCTCCAGGTGACCTTGACTGGGCCCTGCACCTGCTTGGCGATCTTCGCCGCCAGAATGACGCCGTCGACATCAAGCCGGCGCCCAAAGCCGCCGCCCAAAAGATGATTGTGTACGATGACCTTGTCCAAGGGCAGCCCCGTCACATCGGCGACGGCCTGCCGCGCACGTCCGAGGACCTGGGTTCCCACCCACACGTCGCAACCGTCGCTTCGGACGTGGAGCGTGCAGTTCATTGGCTCCATCGCCGAATGCGTGAGGATCGGCAGGCGGTAGATGAACTCAACGGGAGGTCCGTGCTCGGCCTCCGCCTTGGCGACGTCGCCTTCATTTATGTGTGGCAGAGCATTGCCGCTGATGGCATCTTCCATGCGCTTTTCGAGATCGGCAAGCGAGAGATCCCCGCTGACGCCCGGATCCCATTCAACGGAAAGTGCTGCCAGCCCCTTGCGTGCGGCACCCGTATTGTCGGCCACGACCGCGACCGCATCCTCAATGCGCACGACCTGCTTGACGCCCTTTACCGCCATGGCCGGTCCGTCGTCGACCGAACGCAGCTTGCCGCCAAAATGGGGACAGATGGTGATTGCGGCGTAGGACACGCCTTCCGGACGGGCATCGATACCGAACTTCGCGGTACCGTTGACCTTCTGCGGACTGTCCAGACGCTTGATAGATTGGCCGATCAGCTTGAAGCTCGACGCAGGCTTCAATGGCATTTCCTGCGGAACAGGCTGCAACGCAGCAGCCTGAATCAGGCTGCCATAGGTACTCCGGCGGTCACTCGCCGTATGGACGACGTGTCCCGCCTCGGCTTTGCAGCTATCCGGTTCCACACCCCAACCACGGGCACCAGCATTCACGAGCATGATGCGCGCAGCGGCTCCCGCCTTGCGCATCTGGTCGTAAACGGCGCGAATGGCAAGGGAACCGCCAGTGATCTGATCGCCCAGCAAGGGGTTCGAATACAGCGTGGGATCGGCAGGCGCATGCTCGAGGACCACCTGATCGAGAGGGACTTCCAGCTCTTCCGCCAACAGCATCGCAACCGAAGTGTAGATCCCTTGTCCCATCTCTACGGAGGGCATGACCAGGACAATCTTGCCTTCGGCAGGGATTCGAATGAAGGCGTTGGGCTCAAACGCCTCTGCTGCGTATGAGGGTGAAGGGCGCAGGCCAATGACGAGGCCCGCTCCCGTTAGCGATGCGCCGATCAGAAAGTGCCGGCGTGAGACGGAAAGGTTGATTTTGTCGTGAAGAGACATCACATCACCCCGCCGCAGCAAGCTTGATCGCGGCTCGAATGCGCGGATACGTGCCACACCGACAGATATTTCCGGCCATGACCGCATCGATATCATCGTCTGTCGGCGACGGATTTGCCGCCAGCAGCGCTGTCGCGGACATGATCTGTCCAGACTGACAATAACCGCATTGAACGACATCGATGTCGAGCCAGGCTTTCTGGATCCGTGCGCCTTCGGCAGTCTCGCCAATCGCCTCGATGGTGGTGATCGACTTGGACACCGCATCGGCAACCGGCATCACGCACGACCTGACTGACACGCCATCGACATGCACCGTGCAAGCACCGCACATGGCAATGCCACAGCCGAATTTCGTTCCGGTGAGACCTATGCTGTCGCGAAGAACCCATAGAAGCGGGATATCGCCATCCACATCGACGGCGTATTTCTTACCATTCACCTCGAGATCGTAAGACATACAACTACCGGCTGAAAGCCGTCCCCCAACGCACATGCAGCTCAGGCAAGCTAGCAGCAAAGCGGGGAAATCCGCCAGTTACATTCTTGTGAATGTTAGGATACGGCGCAACCACAAGGAACATGGTCGGCAGCCTCGGCCATTGCAGAGCTCGCGAGGGCGCAACGCCAGGTTTCGCGATGGGGGTTCGACAACATGCTTGTCATTTGTGGGCTGCGCCAACCCTTGCAAGAACCTCGCCGGGTATCTGATAAAGCCTTATCACATCCCTATCATTGTGGAAGCCGCACATCTCGCGCTGGATGAACAAGGCCCAGACGGCGTCGGAAGCGTCATCGAGGAGGGTTTGTCTGTCGGTCCCGCAATCGGTCTCCGGCGACCAGGAGGCAAGCCTGGCCAACGCGGCCTCCGTCTTGCGGCCCTGGCGGCCCAATGCGTCCGCCCGCGCGGAAGCGAGTTCGTATTCCAAGGGGCTCAACCCGGTGCTCGACTGTCCTGAGATTGATCGTGGCGGCCTGAGACTCACGATTGCCTCCTTTTCCCGGATATTCAGGTCACCCTGCACCGTGCGATGCGCTGCGGCGACCTTCCCCGACGCCTAGCAACAGGCTCAGTCGGCGTGACACGTTTCTCGCTTCCCTTCGCGCGTCAATGTGGCTTCCTTGCCCTTGATCCAGAATTCCATATCGCTATTGGCGTAACGGCCGCCATCGGCCGAAACGACCTGCGGCAGTATGATCAAGCGTCGTGCGCCCGCAAAGACAAGGATGACACTTCCCGGCGACACATTAGGCGAGGAAAAAGTTGCGCTGAGACGCGTACCGGTCGAGCACTCGTAGTGCGCTTCGATCGGGCCGGGACTGGCCGCGAAAGCCGGAAGCGCAACAAGCGCAAACATCACGGTCGTCCTCGCGGGCATCACGCCTCCTTCGCCGGCGGACACATTTCATCTAATCGAGCCAATTTAACGCGGCTCCGCTCGTGAAGGAAGAGGTGCATCCTTAGCCTTCTCCCGAGGCCGGGTTCGGCTTTTCAGACGCACGCGGACTCTCAAAGAGCCGATGCGCTTGTCCAGACGCCCATCGCAATGGTCAGGCGAGCAGCGTTTACGAGTGCGTTTACCGTTGTGTACTTCCGTTACGGCTTGAACGAGACCAGGCTTCCGCAGGATCAACAAGAGATGACATCATGATCATAGATATCTTCGCCTGGATCGTGCTCGTCGTGCTGACGGCCAGTACTGCTTTCGTTATCGTCTTTATGGCGATGCTTCCCGGCATTATCGCCAAGCGCCGGAACCATCCCTGGAAGGATGCGGTCGCCGTCGGCGGCTGGGTTACGCTCTTTCTCGGCTTCGCGCTTTGGCCCCTCGTCCTGATCTGGGCCCATGTTGACGTTCCGCATGCCTCGAAGCCGGAGGCACTGCGATGATCGTCGTACTTCTCAACGTCTATCTTGTTATTCTCTTTTGCCTCGTGAAATTCCGGATCGTACCCTTCAATCTGTTCTGGAAAGTCTCGCCGGTCCTGGTCCTTCTGTTCCTCCTCATCGGGCTGTTCGTCCCAATGGGCTGGGGCGTGCCGCAGGGCAAGGTGCTGGTGGTACGCAATTCGGTCGCAATCGTCCCCGATGTCGCCGGGGAGGTCACGGAGGTGCCGGTGATAGCCAATACCCCGCTCAAGGCCGGCGACATTCTCTTCAAGATCGACCCATTGCCCTATCAAGCGAAGCTCGACGCCTTTCAGGCACAGCTGGACCTCAACAAGCAAAGACTGGCAGAGACGACACGGCTGCAGACAAGCGGTGCCGGTCGAACCTATGACGTCGAGCAGCGCCAGGCCGAGGTCGAACAGCTGACGGCCCAAATAGCGGGCGCTCAATGGGATCTCGACAAGACGGTGGTGCGTGCGCCGGCTGACGGCTACGTCACCAATCTTGCGCTTCGCAAGGGAGCGCGTGTTACCAGCCTGCCGTTGTCTCCAGTCATGGCGTTCATTGACACCTCGGACACCATCATCGGCGTTGAGATTCCGCAGATCAACGCGCGCTATATCGAGCCTGGCCAGATTGTGGAGGCAACTTTCAAGTTCGCTCCAGGTAAGGTCTATACCGGCAAGGTCGAAAGCGTGATCCAGGCCGTCGCCAGCGGCCAGGTCCGAACGTCAGGCACGGCAATCGCACCCACGGCCATTCAGAGCCTGCCGTTTGTCGTTCGCATTCGTCTCGATGATCCGGCTCTTGCTGCCGCCCTGCCCGCCGGCAGCACCGGTGACGCAGCAATCTTTACCGATCATGTCAAGGCAGCGCATGTGATCCGCCGCGTCTTGCTTCGCCAGGTTGCGATCACCAATTACATCAATCCGCTGTAACCTGGCCCTTTGTGGGCTCGAACCGCTTCGTATTGCTTTTGGTCGCGCAACGCTCTATCAGCCGGGCGGCTCCACAATATGGAGAAATCCAGTCATGTTTTTACGATGCGGGCTCTTGGCCGACCAGTCCAATCCCCATTCGTTTGCGAGTATTTGAATGCTGCGTCGCTTCTTCTCCTATTACCGGCCCTATCGAGGCCTTTTCATTCTCGATTTCTCCTGTTCGATTGTTTCGGGGCTGCTCGAACTCGGCTTTCCCATGGCCGTGAAGTTGTTCGTCGACCGGCTTTTGCTCAGCCAGGAATGGCTGCTGATCCTGCTAGCGTCTGCCGCCCTTCTTGCGATCTATGTAATCAACACCGGTCTGATGGCGGTCGTCACCTATTGGGGCCATATGCTCGGCATCAATATCGAAACCGATATGCGTCGTGCGGCGTTCAATCATATACAGAAATTGTCGTTCAGCTTTTTCGACAACCAGAAGACCGGGCACATCGTCGGGCGGCTGACGAAGGATCTTGAAGAGATTGGCGAAGTCGCCCATCACGGGCCTGAGGATCTGTTCATCGCCCTGATGACTTTTGCCGGCGCCTTGCTGCTGATGTTCTCGGTCAACTGGCAACTGGCGCTGATAACGGCTGTCGTCGTGCCGCTGACGGCCTGGGTGACGAGCCACTTCGGTAGCCGCATGACCCAAAATTTCCGGCGCCTCTTTGAGCGGGTTGGCGACTTCAACACGCGGATCGAGGAAAATGTCGGCGGTATCCGCGTGGTGCAGGCCTTCGCCAACGAGAACCACGAGCGCACACTTTTCGAAAAAGACAATCAGAACTACCGGCGCGTCAAGCTCGACGCCTACAAGCTCATGGCAGCGAGCAGTTCACTGAGCTACATGAGCATGCGGCTGACGCAGATGGTGGTGATGATCGCCGGGGCCTATTTCGTGCTTTCCGGTACCCTGACGGCCGGCGGCTTCATCGGCTTCCTGCTTCTGGTTGGCGTCTTTTTCCGTCCTGTCGAAAAGATCAACTCGGTCATTGAAACCTATCCAAAGGGAATCGCCGGTTTTCGCCGGTTCACCGAGCTTATCGATACCGAGCCGGATATCGCCGATGCGCCGGACGCCATTGCGGTTGATCACCTCAAGGGCGCCATCGCCTATGAGGATGTCTCTTTTGGATACAATCCGGAAGCGCCCGTGTTCGAGCATGTCGATCTGACGATCGATGCCGGAGAAACGATTGCCTTCGTCGGCCCTTCGGGGGCCGGAAAGACGACTATCTGTTCGCTGCTGCCGCGTTTCTACGAGGTCGGCGGTGGCCGCATCACGATTGACGGCGTCGACATCAGGGATATGACAAAGGTGTCGCTGCGCCAACAGATCGGCATCGTACAGCAGGACGTTTTCCTCTTCGGCGGCACGATTCGCGAGAACATCGCCTACGGCCGTCTGGGCGCCAGCGAAAAGGACATCCTCGAAGCCGCCAGGCGGGCGAGGCTGGAAGAGATGCTTGCGGGCCTTCCCGCCGGTCTCGATACGGTCATCGGCGAGCGCGGCGTCAAGCTTTCAGGCGGCCAGAAGCAGCGCGTCGCGATTGCCCGCATGTTCCTGAAGAACCCTCCGATCCTGATCCTCGACGAAGCGACGTCTGCTCTCGATACGGAGACGGAACGAGCAATACAGCGATCGCTGAGCGAATTGTCTGAGGGACGCACGACGCTGGTCATCGCTCATCGGCTTGCCACCATCCAGGGCGCGGATCGCATTGTCGTCGTCGACGCCAACGGAATTGTTGAGCAAGGCACCCATCAGGACCTCATCGCCAAACGCGGCGCATACAACCGTCTGCATGACGCGCAGATGAGGAGCCACTGAAAAACAAAAACGTGGCGATTGATGCGATGCAATAAACTTGATAATTACGCACATGTTTTACGCCTACAGGACATCGCCATGACATTTCAGCCGCGCATGCAGAACGCGATCGAGGGTTTCTCGGTCGTTGGCGGGCTCAGGCGTCGCAACTGGAACGGCATTACCGCCGATCTCTGGGATGTCGAGTGCAGCGCTTACGCGGGTGGTCACTACGTGGCACGCGATCCGCGTCTCTTCATCCTTCTCGACCATCTCGGACGCGGCCGCCCCTCCGTCAAGCTTTCCTCGACCGCCGCCGGCGCTCCCCAAGACCGACGGGCGAGCCCGATTTCCTATATCCCGGCGGAGATGGAGCTCTGGGTAGACATCAGAGACGTGCAATCGATGCGCCATCTCGATATCCATTTCGATGCCGACGTCCTCGGCCAGCGGCTGATGGAGGATATCGATCCGCAAAAGCTGAAGGATCCGCAGTTGCTCTTCTTCGACCAGCGGATCATGGCCCTCGCAGAGCTCATCGCTTCGGAGATTGCAAGCGCTGCTCCACTCCACGATCTCTATGGCGACGGCCTGGCGCTTTCACTACTGATCGACGTCCTGAAGATGGCAAAGACGACGCCGCGCAAACGCGGTGCCCTGGCTTCGTGGCAGTTGCGGCGCGCCACCGAGTTCATCGAGGACAACTGCGCCCGCAACATACGTCTCCACGAGCTGGCGGAACTGACGGGGCTATCACAGTCGCATTTCAGCCATTCGTTCAAGGCCTCTACCGGCACGAGCCCGCATGATTGGCAAATGAATGCCAGGCTTGAGCGAGCCAAGCAGCTGCTCCGCCATGAGGCGCAGGCGTTGACAGCCATCGCGGCAGAGACCGGCTTTTCCGATCAGGCGCATTTCACCCGTGTCTTTCGCAAACATCTCGGCACGACACCGGCTCGCTGGCAGAGATCGCAGTGCAAGTGATGCATTTTTGCAAAGATCTGCCCACGAATTTTGGAAACGCCCAAAATCATTCAATCGCCACCGATCGCGCCAAGCCTGGCCATTAAATTTGAGTTAATCGCTCATCTTATTAAGCCGACGCCTAACGGCGGCCGACGAATAGCATGAGTGGGGTCTTTGGAATGCATGAAGTAAAAGGTTTACAGCGCATGCGACGCGCTCTGGGCACGAGCGTAGCGATGATTGGTCTTTGCGCCGCAGCGGCGGCGCAGGCAGAGAGCGCCGACACAGCGCTTGCGCCGATCGTCGTTCAGGGCCAGAGCGTCGGCAACGGCGCTATCGGGCCGGTAAAGGGCTACGTCGCCAAGGAAACGACGACGGGATCCAAGACCGACACGCCGCTCAACGAAGTTCCGCAGGCTGTGTCCGTCATCGGAAGGCAGGAAATGGACGACCGCGGCGTCGTCAACAAGGTCGACGAGGCGTTGCGCTATACGCCCGGTGTCACGGCTGCTCCTTTCGGTGTCGATGCCGACACCGACTGGATTTATATTCGCGGTTTCGACGCGACGCAGACTGGCGTCTATCTCGACGGACTGCAGCTCTTTACCTATGGCTTCGGTGGCTTCCAGATCGATCCCTTCATGCTGGAGCGGGTTGAGGTGCTGAAGGGTCCGGCATCGGTGCTCTATGGCGGAGGCAACGCTGGCGGCATCGTGAATTATGTCCGCAAACGCCCCACGGACGAGCCCTTCTACTACACCGAGGCAGGCATCAACACCGACGGAAATGCCTTCACCGGCTTCGATATATCGGACAAGCTTGGCCAAAGTGACACGGTAACCTATCGCCTCACAGGCAAGATCGCGGGTGGCGACAACTATTCGGACTTCTCCCACGACCTGCGCGGATTCGTCATGCCGCAGGTGACCGTCTCGCCCGACGATGGCACGACGCTCACGGCCTGGGCCTATGCGGGAGCGCTTAATCAGGTTCACGTCGGCAACGGATTTTTCCCCTATGTCGGGACCGTGGTCGATGCTCCATTTGGCAAGATCGATCGCGCCTTCTTCCCTGGTGAACCGGACATCGATACCGGCAGATATGACCAGCAGATGGGGGGCTACGAGTTTGAACACGAGTTCGACAGCGGTATCAAGTTCTCATCGAATGCCCGCTATGGCCACCTGCAGAAATACGAGGTGGGTCCCTACGCCTATGGCTATGTCAATACAACGGACCCTCTCGATCCGGGCTATTTCCAGCTCAATCGTCTCGGCTTCGAAGGGCATTCCGAGGTCGACACGTTCGCAATCGACAACCATCTGGAAGGCGACTTTCAGACTGGCGCCCTCGATCACGAGGTCATGGTCGGCCTCGACTACAAGTACTATCAGCTCGACAACGTGCAGGCATCCACGCTCGCCACGTCCATTGACCCGGTCAACCCCGTCTATGGTGCCCCGCAGCCGATCAACCGGATTTACAGCAACCAGCTGATCACCCAGCAACAGCTCGGCATCTACGCACAGGACCAGATCCGCTTCGACGACGGCTGGCTCATTACGCTCAACGGGCGCTACGATTTCGTCAATACCGACACCGACAACCGCCCGACGGCCTACAGTTCGACCAATAGCAGCTATAGCTACGACAACTCGGCGGCCAGCGGCCGCATCGGCATCGCCTACGAATTCGACAATGGTCTCACGCCTTACGCCAGCGTGGGCACCTTCTTCAATCCAACGGTCGCTCCGAGCGCCACCCCGAACAATGAACCGGAAGAAGGCGAGCAGTACGAAATTGGCCTGAAGTACGACCCGACCTTTATCGACGGCACATTCACGGCCTCCCTCTTCCAGTTGAACCGTCGCAACGTCGTCGTGACTGACCCGGCGACTTTCCTTGCCAATCAGATCGGCGAAGTCGAATCCCGCGGTATCGAGCTGGAGGCCAAGGTCAACCTCAACGACAATTGGAAGCTTCTCGGCTCGTTCTCCTACACCGATCTCGAAGTGAAGGAGGACATTGTCGCAGCCTATGTTGGCAAGAAGCCCTATCTAGTACCCGATATGACCGCCGCACTGTGGGTCGACTATACCGTAACGCAGGGCGCATTGGAGGGTGTCAGCGTCGGAGGCGGCGTGCGTTACCAGGGCGAAAGCTGGGCAGATCGGCTGAACACGTTGAAGGTTCCTGATGCAACCGTGTTTGACGCGGCGATCCGCTACAAGAAGCAAGGCTGGGAAGGCTCCGTCAACGTCACCAACCTCTTCGACAAGGAATATGTGAAGGGCTGCGGCGGCGAATTCACCTGCGGCTACGGCGACGCGCGCACCGTATGGTTCAAGTTGAGCAAGACCTGGTAACCCGTTGTTTTGATGATCGCTTTCAGGGAGGCCTGGCTTGGGCCTCCCTTACTGACTGGAGATGAAATTGAGCGCAGCACGGCTCACACGCAGGACCTTTCTGGCCGGAGCAGCCACGCTTGTCGGAGGCGTAGCGCAAGGTCAGCCGTTCCAGCCGAGGGTTGCCACGCTCGACTGGGCGCTCCTGGAAACGCTGCTCGCGATCGGCGCCAATGTGGTCGCGGCAACGGAACTGCGCCAGTTCCGACAGGTCGCCGTAACGCCTGAAGTGCCTGATACAGTCGCCGATCTCGGACTTCGCGGGACGCCGAACCTGGAGGTCCTGCGCTTCGCGCGCCCCGACGTGATCTTCAATTCCAACTTCTACGCCTGGGCCGATGCGCTGATGAGCCGTATCGCCACGGTCGAAAGCCACGCGATTTACATGCCGGGAAAGAGCCCGTACAGGCTGGCCGAACAGGCAACGCTCGCGATCGGAGAGCGTCTGGCGCTCCCGGCGGCCGGAAAACTGGTGGAAGGTGTTGCGACAAAACTCGATCGCTACAAGTCTCAATTCGCCGCCAACGGCGATGGACGTTCCGTCCTGCCGATCAATCTCGGCGATGCCCGCCACTACCGGGTGTTCGGTTCCGACAGCATGTTCGGCGAGGTATTGCAGCGCGTCGGCATTGCCAATGCCTGGGCCGGTGCCACAAGCTACTCCGCTACGGCACCTGTCGGCATCGAGACCTTGGCATCCACGCCGGACGCATGGATCATCCTCATTCCGCCGCATCCGCAAGACGCGTTCGAAGCCCTCACCGGAAGTGCATTCTGGAAGGCTCTTCCGGCCGTGCGGGAGAACCGCGTCCTGACCCTCGGTTCGGTCAACCCCTATGGCGCGCTTCCAGCCGCAAGTCGCTTCGCTGACTTTCTCGCCGAAGGATTTTCCCGTGTCCGAAACGGCTAGCCTTTCAATGCCGTATATATATTCACGCAAGGCGATCATCCCGGCCTTGGCGCTTGCCTTTGCATGCGTTGCAGCTTTTGCCCTGCTTTTGATCTTGCGCCCTCAGGTGCCTGGCGATCCCGAGCAAGCCAAGACGCTTGATGCCATCCTTTTCTGGAGCAGCCTCATGCCGCGGGCTGCGATCGCGCTGATTTCGGGCGCAGCACTCGGTCTTGCAGGCGCACTTCTGCAGCGCATTCTGCGCAACCCGATAGCCGACGCCTCGACGCTCGGTATCGCTTCTGGCGCACAACTGGCGCTGACGCTTGGTTTGAGCATCTCGCCCATCCTGGCCGGTGTCTCGCGCGAACTTGTCGCCTTTGCCGGTGGCCTTTGCGCCGTTGGCCTTGTGCTCGCCTTGAGCTGGCGCCGCGGTCTCGATCCGGTCACCGTTGCAATCTGCGGCATGATCGTCAGCATGGTTTCAGCCTCGCTCAGTGTCACGCTGACATTGGCGCGGGGCGAGTATGCCATGTCGATCCATATCTGGGGCGCCGGTGCCCTAAACCAGCAGGATTGGGCCGGCGTGGCTTCGCTTGCACCCCAGCTTGCTGCTGGCATGCTCGCCGCTCTGCTTCTCTTCAGGCCGCTCAATGTGCTTGCCTTGGACGATGCGAGCGCCAAGGGTCTCGGCGTTTCGCTGCACGCCGTACGGTTCGCGGTCCTGATGATTGCCGTATGGCTTTCGGCCTCCGTTACGGCCACAGTCGGCATCATCGGTTTCCTCGGGCTTGCCGCACCCGCGATTGCGCGGCTCTGCGGCGCCCGCACCACGCGTCAGGTGATGACAACGGCGCCCCTTGCCGGTGCTGCTGTGCTGTTTCTGACGGATTGTCTGACGCAGTTGCTTGGTCCCGGCTTTTCCGACCTTGCGCCGACAGGAGCTGCTACCGCCCTCATCGGTGGCCCTCTGCTGCTGTTTTTGCTGCCGCGCGTGCACGGGCGGGCGGTGCCCACGTCAACGTCGAACGGGCCCGCGCGACGTCTGTCGCGACGGGCATTGGCGCTTCTGCTCCTCAGTGTCGCCTTTCTGGTTGTCTTCCTGGCTGTTCTTGTCGTTGGACCGACCGATGGCGGCTGGCAAATTGCCGTCGGCTCGCTACTTTCAGATCTTTTGCCGTTCAGGCTGCCGCGGATTGTCGTGGCCGCCGGAACAGGCGCGATGCTCGGCGCGGCCGGCTTCGTCATGCAGCGCGTGACCGGCAATCCGCTCGCAAGCCCCGAAGTGCTCGGTGTCTCTTCCGGCGCCGGGGCTGGACTGACGGTGACGCTGTTCGTATTCGCCTTCCCTTCTCCGGCGATCATGATCGCCGGCATGTCGCTTGGCGCACTCGTCTCATTCCTGGCCATGATCGCCATTGCGCGACGCGCTGGCCTATCGGCGGACGTGCTCCTGCTTTCAGGCGTCGCCATCAGCGCTTTTTGCCTTGCAATCATCAGCGTGGTGCTTTCGCAAGGCGACATGCGAAGCTACATTCTTCTGACCTGGATTTCGGGCTCGACCAACCGCGCCGGCACGTTCGAAGCCTGGACCGCGATCATCTCACTGGCCGTTCTGACAGCACCGCTCTTCCTGATGACACGCTGGTTTGCCATCCTGCCGCTTGGCGCGGGGCTGGCGCGCAGTGTCGGACTTCGTGTCACATCGACACGGTTTCTGCTTGCCGCACTCGCCGCTGCAATGACGGCGATCTCTTCCTTCCTCATTGGACCGCTCAGTCTGACCGGCCTGATTGCACCCCACCTATCGCGGTTGATCGGCTTTCACCGGAGCCGCGACCATCTGCTCGCAGCCATGCTTATCGGCGCCGGTCTGTTGGTACTGGCCGACTGGTTATCCCGCGTCATCATATACCCCTACCAGGTTCCCGTCGGCCTGTTCGCCGCGCTAATCGGAGGGCCATATCTTCTTTGGCTTCTCGGTCGAAAGGAACCGCTTGCCTCATTCTAAATCGTTGCGGCGCTCCAACTGCGCCAAGAAGATCACTTGCACACGGCAACATCGACCAAGGCTACATTGCGTAACGGCAGGGCCGATGTATCCGCGTGCAAGTGTGGTGTCAGCTGTCGCCGACAACCGATTGATTACCTGATGACTTCGATCACGCGATGGGTATGCGGATCAACGATGACACGTTGATTGTTGACCACGGTGTAACCGTATGCATCGTTGCTGGGGATGGTGTGGATTTCTACCGAAGACGGCAATTCCGTCCCGACGATGATGTCGCCATCATAAACGACCGACGGAACCTCTTGTTCGGTTATGTAGGTCCTCACCTCGCCAGGCACGGTCACGACCGTGGTCTGAGCCGAAGCGGGAGCGGCCAACACAAGTCCTGTGATTGCTGCTGTCATGAGAGCTTTGATATCTACCTCCATGTGTGAAAAGGGGAACTCCCCTTTCACGTGAAGGTTCTCTCACGACGAGCAGCGCCGATCGGCATTATTGGAGCGTTCGGCTGGCGTCCCCTGGGGGCACTTCGGCGGTCAGGAGGAGCTTGTCGATCCTGCGCCCGTCAAGATCGACGACCTCGAATCGCCAGCCGTTCATGACAAAGCTTTCGCCCACTTCCGGCAGGTGCTTCATCTCCTCCAGTACGAGTCCGGCAACCGTCTGATATTCCCGGTCGTCCTCGACCTGGAAGCTCATGAAGTCGGCAAACTCGTCGATCGGCGTCCAGCCGGATACGAGATAGCTGCCGTCGTGGCGGCGAACGATGGCCTTCTCTCCAAACGCGTCCTCCTGAACGGCGCCCAAGATTGCTTCCAGAATGTCGCCAGAGGTAATCACGCCTTCGAAGTGGCCGTATTCGTCGTAGACCAGCACCATGTGGCAGGGTGAGCGACGAATGGCCTGGATGACGTCAAGCGAGCCCGACAAGTCCGACACAATCGGCACTTCCTTGGTGAGGGTGGCGACGTCGGCATAGCCGGACGAAGCAATTGCGTCGTAGAAGTCCTTGGTCAAAAGCACCCCGATGATCTCATCGGAGCTGTTTCTGCGCACCGGCAATCGCGCCTGAACGCTCCGGCGGAGCTGATCTCGGATCTCATCGAAACCGTCCTCGACGTCGATCACCTCGACATCCCGGCGAGGTGTCATCAAGGCTCTGGCACTTCGGTCCGCCAGCCTCATGACGCCGGAAATCATCGCCGACTCTTCCGTCTCAATCACACCGGCGCTCTGCGCTTCTGCCAGGACGGTCTTGATTTCCTCGTCGGTGACCATATCGGCGGACTTGCCCGATTGACCAAGAACACGAAGGATGAGGCGACCGGAAGCGTCGAGGAACCAGACGAGTGGGGCGGCCAGGCGCGACAGGAACATCATTGCCGGGGCGACTTTGCTTGCCACTGTCTCCGGCGCGCGAAGCGCGATCTGCTTCGGCACCAGCTCACCGACAATCAGCGACAGGTATGTGATTGCGACAACGACCGAGCCGACCCCAAGCGCATCGGCAGCGGCCGGTGAAAGGCCGTGCGTGCCGAGCCAGCCGGCAAGTCTCGCACCAAGCGTCGCACCTGAGAACGCACCGGACAGCACGCCGACGAGGGTAATGCCGATCTGCACGGTCGACAGGAACCGCCCTGGCTCCTCGCCCAGTCGGATGGCAATGGCGGCCCCACGACTTCCCTGGTCGGCCAGCACTTTGAGGCGTGCGGGACGCGAGGATACGACCGCGAGTTCCGACATGGCAAGGACGCCATTCAAGATGGTGAGAATGGCAACGATTGAAATTTCGAGAAGCAAAAAAGGAACCCTGTAATTTTCGAAACTACGGGAAACATAGGCATTCTCCCACAGAACACCAGCTGCAAGCCACGCGTAATGATGGTTTCTTCGCTTATTCCGGGATCGCTGGATTGGAGAATCCCCGATCGCCGGTCCGCAGGTGCGGAAAAGGTGGTTCGTTGGCCACAGAAGCCTGAGGCCAGCAAGGCTGGCTTTCATCTGTGGTATGAAGCAGCGCCAACAGATTCGACGCCGAGACACGGTCCACGCGGCTCGACGAAGCCGAGCGTTTCGGCTGAGACCGTCACCCGCGTCTCCAAGTGCCCGAGCGCGCGGAGCGTCGCGCCATTTCGCGCCTGACCGCTTAAGCACTGACCGCGACGAGGATTGCAGCCAAAGCCAGCGCGATCAACACGTGCAAATGAAGTTCCAGCCGGCCGATCAATATCTCAACGGCGTGTCCGGCCAGGAATCCAATCGCCGTTATCGCAACGCCCCAGATCAGCGCGGCGATCGCATTGAGTATAATGAACTTCCGTGCCGAGACGTTCGAGACGCCGATTGCAACGGGGCTGATCGTTCGCATGCCGTAGATGAAGCGAAAGGCGAGGATAAAGCCTGTCGGATGTGCTTCGAGGAGCTTCGTCACTCTCGCGATCGGGTCCGATTCCAGCAACTTTTGAACATAGGACCACTTGGTGGCGTAGCGACCTGACAAGAAGAAGAACTGGTCTGCAGCAAAGGATCCGAGACACGCTGCCAGAGCGACCTGCCAATATGGAACAAGCTGCCGATGAGCGAGGACACCACCCAGAAACGCTGCCGTTTCCCCTTCAACACCGGCCCCGATAAAAACGGCCAAGACGCCGTACTCGCCAATCAGCCTCTCCAGCAATGCCTAGCCTCCGGCCGCCCTACAACCCGCAATCTGCCCTGAATTGCGTCGTGCAGCAACGTCCGCAGGCGTGTTCGAGGCGTGAAGAGCGCCAAGCTGCCATTTCCCCGGTTTGTTGCGAAAGTAGTTGCCCTGAGCACAACGACACACTCACGCAACACGCCAAGAATGTGTTAGCCTCGTCAGTAGGCGGCTTTGGCCTAGCGGCTTGGGGAAAGCGCGATGCAGGACAAAGATCCGAATGGCGCCAGAAAACCACCGGCCGGAAACGTCCGGAGGAATCCAGAGGTCGTATCCAGCGCGATCGAGCGCCGGATTGTGACGGCGCTTTGCTACGATCTTGTCGATTCAACGGAACTCTTCCACCGCATGGATCTCGAAGATTATCGCGAGTTGATATCCGCGTTTCAGGCAGCCGCCAACAAATCAATCGTCGCCCAATCGGGCGTAGTTCGGGTGGAGGCTGGCGATGGCGGGCTCGCCTTGTTTCCGATTGATATCGGAGCGCGGGATGCCGCTTCCCTTGCCATTCGTGCGGGCTTGCAAATCATCGAGACCTGCAGGCGCGTCGGGGAGACGGCCGGTCGTTCGGATCTGCAAGTTCGTGTGGGCATTGCCACCTCCGTCGCCCTTGTTCAGGAGCCTCAGAAGCAAAGCTGGACCCATGAGCCTGTTGTCGGCGTGGCACTTGCGCTCGCCACCCGTCTTGAGACCGTCGCTGCTCCCAATACAGTCTTCGTGTCTGACGAAACCTGCAGGCTGGCGGGCCGCTCGCATGCGTTCTCCTTCGAGGGCATCTGGAACCTCAAGGGGTTCGAGGCGCCGGAACGAGCATGGCGCGCACTCGGTCATAAGAATGAAGTGGACAGGTTCTATGCCTTCGGGAGGCTCGGCAATCCTTTCGTGGGCCGCGTAGAGGAGCTCGGCACGCTATCGAAAGCGTGGAAAAGCGTCGTTGCCGGGAACGGACAGACGGTCATTATCGAGGGGGACGCCGGCATTGGAAAATCACGCCTTCTGCATGAGTTCCGCAGACTGACCCGTGCAGAGCGATCGAAATCCTTCTTCTTCCAATGCGTGCCCGGCGGCTTTCACTCGACACTGCATCCTTTGGCCAACAGCCTTACCGGCATGCCCGAGACGGGTGGGCAGACGAAATTGACGGCATCCGCAGTCGCCAGCCGGTTTCGCCGCCACGGCATACGGGACAATGACATCGCCGAGCTCTTCTCCTATCTGCTCGGAGCCGAGGGGCAGAGCGAAAACCTCGCCGGCAGCAATCCCAGACTGATCCGGGAGAGAGCGCGACAGGCAATCCCGAAAGCGATGCAGGCACTCTGTGAAAACGGGCCCCTTCTCTTTGTCGTCGAGGACGTTCACTGGATAGATCCGACTTCTCGAGAGTTTTTGATTGAGGCGGCCCGCGCCATCCTGGGGCTACCGATCCTCCTGATTGCGACCACACGCCCTGAGGCGACCATGGAATGGCCAGAGGACGCCCGTCCATCGCGACTGCCTCTAAACCCTCTCGATGCAGACCAGACGAGGCTTGCAATCGAGCGCAACTGGCCACAGCACAGAGCGGCGGAGTTTGAAGACCTGGTTGAGGTAACCGAGCGGATTTCGGGCGGCGTGCCGCTTTTCATCGAGCAGATATGCCAATGGATGTCCGAGACCACGATTACGGGTGTCACGATCCCGGAAAGCGGAGCGTCGGCGCATATCTCGACATTTGAAGAGATCCTCGAAGCACGGCTCGGCAATCTCGGCCCAATTAGAGACGTGGCACGCGCCGGAGCCGTTGCTGGCTCCCGCTTTACCTTGTCGCTTCTTCAGACTCTGCTTCCGGACTATGACAGGAAGGCGCTGGCAAACGCGGCGGATACACTTTGTAACACCGGCTTCGTAACGCATGTGCGAGCCGGCGGAACGGTTACCTATGGCTTTCGCCATTCACTGATCCAGGAGACGATATACAAACTGCTGCTACGGCGACAAAGCCAGGCGCTTCATCGCCGCCTCTTCGAAGCACTGACCGAAGACCCCACGATCGCACCGTGGATCGATGGCGGTGCGCGTGCCGAGCATGCGGAACGTGCGGGTCTCAAGGAGACCGCCGTGGAATTGTTCATTACGGCCGGCCAGGAGGCCGCACGTCGGTCGGCCCTGGTCGAAGCTCGCCATCATCTCGAGCATGGCCTCTCAATCTGCGACGAGCTCGGCATGAACGAGCGGGTCGATCGGCTGCGGCTATCGGCCGTCATTGCATTGGGACCAGTGCTTACCGGGACAATCGGCCTGAATTCGCCGCCAGCGCGAAAGCTTTACGAAGATGGGGTGGAAATCGCCAATCGACAACCGCTGGAAGAGAAGTCGCGATGGTTTCCAATCTACTGGGGTTGGTGGCTGACGGGTTCCGATTTTTTGACGATGCACGAACGCGCCATGGAGGTTCAGGTCATGCTGGCAGGCATCCGGGACCCGGAGGTACGCCTGCAGATGAACCACTGCATCTGGGCGATCGACTTCAACCTCGGACGCCACAGGGAAACGCAGAATGCTGTGCGGGAAGGCCTGGCTCTCTACGACGCACAAAGGGCGACCGAAGCGCGAACCATCTACGGTGGGCACGATGCCTGTGCCTGTGGCCTGGGCCAACTGGCCCACTCGCTGTGGCTGACAGGCAAAACGCATGAATCAGACCGCGTACTGAAAGAGATGATCCAGTTCGTGAATGGCATTTCCCACCTGCCGAGCAAAGCACACTCTCTCGACGTGGAGGCTGTCGCGGCATTCTATCGCAATGATTACAAACGCTTGACAGCCATCTCGGAAGAGATGTCTGAATTTTCCAGACAGAATGAAATGCAATCTTTGGCCGGACTCTCGCTCCTTTTCGGCGGATGGGCCGAAGCACATCTTGGAAACGTCGCAGGCGGTTATGAGAGGTTCTGCAAGGGATTTGACCTTTTGGGAGAGCTCGGCACGGTCATCGACCTGCCGATCTATCTCTCGATGCAGGCCGCAATGCTCGGCCTTGACGGTAAGGTCGATCGCGCCATCGAGGTCGCCAGCCAGGCGATCGTCAAAGCAAGGGAAACAGGTCACGCCTATTGGCTCGCGGAATTGTACCGCGTTCGGGCCATGCTGCGCGCCCGCTCCGGCGCGATGCGCGAGCTCGTCATGGAAGATTTGCGTCTTGCTGCAGAGATCGCCCAAACGCAGGGGGCGGCCGCACTCCAGGACAGAATAAGGGAGTCGCTCGAGGAGTTTGGCCTTGTTGTCGACCGATGAGCCCAACGGCGCCATTTCAGGGGGCGGCCTCTTCGACGAGTTTGCGGCAGAGGTCACCGCCAACCGGGGGGCATCGTTGGGCAGGGCCGAGGTCGATCCGCCAGATGATTACCTGCGAAGGCTCCTGCCAATCTGCCGGCATGCAGGAATAACACGCGTCGCAGACCTCACCGGCCTTGACCGGTTGGGGCTTCCCACGGTCCAGGCAATCCGCCCAGCTGCCCTTTCCGAAGTGACCTCGCTTGGCCGCGGCCGATCCATAGTTCATGCCGCCATCGGCGCGATCATGGAGACACTTGAGCGCCATTACGCCGAGTTGGTTCCCGCCACCAGCGCCGTCCTTGGAAGCGCCGATGAGCTCGCCATCCCGGAGGGCCTCTTCGATCGTCAGCTTGACGACCACGCAACATCGGCCTGGCGGTCGAAACCAACCCTCTGGATCATGGGCTATGACCTTTGCCTCCGACACAGCCAAATGGTTCCTCTTGAACTCGTGCACACACGCTATACGGATCCGCCCCCGGATTTCGACGGGCTCTTCCTGCGTACCACCACCGGTCTAGCCTGCCATTCAACCTGGCATCAAGCGACCGCACATGCGCTCCTCGAGTGTATAGAACGCGACGCAATTGCCCGGGCATTCGACACGCACGGCTTCTTCGACAGATACCGGCTTTCCCCCGGAAGCCTCGGTCCCGCCGTCGATCACCTGACCGGTCTTCTTGCGGAACACAATATATCGGCCGGGTTCTGGCATGCCCCCTCCCCGACTGGCGTTAGCGTCGTCTGGTGCCAGACGATCGAGCTCGGTGGCGGCCATCCCCTGCTCGCATTGCCGACGGAAGGTTATTCGGCTGGAAAAGACCTCGCCGAGGCGGCAGAAAATGCCTTGTGCGAGGCGCTGGCGGCCCGTGCCGGAGCCATCTCAGGCGCTCGCGACGATCAGACGACGCGACACTATCACAAGCGGGTCGATAGCATTGTTGCAAAGGCCCGGCAGCTCATCCTCAATCCAGTTTCTTTCACGCAAATCGTTGACGCCCCTCCTATTTCGAGCCTCCAGGATCTGCTCGACCGCATCGAAGACGCCGAGCTTGGACCCGTTCTTGCGGTTCCCCTGGGTTCACATCCAGGCGGGCCCGTTCGTTGCGTCAGGATGCTGATGCCCCGAGCCCGCCCGTTCAACGTCGTGCGCTAGGAGGTCAAAATGAGTGCGGCAGATCTAGCCGGACCGATACTGGTTTTTCTGGGGCCGACACTGCGACTGCCTGAGGCTCAGGCGGCACTTGATGCCGTTTACCTGCAGCCGGTGGCACAGGGCGACATCCTGCTTGCGGCCCATGCATTTCGTCCAAGAGCGATGGTCATCATCGACGGGCAGTTCGAAGACCGCCCATCGGTCCGGCACAAGGAGATTTTATGGGCGCTGGCGCAAGGGATCGTCGTGATCGGAGCAGCAAGCATGGGAGCGCTTCGGGCTGCGGAGTTGGGTCCATACGGCATGATCGGCGTCGGATTGATTTTCCGGTGGTACAGGCGCTGGGTGCTGACCCCAGACGATGCCGTCGCCGTTCAGTCGGGGCCGGCCGAATTGGGCTTCCCGCCGGTGACAGATGCATTGATCGATCTGCAAAGAACTTTTTCCCATCTGATGCGGCTCGGCCATATAAGCGCCGCTCAACGCGACAGCCTTACCGAAACTGCCCGGCGAATGAATTTTCGCGATCGATCCATTGAGAAGATACTTCGCGCAGAGGGGTGGCCGCGAGAAGAAATCGGCCGCTTGCGTCATCAATTCGTCCGACAGAAGGGTCTTGATGCACTAGCGGCACTCAAATTCGCGCCAGAGTTGTCTGAGAGATTTTCCGGCCGGCGCCCAGCTGAAGCCTGGGTTGCAACGAATACTTTCATTCGCGATCTCGAAGCAACCAATATTGACACTGATCTAATTAATATTTACTAAATAAACGTAAAGTTGCTTTTACATATGGGGCGAGACCAACATGGATTTGCACCCGCATGTTATGGCGGCCTCTACCGAGGCCGGCACAGGAACTCGATTCTGGATTTTTCCTCAGCCTCCGTTCATCCCTGGCTACGAGCAGCCAGATCGCGTCTGGCTGTCGATTCTACCCAACGAGATTTTCCCTGGGCCGAGCGATGCCCGCATGTATGTGGCTGATCCGCTCTACAGCAAGCAGCCCTACGGCTATTCGCGCCTGCCACCCTTTAACGGCATCAGGCGTCCACCAGTGCATGCGGGCCCTGACGGACATTTCGACAGCTTGGATCCGCTGTCGCGACCCTATCTCGGCGTTCATGCCTATGCCTGCATCCATCGTGTGCTCGAAATCTGGCAGAGTTACCTCGGTCATCGGGTTCAGTGGTTTTTCGATGCCACGCTTCCCAGACTGGAGATCATCCCTTTGGTCGACTGGGACAACGCCCAGGCAGGCTATGGCTTTCTGGAACTTGGACGCTCGGATGTCGGTGGAACGCCAAGACCTTACGCGCTGAATTTCGATGCGATCGCCCATGAGGTCGGGCACCTGATCATCTTCTCGGAAATAGGCATTCCGGTCGGAGCCTCCCGCGAGAGCGAGTTCTTTCCCTTCTCGGAAGGCTTTTCCGACTGTGTATCGCTGATCTCTTTTCTCTCCTTCGATTCCGCTATCGACCGGTTGCTGCGAAGGACAAAGGGAGATCTGCTGCTCTACAACGAGCTCAATCGCTTCGCCGAAACCAGCCCGGAAACCCAGATCCGCCTCGCGACCAACTTCAGACGCATGTCGGAAGTCACACGCGACCCGCACGACCGCGCGCTGCCCTTCGTCGGCGCCGTCTTCGACACGATCGTCGAACTCTACCATCGCAATCTCGTGGCCAACGGTTCTGCCGAACGGCGGCTTCTCGAGGTGGATTTGCGCCATCTGACACTTGACGAGTTTGATCGCTTCCGCGAACTGACGGCGCAATCTTTTCGCACCAGACCCCTTTATTTTCAGCTGGCTTTGGAGAAGGCGAGGGACGACGTCGGACGTGCGCTCGCCACTTCGCTGAAGAATCTCGACGCTCGGACTTTGACATTCAACCAGGCCGCAGGGTCGATCGTTGATGCCGCCGACGGTGCTGTGGCGGAAGCTTTCAGGGCAAGTTTTGCATGGCGTGAAATCACCTATTGAGGCAACCCGAAAGGAGAGGACAATGAGCGATTGCTGCAGAAATCCAAACGTCGGAACGTCCGGCCCTTACGACCCGAGTGAGGTGCGACTATATGGACGCCCTGCAACGGAAAGCGTCAAAGTCGATGCCAAAGACGCCGAAAAGGCGAAAGCGAGCGTGAACATTTCGCTACTGCATGATCATGAGGCAATCTGCCTGCCGATCGCAGTGGGGCTGCCGTGGGTCAGGTTTGGTGACCCCTGCCAAGGCTATCTCAAGAGCATTGGCGTTATCTATGGCTACGCCTACGAAGGGCAATGCTACAAGATGCCAAAACCGCTGATCATGCTGCTTCCAGAGAAGCCAAAACCGATTGCATACGACGATTGTGGCTGTGATTGCGGTTACTCGCCGGCCCTTGGCTACCTCGTCTGGCAGCTGGATAAGAGGCAGAGTGTCGTTACCCTCGATGTCAGGACGGACGACCTCAAGACGCTCGTACTCGATGAAAACATGCCCGGAAACAGATCGCCGCAGGCCTATTCACATTCCATGTCGCTGGCACCCATGCGGGCGCGGGAGTAGTCATTTCGGTTTGCGGGTCGATCGTCCGAGCGGCCCGCCTGCCTTGCCACATGGCGCGCGGAACGCTATTTCGCGGTGCGGGCAATGTCCGGCCTGACCGCGCAGCGTGGGGAGAGTGGCGTGCAGACAGAAAAAATCGGCTTCATCGGGACCGGGGCAATCAGCGACGCCATGGTCAGGGGCCTGTTGACGAAGCCAGCCGCCGTCGCGCAGGTGACCATTTCGCCTCGCAACGCCGCGATCGCCCAAAAATTGGCTGCGGACTTTTCAGAAGTCTCGATTGCCGCCGACAATCAGGCCGTCATCGACGCGAGCGACGTGATTGTCCTGGCGGTGCGCCCGCAAATTGCGAAGGAGGTTCTCGGCGGACTGACGTTCCGAAAGGGTCAATCCGTTCTCAGCGTCATTGCAGCCACCGATCGCAAGACACTTCTTGAATGGATCGGGGCTGATGTTCACCTCGTCCAGGCCATTCCACTGCCTTTTGTGGCCGACCGCGAAGGCGTGACGGCCGTTTTTCCGCCGGACTCTCGCATTGCGGCGCTCTTTACCGTTATGGGTACCGCGGTCGAATGCGAGACCAAGGAGGAGTACGACCTATTGGCGGCGGCCAGCTCCCTGATGTCGACCGTCCTCGGAATCATGGACATTTCGGCTGCGTGGCTGGAACAACGTGGCCTCACCAAAGGCAAGGGACGCGCCTATATCGCGCCGCTGTTTACCAATCTCACGCAGACTGCGCTGCGCTCGAAAACCGTTCCGCTTAAAGAACTCAGCAGCGAGTTTGCGACGAAGGGCGGCCTCAACGAACAGGTGTTGTCCGACTTTGAGAAAAACGGCGGGCGCGATGCCCTGATCTCGGCGCTTGACCGCGTCCTGGCGAGGATACAGGGCGCCAAAGCCTGAAAGGTCTAGAATGTCGGCGGTGTGCAGGCGCTGATGACCTCGCATGCAATCGGCCCGACGCATCGGAACCGGTGCGGTCGCCGGCTTTCGAAATAATAGGCATCGCCCGGTCCAAGGATCCGACGCTCGTCGTCAACCGTCACTTCGAGCCGCCCGGAGAGAACGATACCGCCCTCTTCTCCCTCGTGAACGAGGAGGACCTTGCCGGTGTCGGAGCCTGGCTGGTAGCACTCCTTCAGGATCTGCAGGCTTCGCCCAAACAGGCTTTCTCCAACCTGCCGATAGGAGATCGGCCCCTTGCCGATCTCGACGAGCTCCTCGGCTGCATAGAATGCCTTTCGTGGCCGCTCCGGTTCGAAGGCAAAGAATTCCGCAAGACCGATGGGGATGCCGTCAAGTATGCGCTTCAGCGCCCCGACGGAAGGGTTGGAGGTGTTCGACTCGATCAGCGAGATCGTTGAATTCGTGACACCGGCGCGCTTGGCCAGTTCGCGTTGAGAGAGATTGTGCATCATCCTCAGATGACGAAGGCGGTTGCCGATATCGACGGACATGGGGCGCGTTTCACCTGTTGCGAATATCGAACATATTCAACTCGTGGCTATACATTTCAAGTGCTTACACACGCAAAGAAAAGGACTTGTCCCTTGACGCAAATCACCGAACATGTCGCCACGCACAATGGAGACTATAGCGGTGGACCAGATCAACATTTCCAACCGGCCTTCCCTCGATAATTTCTGGATGCCGTTTACGGCAAACCGCCAATTCAAGACCGCACCCCGGCTGCTCGCCTCAGCCGAAGGCATGTATTACACGGATATTGATGGCAACAAGGTGCTGGACGGCACGGCTGGCCTCTGGTGCGTCAATGCCGGCCACGGTCGCCAGCGCATCGCGGATGCCGTTGCTCGCCAGCTGCAGGTAATGGACTTTGCCCCGACCTTTCAGATGGGCCATCCCGTCGCCTTCGACTTCGCCGAAAGGCTCGCAAGGATCGCGCCGGGCGGCCCGAGCGCAAAACTCGATCGCGTGTTCTTCACCGGCTCCGGCTCGGAATCGGTCGATACGGCGTTGAAGATTGCGATCGCCTACCAGCGCGCCATCGGCCAGGGCACCCGCACCCGCATCATCGGTCGCGAGAAGGGATATCACGGCGTCGGCTTCGGCGGCATCTCGGTCGGCGGTCTTGTCAACAACCGGCGCGTCTTCCCGCAGATACCGGCCGACCACATGCGCCATACGCTCGACATCGAGCGAAATGGTTTTTCCAAGGGGCTCCCGCAGCATGGGGTCGAGCTGGCCGACGATCTGGAGCGGCTGGTTGCGCTGCATGGCGCAGAAACGATCGCCGCCGTCATCGTCGAGCCGATGTCCGGATCCGCCGGCGTCATCCTGCCGCCGAAGGGGTATCTGGAGCGTCTGCGCGCTATTGCCGACAAGCATGGCATCCTCCTGATCTTCGACGAGGTCATTACCGGCTTTGGACGGCTTGGAACGCCATTTGCGACCGACTATTTCGGTGTCGTTCCCGATCTCGTCACCACCGCCAAGGGTCTGACGAACGGCGCCATTCCGATGGGCGCGGTCTTTGCGAGCCGGAAAGTGCACGACGCCTTGATGGCGGGACCGGAGAGCCAGATCGAACTCTTCCACGGCTATACCTATTCCGGCCACCCGGTTGCCAGTGCTGCAGGCATTGCTACGCTTGAGATCTACGAGGAGGAAGGCTTGCTGACCCGTGCCGCCTCCTTGACCGACACCTGGCAGGACGCCCTTCACTCCTTGAAGGGGCTGAGGCATGTCATCGACATCCGCAACCTCGGGCTCGTCGGTGCAATCGAGCTTGCCTCACGCGACGGCGCGCCAGGTGCGCGTGCCTATGACGTCTTCGTCGACTGCTTCCAGAAGGGGCTGTTGATCCGTGTCACGGGGGATACGATCGCGCTTTCTCCGCCGCTGATCATTGAGAGCGACGAGATCTGGAAGATCGTCTCGGTTCTGGGAGATGCACTGAAACGGGCAGAATAAAGGATCGGCGCGGCGTCGTTTCTGTTTGGCGGTCAACCGCCAAACAGAAACTCAAAGCCTTCGAGCAAAGGATCCCTGGCAACCGCATCCAGCCGCGGTCAGCATGTTCGCAAAAGGCGCTTCGAACAGTTTGCTTTTTGATCCGGCCGGGATAAGGATCGCCTCATGTGATCAAGGAGCGTTCCATACCGATGTCGAAATCCCGGTTGAGAAGGGAAGCAGATCTCCTTCTGCATCGTGGGACCAGGGCTGCCAGCGGCGACTATCCCGTAAGCCGCGCGCGCAGGCCTGTCGCCGTGCAACGCCTGATCGGCGCGTTGGGAAACATCATGCTGTCCGACGCTGCTCCTTTCATGGAGAAATTTGTTGCGGGGAAAGTATTCCACCTGCTGCAGGAACCGGGCGCCATCGCAAACAAGCCGGCCACCTCCCTGCCCCTGGCTCCACAATTGCAGTTTGCGCTGCGCAATTTGGCTTCAAAGGGTGAGCCTTTCGCAGAAGTCGCTGCGGCCATCAACGACATCGCCAAGAGCCTCGAATGGGTTGCGAGCAAAACCGGCCCATTTGCCAGCATCAACATAGAACATACGCATGCGCATGCGGTCGTGGCCGGCATATCCGGCGTGGAAGAGCGAAGCGACGTGGCTCTCGGCCTCACCATCATGGCGCCTTACAGCCGTTTCCCTGACCACATACAGTATCGCTCCCGGGTTTTTCTGGCGCTCTCCGACTGCGAATTCTCCTGCGACGACAAGGGCTGGCAGCGCGGTTCCATCGGTTCGATTTTCTTCAACGAAGCGGGGCACAATGTCGCGATGCGGTGCACCGCACGTCCGCTTCTCGCCGCCTGGTGCCATGTCGAGCGATAACTGACCGCTCCCTTGCATTGCCTCTTGACGTCTGCGCGCCAAACCTTTGAATTACAAGGGCACTCTAGAGAGGACGAGACCCCTGCGCAGCAGTGATACATATACCGCATCGGGCGAGATGGCCGGTCGCATTTTCGGCCACGACTGGGAAGCAAGCGGCCTCGGCCCCTTTTCCTCGTGGCCGGCCGGATTGAAATCGGCCGTCGACATCATGCTACCCGCCAAGGCGCAGATCGTCATATTCTGGGGCCGGGATTTCATCGCTCTTTATAATGACGCCTATGCGCCGACAATCGGGCGCAAGCATCCTCAAGCGCTCGGCCGCCCCGCCCGCGAGCATTGGAGCGAATTATGGAGCGATCTGGAACCGCTCCTGCGACGGGTTCTTGATCACGGAGAGACGGTGGTTGCCAAGGACCGCCCATTCTATATCGAGCGGCACGGCTATCCCGAGACCGCGCACTTCGACATCTCTTACTCACCGATAAGGGACGAAGTGGGGAACGTCGGTGGCGTCTTCTGCATCGTCAGCGAGACCACAGAACGCGTTAGATTCGAGACCGCGTTGCGGGAGAGCGAGGAGCGGTTTCGTGCCATATTCTCGCAGACTGCTGCAGGCATGGGCCAGTCTGATCTCGCGGGGCGTCTGCTCTTGGTCAACAGCCGTTTCTGCGAAATCGTCGGCTACACGGAAGCCGAGCTTCTGAAGATGCGGGTCCAGGACATCACATTTCCCAAGGATCTGGACAACTATGTCCGATCGTTCAGGAGGATGGTGGAAACAGGCGAGAGCTTCGACATCGAGAAACGCTACGTTCGCAAGGATGGCAGCCTCGTTTGGGTGGCGAGTTCCGTCTCGCCTCTTCGCGACAAGAACGGCGACATACGGCAAACCGCAGCGGTCGTCGTCGATATCACTGAACGCAAGCGGGCGCAGGAGGTCGAACGCCGGCTTGCCGCAATCATTGCTTCGTCCGACGATGCCATTCTCGGCACCGACCTGAACATGAGGATCACGAGCTGGAATATCGGAGCGGAGAAGCTCTACGGCTATTCCGCTGAGGAAGCGATCGGCCGATCGGTCATCATTCTGGTTCCGGATGACAGGATTGAAGAGGAGCCTGCGATCATCAGGCAGGTCAGTGCCGGCCGGAAGGTAGAGCCTTATGAGACCAAGCGCCGCCGCAAGGATGGCGGCCTTGTCGACGTCCTACTCAGCGTTTCGCCTATTTTCGACGCCTATGGCAGGATTGTCGGGGCCTCAAAAATAGCGCACGACATCAGCGCCCGAAAGGAGGCCGAGCGGCTCCAGACAGTTCTCGTGGGCGAACTGAACCATCGTGTGAAGAACGTGCTCGCGACCGTGATGGCGATTGCGCGACAGACGCTCGGACGCGAGGAGGCAACCCGGGCCGGCGTGGACGCTTTCGAGGCCAGACTGGCCTCGATGGCCAAGGCACATGATCTCCTGACACACGGCAACTGGGAGCAGGCCGAACTGGAAGCCGTCATCAAGCAGTCTCTGTCTCACTATCAGCGTGACAGGTTTTCGATCTCGGGCCCGAGCATCCAACTGGCGCCGCGGGCGGTTGTGTCTATCTCGCTGGCTCTGCATGAATTGGCGACGAATGCAGCCAAGTATGGGGCCTTGTCCGCACCGGAAGGCCACGTTTCGATTGAATGGTCGCTTGGCGGCGATAACAGGCTGAGGTTGCGCTGGCAGGAAAAGGGCGGGCCGGCCGTTACTCCTCCGTCGCGAAAGGGCTTCGGCTCGCGCCTGATCGAAAACCTGCTGGCGGCCGAGTTGAAGGGTGACGTAACGATCAGCTACGACCCAGCCGGCGTCATCTGCGAGGTCGACGCCGCTGTCGGCGCCGGTTGGGACCATGATCGTTCGAGCGATCCAGCGCCGTAATGGCGAACACCGCCTGCGTCAGGCGGTGTTCACTTCACAACCAGTGGCGCCTTGCCTCTCACACGTTCGTAAAGGTCGATGACGTCCTGATTGAACATCCGTACGCAGCCAGACGAGGCGTTCTTGCCGATCGTTTGCCATTCCGGAGAGCCGTGGATGCGATAGAGCGTGTCCTGGCCGTCCTGAAAGATGTATAGTGCGCGTGCCCCGAGGGGATTGTTCACGCCGGGCTGCATGCCTTGCTTCCACTGTTCGAGTTTCGGATTGCGACTGATCATCGACGGTGTCGGTGTCCATGTCGGATACTTTCGCTTCCACTGAATGATTGCACGCCCCTTCCATGCCCGGCCCTGGGCACCGAGGCTCACACCGTAGCGAATAGCTCGTCCGTCCTTCAGCACCAGGTAGAGAAACTTTTTCTCGGTCTCAACCACGATGGTGCCCGGCGGCTCGTCGGTCGCATAATCGACTTCCTGACGCAAATAGTCGGGATGGACCGCCGTGTGATCTATCGCGGGCCAGCGAAACTCACCCTCGTCGACTTCGGCATAGGCGATGGAATAGTCCGGTTTCTCGGCAGCCCCCTCCACCGGCGGGATCTGGGGCTGCGGCTCCGGCACAGGCGTGACCGCCTCCATCGCAGGGGCTGCGGCAGTTGCGACAATTCGTTCTGCGGGGAGTTGCGTACAAGCCGCAAGAAGCAAGGCGCCGGCCGCTGCCAACAGCGGTCGGATCATGGACGTGGCATGCAATTTCAAAGATTCCGATTCATGTTTCAGTCAGGCAAGACATCCCTACTCGCTCATACCATGGCTGAAATGTGTTTTCGGTCATCAGAAATGCAGGACGAGGTCGCGTTAAGGCGAGACTGTTGAAAGAGGACAACAATTGGCTGTTGCCCATAGCCGCGGCGAGGAGCTCGCGGTTTCTCCCAATCCGCGCTATGCCGTAATCCGAAATCCGGAGGGGACGCTGTCCGGGGATACCGGTTCGGCCTCGACAGCTTGCACCGACGCGCCGGGGGGGCCTTTCCAAAATTCCTTCAGCATCGCCGAGACGGCCGTCTCCGGTCCCGCAATAAGCGCGGTCACGGATCCATCGGTCTCGTTGCGGACCCAGCCCGCAAGGCCGAACTCCTTAGCCCGTGCCCGCGTCCAAACTCGAAAACTGACGCCCTGGACGAGGCCGGATATCCTCACCCGAACGGCTTCAGGATTCTCGCTCATGCTCGCCTCCGTTGGTCGCGCCCGTCTAAGCAATCTGGCGCATACCGAGAGAATTCAAGGACTGCCCCGCACCCAGGCCCACGCAATCGTTAAGCATTGGCCGATATACTGCGATTTTCAACGCCATAACTGCTTGTTTTGCTGGACGAAACAGAATGACGCGCTACATTGGTAAGTGCTTCAACTTGAAGGGATCTCGATCATGCGCAGGCTTATCGCAGTGACTTCAGTGCTCCTCCTCAGTTTCGCTGGTTCGGCCCTTGCGCAAGCAAATATGGGGATGGACAGCAGCGGCCGCCTCGACGGGTCGCCGCCACTTGGAACCTCGCCTGATACCGAAGGAACAGGTGGAGGCGGGTTCTCGATACCGATCGACTTTGGTACCACGACGACGAGTACCAACTCCATACAGTGGACCGGTTGCCCCGAGGGCCAACACCGAACGGTTCGGGGTGGAACCAACACCGTTACCAATCAGGCGTGCCGGAACAACAATTGAGCAATCACTGCTAAAACGTCCCCCGCGCGCCTCGCTGGCGGTTCGCGGGGAACTTCTTTTGTGCTAGGGGAAGCGCGCAACGCGAGGCACGACAGACATGCTCCCCTGGGTCCAACTGGATTCCGCGCCCATTCCCGGAGAAAGTGGCGAATTGCGCCTCAAACAACGAGGCAGCGAATTTTCGATCATGCTGGGCTCGAACGAGCTGATGAACAGCCGCCTGAGCGGCTCGGAGGAGGCGCTCGCAAGGCTTTCCCGCGAAAAGATCGCCGGGCGTGCGCGCCCGAATATGTTGATCGGTGGTCTCGGAATGGGGTTCACACTGCGCGCCGCCCTCTCGGCCCTGCCGGAGGATGCATCCGTCACGGTTGCAGAACTGGTGCCGGCGGTGGTGCAATGGGCACGCGGTCCAATGTCAGCGGTTTTTCAGGGGTGTCTCGACGATCCGCGCGTCGCCATCCATCATGGCGATGTTGGCGAACTGATCCGGCAAAGCAAGGCGAAATTCGACGCCATCCTGCTTGACGTCGACAATGGGCCGGACGGCCTGACGCGTCGTTCCAACGACAGCCTCTACGATTTCGCTGGCCTGCGTTCCGCACGCGATGCCTTGCGACCCGGAGGTGTTCTTGCCGTCTGGTCATCCGGGCCGGATGCCGGTTTCACCCGTCGGCTTCGTGACTGCGGCTTTGCCGTCGAGGCCGTCAATACGCGCGCCAACGGAAAACGCGGAGGCGCGCGTCATGTCATCTGGCTGGCCGTCAAGTAGTTCAGCTTGCCTGAACGCGTCGCGCGGCGGCAATCGCGCTCGCGGCGCCCGACCGTAGCTGTTGCGTGTCGGCCCCGGCAATGACGAGATCGAAGCCCATCTTCAACAATTCTCCGGCCCGCTCGCCGTTACTGCCGAAGACACAGCCGAATTTGCCGTGAGCACGGCAACGGGCGATGAGGTGCTTGAGAACGCCGTCGACCTCCGCCGTGTCAGGTGCCAGCTTCGTTCCATTTGACAGGGCAATCGAGAGATCGGACGGGCCGACGAAAATACCGTCAATTCCCTCAACACGCATGATTTCATCCGCAGCATCAAGGGCTGCACGCGTCTCGATCATGGCAATGGCCACGGTCTCTTCATTCGCGGTCGCGAGATACTCAGCGGCCGAAAGTCCCGTGTGGTTGATCGCCAGCGTCGGCCCCCAGCTGCGCTCGCCGACCGGCGGATACTTGGTGGCCCTGGCGAAGGCCTCGGCATCAGACACCGAGTTGATCATCGGCGCAATGATGCCCGAGGCTCCCGCATCGAGAAGACGCGAGGCCGATGCGAAGTCACCGACCGGAATTCGGGCGAGCACCGGCTTGCCGGCGAGCCGCCCCTGGCCAATGCCAACGGCTGCCGATCCGATATCCCAGACGCCATGCTGCATATCCAGCACGATGGCATCGAAGGCCTCTTGCGCCAGATGATTGACGAAAAGCGGATCGGGAATGCCGATCCACGCGGAAATCAATCCGCCCCCACCGCTTCTGATCCGCCTTGCGAAGCCGTCGATCGTCGTTGCGCCAGTCATGCCATGCTCCTTTCGCGGTTTAGCCAGCCGCGCGCTGCTTTTCCTGATGGAAGTCCTCGATGAATGCCTTTTCAAGCAGGATACCGTCCCACTCATCGGCAAAGAATGGTGAATCGTAGATCAAGGTATACGGTCCGTCGTAACCTGCCGTCCGGCACGCTTCCAGGCACTTGCGGTAGTCCGCGCTGTCAAGCCCCGCTTCATTGAAATTGGCCTTGGCGTGGCAGAGTTCCGCACGGCGCATGATGTCGGAAAGCCCTGCGTATTTTTCAGGCGCAGCCCAGTTTCCGAGGTCGCCATTCAGGCCGACTTTGCCCTGCAGTGTATCGAGCAGCCAATTGGTTTCCTTCGGCGAAGGCAGAAGGTCGAACCAGTTCTCTGTGACAATGCGAACGCCGCTGTTCTCGGCCTGCTTTCCAAGCCAACCGAGATGGCCCGCGGCCCGCTCAAGGTTTTCTGCGGTCGGCATCTGCTTGCCGGCGATCACCCGCATGTTCCTGGCGCCAAGCGCTTTCGCGACCCCAATCCAGCCGGCAATCCACTGAATGTCGCGTTCCGCGGTCTCTGGATGGCTGGGATCGCCATCTTCGACGAGGAGTGTCTGAAGCAGGATGCCGGCGTCCTGAAGCGCTGAGCGCATCTCCGCGAGATAGGCGGCTTCGATGCTTGGCAGATGGAACGAGCATATCTCAAGCCGCCCGATACCACGTTTGGCAAGTTGCCCGGGAATGTCGGTCAGCGGGGAACTCCCCGGCCCATATGGCTCCTTGCGCGCTGCACTTTTCCCCGGATCGGGGCTGTAGGGATAGACGGCCCCCAGCAGCCGATGCAGCGACCACGTCGAAACTGCAAAACGTCCATTCTCCAAATTGCTTTCAGTCATGTTCTCCTCCCGGGAGCAATGCCTGCGATCTCACGTAAATTCTCCGCGGATAACTGTCTCCGCCGAAAGCGCCGCGCCAAGGAGCGCTTCGTCCCGCTTGCCCACGGCAGAAAGCAGGAAGCCGACCGGCATGTCGGCATCTCCCGTCCCGCAGGGGATCGATACGCCGCACCAATCGAGGAAGTTGCCGAAAAGCGTATTGCGCAAGGTCTTCCCGTTGGTTGCGAAAAACAAATCGTCGTCGGCTTCCAATGGGGCGATCGGCGGCGCCACATGGGCGACCGACGGAAACGCAACGAAGCTGTCGCCGACAAGGCGGTCGACGTCGGCGATCAACCGCTCGCGGGCTTCAAGGATCGCCAGATAGGCCGCAAGCGTGGTCTTCTCGCCCAGTCGAGTGCGCACGACCACGCGGCGATCCATGTCGTCAGCCGCAGGCCCAGCCAATCGCTCGTGGTGAAGCACATAGGCTTCGGCCGTGACCAGGGCACCATATCGAGCCATCAGCGCCAATATCTCGTCAAAAGCCGGGATCTTGATCCGGCTGATCGATGCACCCTCCGCCTCCAGCCAATCGACCGCCGTCTCGAAAGTTGCGACCACGCCAGCTTCAGCGCCATCGAAAACGATATTGTCAGGGATAACGATGTCCAACTCCTTGAGTGGGCGAGCGGCTATTGACGGCGCTGACGCGCCTCGCATTCCCGCGTCGATCCACACCGCGTCCTGAACGGTCCTGCAGAGCGGACCAAGCGAATCCAGGCTCTTTGCCAGCGGGAAGACGCCTGCCATCGGATAGCGACCGCGCGTTGCCTTGTATCCGACGATACCGTTGAGGGCAGCCGGGATGCGCACCGAACCTCCCGTGTCCGTCCCCATCGCCACCGGCACGAGGCCAGCTGCCACCACAACGCCAGCGCCGGACGATGAGCCACCCGGAATGCGCGGAACATCTTTGCTGCGTGGATTGCGCGGCGTGCCGTAGTGTGGATTGAGGCCGAGCCCGGAGAAGGCGAACTCGCTCATGTTCGTGCAGCCAATCGAGACCATGCCCGCCTGTTTCAGCGTTGCCACGACAGCCGCGTCCGCCTGCGCAGCCGGCTCTCTGGCCAGTACTGTCGACCCGGCCGTCGTTGTCCGCCCCTTGATGTCAAACAGGTCCTTCCAGGCGATCGGTATGCCGTCCAGCATTCCGCAAGAGCGACCCTCTCTCATTCGCTTCGATGAGGCCTTCGCCTCTTCCGTTGCGCGATCCTTGAAGATTGCCGTAAAGGCCGCCTGGTCGGCATAGGCCTCGATGCCGTCGATAACAGCTTCCGTCACTTCGATGGGATCGACCGCTGTTGTTTGAATGAGACTGGAAAGTTGTGCGATGGACATCGCGCCAAATGATTTGGTCATGGGGGCATCCGCAATCTGACTGATCATCCGAACTAAGCTGAATTTTGTCGAGGAGCCAAGCCCTCAAAGTTCCAAATCAAACCGATTGGTTCGATTTTATGAACACTGCGTTTGTGTATCCGGTCTTCAATCTCGGCCCAAAAGAACACACATGCGTTTTCGTGCTGTTCGCCGGCGAGAGGACGATCATGTGTCGGTGCACGCATCAGTGTAGGAGTTAACAAAATGACAAACAGCGAGAGTTGGAACGCGGCGCGTGGCGACGTGGTACACCACCACGCGACAGATGACGAGTTGAATGGCATGGGTGAACGCGAATACGCCGAGCATGTTGGTGCACACAAACCTTCAATATCAGAACGCTTCATCGTTCTTGCGGCCTTTGCGCTACTAGGCATTGCCGGACTGACGGTCCATTTCACGGTGCCCATGGCATCGGGCCTCGACACGGCAGCTGTCGGGTCAATCTCGGATTCATTACCCTCGGTCGATTATTGCCGGGAGCACAGCCCATACCCGGACAGGTCCTGCTGAGGACCTGTCGAGTTCCGGGCATGGACAACCCTCCCCCATGATATAGTTATGCGCCAGGGGAGGATCGTCGATGCCCGATGAGATTGATTATGATCTGGATCGCTTCGTTCATGCGCAGAATGGTACCTACGAGCGAGCGCTTTCGGAATTGAGAGCAGGACACAAGCGATCCCACTGGATGTGGTTCATATTTCCCCAGATCGCCGGGCTCGGCTCATCGTCCATGGCAGAGAAATACGCCATCCGCTCGGCGGAAGAGGCCACCGCCTATCTCGCGGACCCCGTCCTCGGTAGCAGACTATTGCGCTGTGTCGATGCCGTCCTTTCGATCGAGGGAAAATCCGCCCACGAGATCTTCGGGTCTCCTGATGATCTCAAGCTGCGGTCGTCCATGACCCTCTTTGCGGCGATCAGCGAGCACGGGTCGGCTTTTCACAAAGTCGTTGATCGGCTCTATCGCGGCGAGTTCGACGACCGCACCATTCAGCTTCTGGATGCCAGTAGCTAGAGCCGTTCAGGGCGCGCGCGAGCGCTCCAGCGTGTCGATCTCGCTTGAAATTTCGCTGAGCTTCTCTCGCAGCTCCTGATCGGTGCCATCATCGATCTCCTCGTCACCGAAGCAATCGCGCGCCTCATAGAGCTCGAGCTTTGCCTCGAGCTCGGCTCGTTTTGCATACAGACGATGGAGATAGAGATAGTCCATGCCTTTGCTTCCCGCATCTTCCGAAACGAGCATAAAGGCATATGGTTCCCGCCGATCGGCGGGTCCCATCACGCAAAGGCGGCGATGGCAGCGTTGCAGGCCTTGGAGAAATGATTGCAACATGTGTCGTTGCCCATGGCTTGCCGCGTAACGCGAGCCCCCTCCAGAAGGAGCGTCAGTGTATCGGCCAGCAGCTTCGGTTCGCGCGCATCGGCTGCTCGACAGAGCGCTTCGAGCCGGTCGCGTTGCTCAGCCTTGTGGCGCTCGATCACGCTATAGGCGGGATGCCCCTCACCTTTCAGCTCAATGGCCGCATTGGCGAGATCACAGCCGACGTGCTCGCCGCAAAGGCTTTGCGTTCGCGCTTCGATCCATGCCCTGAGCTGCGCCTTCGGGTCGCCGGGATGGGTTGCCTCGAGATCGCGCCAGATTGCTTCGGCTCTTTCCGAAGCGCGGCGCAGCGTCTCGCAGACCAGCTCGTCCTTCGAGCCGAAATGCCGGTAGAGCGTCATCTTGTTGGTCAGCGCCGCATCTGCGATCGCATCCACACCGATGCCACGGATGCCGTGCTCGCGAAAAAGCTCGGCGGCGGTGGAGACGATGCGCTCCCGTGGCGGGATTTTCTCGTCAGTGTTTGCGGGAGACAGCAGGCTCAATGATTCTGATTTTTTCGCGGACAAGGTCCTTGACATCCATGTGACCGATCGGTAACAAATGCATTGTTACTTACCGGTAACACCACTCTCTGCCGAAGTCAACGTGGTTGATTTGATCGGAGCGGGGTGGAACACGGGCTACCGCCCACGAAAGGAGGCAAACCATGAGCAAGACCAGAGAAGACCTGACCATTACCGAAGCCCTTCACGACCCCCTAATCGCCATGGTGCTCCGTGCCGACGGCGTGAAACTTGACGATTTCAAGCGTCTGCTTGAGACGGCCGCCAGGAAGCGCGAACAGCGGACCTCTCCAGTGGGCAAGTTTCTGAACGTGATCCCCAACAACAACCCGGCTGCCATGTGCAGCTATTGCTGAAGTTTCGGGCGCTTCCCTGCCCCTGTGAGAGTCGTCGCTGGCCAAGCGACGGCTCTTTTCGTTTGGACTGTTATTTTTAGAGCAAGTCGTATTTCAAGCTGGCGAGATAGTCGGGGTTGGCGACGGCATCGATCCCGGCGATCTTCTCCCCGTCGAAGGTCAGAAGCAGGACGACGCGCAGGTGTCCCCCCACGACCACCACCAGCCCGAACTCTCCATCGATCATCGCCGGCTGCGCCGCCTGAGCCCGACCCCTGAACGTCTCTGCCACCGCATCTGCGCCGCGAAGCTCGCGAACCGAAGGGTTGTACCGCATCGCCGCAGTGTCCGGGGTGAACACCACCTGCGGATCGAGGATTGACAGCAACGCCCTGATGTCACCGAGGCGCGAAGCCGCAAGGAATGCGTGGACGATCTGCTTCTTGCGCGCTGCGTCCGCCTCCGGCACATCGGTCCTGCCTTGAACCCGACGGCGAGCACGGCTTGCCAGTTGTCGCGTTGCCGCCGAAGAGCGATGAATGATCGGCGCAATGTCGTCGAAGGGGAGATCGAACATATCGTGCAGCACGAAGGCAACGCGCTCGGCCGGCGCCAATGTCTCGAGGATAACGAGTAGCGCCATGCCGACGGAGTCGGCAAAAGCCACTTCCCGCTCCGGATCAACGGTCTTGGACGTGTCGGCCAGGCGTTCATGGACGGGTAGATCGAACGGCTCTTCCCGGCGTGTCTTTCTCGACCGCAGCATGTCGAGGCAGATGCGCGCCACAACCGTCGTGAGCCAGCCGCCGATATTGTCGATCGCGTCAGCATCAGAGCGACCGAGGCGCAGCCAGGCCTCCTGAACAGCGTCGTCGGCCTCGGCGCGGGAGCCCAGCATGCGATAGGCGACGGCGCCCAGATGCGCCCGATTCGCCTCAAATTCTCCCGCCAACCAATTTTTCTCATCCATTGTCACATTCCTCCACTGTGTTCCGTCAACTCCATGACGAACAAAAGCCGGCCGATGTGACAGCACGTCCGGCGGCGTCAGTTTGGAAAACACACCATGGAGAAACGTGATGCAAGCAAGAATGGGAAATCCGGCGATCGTCATTCCCGACGCAATGCAGGCGCTGCATGCCCTCGGGACGATACCCGCCAAAACAGGTCTGTCGCCAATCCTTTTGGAACTCGTCAATCTACGCGCCAGCCAGATCAATGGTTGCAGCGTCTGCATCGACGGACATCCACGGATCGCCAAGAAGGCTGGCGAGACGGACGAGCGCCTGTTTGCCGTCAGCGCCTGGCGTGACACGCCCTATTTCACGCCGGCCGAACGCGCAGCCCTTGCGCTGACGGAGGCGGTCACCCGCGTCAGCGATCGCGCCGACCCAGTGCCTGACGACATCTGGGATGAAGCCACGCGGCATTTCGACGGCAAGAGCCTGGCAGCCCTCGTCATCGCCATCGCCAACATCAACGTCTGGAACCGGCTGAACATCGCCACCCGTCAGATTGCCGGTGAATGGAGGCCATAAACGGAATCGGGCCGCTGTCTCGTCGACAGCGGCCCGATAGAACGGCCTTGGGAGGCTAAGGGTCAGATGATGCCGCCGCCGCCGGCAATCGACACCGGGCGTTCGGCGGCAATCTTCCTGCGGTAGCCGCTCGCGCGGTAAGTCGCCACAGGATCGATCGCACCGCCAGAACGGCGACGCGCTTCTGCAAGGATCGGCTCGACGTCCGTGCGGTAGCCGCGCTTCAGCGTTTCGGTCGCCATCAGCGCGTCGTTTTCATCCTGGTAGCCAGCCAACGCCTTGCGATCGACGATTAGCGCCTGCGCGTAGGCACGGCGGATTTCGTTGGCGCTGTTGATCAGGCTTTCGATCGGATCGGTCACGTTGTGCGATTGGTCGATCATGTGGGCCGGATTGAAGTCGTTGACACCGCGCTGCTCTGCCTCGACCAGCTCGTTGAATACGAGGAAGAGGCGATAGGGCTCGATCGCACCGGCATCGAGGTCGTCGTCACCATACTTCGAGTCATTGAAGTGGAAGCCGCCGAGTTTGCCGAACTGAATCAGGCGAGCCACAATCATTTCGATGTTGGTGTTCGGTGCATGGTGCCCAAGGTCGACCAGGCACTGCGCCTTCGGGCCGAGCGTCTGGGCGATGAGGTAGTTGGTGCCCCAGTCCTGCACGACTGTGGAATAGAAGGCCGGCTCATACATCTTGTGCTCGGAAAAGAGCTTCCAATCGTCAGGCAGAGCCTTGTAGATATCGGCCATCGAAGCGAGATAGCGTTCGAATGCTTTGGTGAAATTGCTCTGGCCGGGGAAGTTCGAGCCGTCGCCAACCCAGACCGTCAATGCTTTCGAGCCGATCGACTTGCCGATCTCGATACATTCAATGTTGTGCTCAACCGCCTGCGCACGTGTTGCAGCGTCGGTGTGGCTGAGCGAACCGAATTTGTAGGAATGCTTCTGGCCCGGCGCGTCGGAGAAGGTGTTCGAATTCATCGCGTCGAAACCGAGGCCGAGCTGATCGCCCTTTGCCTTCAGTTCCTTGGCATCTGTCTTGTCCCACGGAATATGCAGGGAGACGTTCGGCGTGGCGCGCGTCAGCTCGTTGATGACGGAGCAGTCGTCGAGCTTGTCGAAGATGCCGCGCGGTTCGCCGGTGCCGGGGAATCGGGCAAAGCGGGTGCCGCCGGTGCCAACGCCCCAGGACGGAACAGCGACGAAGAACTCGGATACCCGGCGCGTGATGTTTTCAATGTCGATGCCGCGGCGCGACAGATTGGCGCCGAGCGCTTCATAGTCGGATTTGAGCGCTGCTGCGCGCTTGTCGTTTTCCTGCGCAATCAGGTCCTGCGCGATTCTTGACTCGGCCATGGGTTCCTCCCCGGACATGTGGATGAAAGGCGGCGGGCATTTGCCCGCCGCAGCAGTTGGACTTAGCGCGGGAAGCTCTGGGCGTTGCCGGCATCCACGTTGATGATGTTGCCGGTTGATTTCGCCGAGAGATCCGACGCCAGGAAGTAGATTGCTTCGGCGATGTCCTCGGGGAAGACATTGAGCTTCAGCATGGAACGCTTGCGGTAATGCTCCTCGAGCTCGTTGATCTCGATCTTGGACGATGCCGCCCGCTGTTCACGCCACTCTCCGCTCCAGATCTTCGAACCACGCAGCACGGCGTCCGGATTGACGGTGTTGACGCGAATACCGGCTTCTGCGCCTTCGAGCGCCAGGCAACGGGCAAGATGGATCTCGGCAGCCTTGGCCGTGCAATAGGCAGCAGCATTCGGCGACGATGCCAGACCGTTCTTGGAGGCGACGAACACGACGTTGCCACCGAGATCCTGCTTGCGGAACAGGCGGAACGCCTCGCGCGACACGAGGAAGTAGCCGGTCGCCAGGATGTCGATGTTCTTGTTCCACATCGAAAGCTCAGTACTTTCGATCGGGGCGGACGAAGCAATACCAGCATTCGATACAAGGATATCGACGCCACCGAACTCAACACAGGCTTCCGCGAAGGACGAGATCACGCCGTCCTCCTTGGTTACATCAAGTTTGACGCCGCGCACGGCGTCGGCGCCGAATTGCTTAGCGAAATCGGCCTTCGTGTTGTCGAGCGCTTCCTGGTCGATATCGGCCAGGACCACGCAGGCCCCCTCGCCGATCAGGCGGGCAGCGGTCGCACGGCCGATGCCGCCGGCACCGCCGGTGACGAAGGCGACCTTGCCTGCAAGGCTCTTCGGCTTCGGCATGCGCTGAAGCTTGGCTTCTTCGAGCAGCCAGTACTCGATATCGAAGGCTTCCTGCTCCGGCAGGCCCTGATATTCGGAAACGGTCGAGGCACCGCGCATGACATTGATGGCGTTGACGTAGAATTCGCTGGCGATGCGGGCTGTCGCCTTGTCGCGGGCGAACGACAGCATGCCGACGCCGGGAACGAGGAAGATGACCGGGTTCGCATCGCGCATGGCGGGCGAATTGTCATGCTTGCAGTCGTTGTAATAGCGCGCGTAGTCGGCGCGGTAGTCTTCGAGCGCCTTGTCGAGACCGGCAATGATCGCGTCCACGTCAGGCTTTGCCGGATCGAAGGTGACGATCAGCGGGCGGATCTTGGTGCGCAGGAAATGATCCGGGCAGCTGGTGCCGAGCGCGCCAAGCGGCTGCAGATTCTTCGAATTGACGAATTCGAGAACGGCATCCTGATCGTCGAAATGGCCGAGCTTGCGTTCCGCCTTGCCGATGCGACCGCGGATTTCAGGCATCAGGCGGGCCGCAATGGCGCGGCGCTGCTCGACCGGCAGGCTCTGGGTGGCAGCACCGCCGAAGATCGTCTTGCCTTCGGTCTTTTCCGCGAACCAGACGATCGCCTTGTTGATGATGTCGAGCGTCAGCTCGTAGCAGGCCTTTGCATCGTTTGCCCAGGTGAAGAGACCGTGGCTTTCGAGCACGACGCCCTTGGCATTCGGGTTCGCCTTGACGAAGGCTTCGAGGTCGAGGCCGAGCTGGAAGCCCGGGCGGCGCCACGGCAGCCAACCGATTTCGTCGCCGAAGATCTGCTTCGTCAATTCCTTGGAGTTCCTGGAGGCAGCGATTGCGATGATCGCGTCCGGATGCATGTGGTCGACATGGGTGAAGGGCACGAAACCGTGCAGCGGCGTGTCGATCGAGGCGGCGCGGCTGTTGAGGTTATAGGTGCAGTGCGGGAGGAAACCGACCATGCGGTCTTCGTCTTCGACGCCTTTATAGATGCCCTTCAGGGAAACGAGCTTGTCCTGATAAAGAGTGGCGAAGCCGTCAAGCTTGATGGTCCCGACGTCGCCGCCCGAACCCTTGACCCAGAGAACCTCGACCTTCTCGCCGGTCAGCGGATCGGTTTCCATGACCTTGGCAGAGGTGTTCCCGCCGCCATAGTTGGTGATGCGCTTGTCGGCACCCAGCAAATTCGAGCGATAGAGCAGCTTTCCAGGCTCATCGAGGCCTGCCGCGTATGAATCGTCCCAACGGTTATCAAGAAGCCGGACGGTTGCCGCCATGTCATCCTCCCATGTGAAATTTCTTGGACGCGCGAACGAACTCGACGCTCCTTTGCGGTCACGGTATCGCTCATCAAAACGGACATTGTCAATCGAAAACGATCAAAATCGATTATGTTGCAGCGCAGTATGAAATTTTATGATCGTTTTTGATTGACACATTCTCACAACTGCGAAATAAGCAAGCTAGGAGGAACCCCATGCACGAACGCGAACGCCATCGCATCATATTGAGCGCCGTTCAGGAAAAGTCGGTCGTTACGATTCAGGATATTTCCGAATTGACCGAGGCTTCCGAGGCGACGATCCGGCGTGACATCGCGGCTCTGCATGTGCAGGGAAAGATCCGGCGAGTACGCGGTGGCGCAGAGGCTGTGCACCCGCCGCAACTCGGCAATCTGGCCGGGCGGCCCTTCAGGGTTTCGGAATCAGTCAACATCGATAAAAAGCGCTCAATAGCGCGCGCTGCCGTTGATCTCTGCGATCAGGGCGATGCGATCATCATCAATGGTGGGACCACCACGTTTCAGATGGTGCACTTCATGGCCGCCCATCGCATGCAGGTGATGACCAACTCGTTTGCGATTGCCGAGCATCTGGTCAAACACTCGAAGAACACGGTAACGGTCCCCGGCGGTGTGATCTACCGCGAGCAGAGCCTGATCCTGTCGCCATTCGACAATGATGCGATCCGCAATTTCTACGCTCGCCGCTTCTTCATCGGCGCGCAGGGCGTCGGTCCGCTCGGCATCATGGAATCCGACGCGCAGATCATTCAAAGCGAACAGAAGCTGATGCACCAGGCCGACGAACTCGTTGTCATGGTCGATTCCAGCAAATTTCACCGCCGGTCGAGCCTCATTCTGTGCCCGCTCGACCGTGTTTCGACGATCATTACGGACGACGGTGTTCCCGAGGACTCCGTCCGGATGATCGAGGATGCGGGCATCAAGCTCGTCATTGCGAGCACGATCTCGCAAATGAAGGAGGATTCCTCGTCGGTTGCCTGAGGGGCCCCGTCAGGATGTAGTTAAGTCTTATCAACGTGGGAGGATAAAGCATGAAATTCGCAAAATCACTCGCCGTCGGCGTCGCCTTTGCGGTGGCCCTGATGGCAGGCGCCGCAAGCGCCAAGGACGTCAAGATCGGCCTGGTCGTGAAGTCTCTCGGCAACGGCTTCTTCGAAGCCGCCAACAAGGGCGCGCAGGAAGCGGCAAAGGAACTCGGCGGCGTGGAAGTCATCTACACCGGCCCGACCTCGACGACGGCAGAGGGCCAGATCGAAGTCATCAACTCTTTGATCGCCCAGGGCGTTGATGCCATCGCCATCTCCGCCAATGACCCGGACGCTGTCGTACCGGCCCTGAAGAAGGCCAAGCAGCGCGGCATCAAGGTCATCTCCTGGGATTCCGGCGTCAACAAGGACGGCCGCATCCTGCAGCTGAACCCGTCGTCCAACGAGCTGATCGGCAAGATGTGCCTGACGCTCGCCAAGGACCACCTGGAAGGCGGCAAGGGTGACTTCGCAATCCTGTCGGCAACGACCACCTCGACCAACCAGAACATCTGGATCGACCAGATGAAGAAGCAGCTCAAGGACTTCCCGGGCCTCAACCTCGTCACGACAGTCTACGGCGACGATCTGTCTGACAAGTCCTATCGCGAAGCCGAAGGCCTGCTGAAGTCGAACCCGAACGTCAAGGTCATCGTCGCTCCGACGACGGTCGGCGTTCTGGCCGCTTCCAAGGTTGTCGAAGACAAGGGTCTTGTCGGCAAGGTCTACGTGACCGGCCTCGGCCTGCCGTCTGAAATGGCTGGCGCGATCAAGTCTGGTGCAACGAAGGAATTCGCCATCTGGAACCCGATCGACCTCGGTTACTCTGCCACGCAGATCGCCTACCACCTCGTAAAGGGTGACGCGACCGGCAAGCCGGGCACCGAAATCGAAGCTGGCCGCATGGGCAAGATCAAGATCGACGACAAGGGCGAAGCCGCCATGTCCGATCCGTTCGTGTACAACGCTTCGAACATCGACCAGTTCTCGAAGGTTTTCTAAGCCTCGCTCATCCAAGCAAAAACCCGGCGGTTCGCGCCGCCGGGACTTTTCATTTGAACACTGGTAAACGCTGATGAACACTGCCCTTCAACAATCCGTCGCGGGTTTCAAGACGGACGAGGCGCCCGCGATCCTCGAAATGCGCGGCATTTCACAGATCTTCCCCGGCGTGAAGGCGCTCGATAACGTCAGCATCGCCCTCTACCCCGGCAAGGTTACCGCCCTGATCGGTGAGAACGGCGCCGGCAAATCCACACTCGTCAAGATCCTGACCGGCATCTACCGGCCGAACGAAGGCGAGATCATCGTCGACGGCAAGCCGACCACCTTCGCCAATGCGCAGGCCGCCATCGACGTCGGCGTCACCGCCATTCACCAGGAAACCGTGCTCTTCGACGAGTTGACTGTTGCTGAAAACATCTTCCTCGGCCACGCGCCGCGCACGAAGTTCCGCACGATCGACTGGAAACTGATGAACAGTCGGTCGAAGGAATTGCTCCATTCGCTTGAAAGCAACATCGATCCGACGATCCGTCTCAAGGATCTCTCGATTGCTCAGCGTCACCTTGTCGCAATTGCTCGCGCACTTTCCATCGAAGCGCGCATCGTCATCATGGACGAACCTACCGCAGCACTGTCGCGCAAGGAAATCGATGACCTCTTCCGCATTGTCGAGGGCCTGAAGGCACAGGGCAAGGCGATCCTTTTCATCAGCCACAAGTTCGACGAGCTCTATGAGATCGCCGACAATTACGTCGTTTTCCGCGACGGTCGCGCTGTTGGCCACGGCCAACTCAAGCAGACGCCGCAGGACGATATCGTCCGTCTCATGGTCGGTCGCGATGTCGAAAATGCATTTCCCAAGGTTGACGTGGCCATCGGCGGTCCGGTGCTCGAGGTCGAGAAATACTGTCACCAGACAGAGTTTCGCGACATTTCGTTCACGCTTCGAAAGGGCGAGATCCTTGGTATCTACGGCCTGATCGGCGCCGGTCGCTCCGAGCTCTGCCAGTCGCTGTTCGGTATCACCAAACCCGCATCCGGCACGCTGAAGCTTGGGGGCCAGGCGCTGACAATCCACTCGCCACTCGATGCGATCCGCGCCGGCATCGTCTACGTGCCGGAAGAACGCGGCCGCCACGGCCTGGCACTGCCGATGCCGATTTACCAGAACATGACGCTGCCGTCGCTCGGGCGCACATCGCGCAAGGGTTTCCTGAAGGCGGCCAATGAATTTGCCTTGGCACGCAAATATGCCGAGCGCCTGGACCTGCGCGCTGCAGCGCTTTCGGTTCCGGTCGGAACACTGTCGGGTGGCAACCAACAGAAGGTGGTCATCGGCAAGTGGCTGGCAACATTGCCGAAGGTGATCATCCTCGACGAGCCGACGAAGGGCATCGACATCGGTTCGAAGGCGGCCGTGCACGGTTTCATCAGCGAGCTTGCCGCCGAGGGACTGTCGATCATTATGATCTCGTCAGAACTGCCGGAAATCATTGGAATGTCCGATCGGGTCCTCGTCATGAAGGAAGGCCTCATGGCCGGCCTCTTCGAGCGCAAGGATCTGACGCCGGAAACGCTGGTTCGCGCCGCGACCGGTAATGCTTGAGGTAATCGGAATGTCGAGACTCCTGAAAAAACGCGAAACCCTGCTCTTCATCATTATCGCGATCATGGTTGCGACCTTCTCGACGCGAGCCCAGGATTTCGCGACACCCGGCAACCTTGCTGCCATCTTCAACGACACGTCGATCCTGATCATCCTTGCGCTCGCTCAGATGACCGTCATCCTGACGAAGTCGATCGACCTGTCGGTTGCTGCAAACCTTGCCTTCACCGGCATGGCCATTGCGATGATGAACGCCGCCTATCCCGACCTGCCGCTGATCGCCTTGATCCTCGCCGCGATCCTGATCGGCGCCTTTCTCGGTGCGATCAACGGCTTCCTTGTCTGGGCGCTGGAAGTTCCGCCAATCGTTGTCACGCTTGGCACACTCACCATCTATCGCGGCATGGCTTTCGTCCTGTCAGGCGGCGAATGGGTCAACGCGCACCAGATGACGCCGACCTTTCTCAACGTGCCGCGCACCGTCGTCCTCGGCATGCCGATCCTGAGCTGGGCCGCGATCATCATCGTCGCGCTGATCTACATGCTGTTGAAACACACCCAGTTTGGCCGCTCCACCTATGCTGCCGGCGGCAATCCGACGGCTGCGGTCTACGCCGGCATCGATGTCGGCTGGACGAAGTTCCTTGCCTTTGTTCTGTCGGGAGCGCTCGCCGGGCTTGCCAGCTATCTCTGGGTCTCGCGTTATGCGGTCGCCTATGTCGATATCGCCAACGGCTTCGAACTCGACAGCGTTGCAGCCTGTGTTATCGGCGGCATCTCGATTGCCGGTGGCGTCGGCTCGGTGATCGGTACCGTGCTTGGCGCCCTGTTCCTCGGTGTCATCAAGAATGCCCTTCCCGTCATCGGCATCTCGCCGTTCACGCAGATGGCGATTTCCGGCACCGTCATCATCCTTGCCGTCGTCTTCAATGCAAGGCGCGAGCGCAATCGAGGCCGCATCATCCTGCGTGACAAGGCCGCAGCAGAGACACCAGCAGAGGTGGCAGCATGAGCACCGTCGTTTCCACCCCGCGCGAAAAGCGCGTCATCCCGGACCGCCTGGGCACGCCGTTCAAGCGCATCATGTCGAGCTGGGAAGTCCTCCTCTTCGGCGTTGCTGTCTTGATCTTCATCTTCAACTCGCTGGCATCCCCCTACTTCCTGGACGCCTGGAACCTTTCGGACGCGACCTTCAATTTCACCGAAAAGGCAATGATCGCATTTGCCATGGCGCTGCTCGTCATTGCCGGCGAGATCGACCTGTCGGTTGCCGCCATTATCGCCCTTGCTTCGACCGCCATGGGAGCGGCAGCGCAAGTCGGTGTCGGGGCACCCGGCCTCGTTCTCATCGGCATCGGCGTTGGCCTGCTCTGCGGCATGTTCAATGGGTTTCTCGTTTCCGTCATGAAGCTGCCGTCGATCGTCGTGACGATCGGCACGATGAGCCTGTTTCGCGGCATCTCCTACATCGTCCTGGGCGATCAGGCCTATGGAGGCTATCCGGACGATTTCGCCTTCTTCGGCCAGGGCTATGTCGTCTGGGTCTTCTCCTTCGAGTTCGTGCTCTTCATTGTGCTCGCAATCGCCTTTGCGATCCTGCTGCATGCCACGAATTTCGGCCGTCAGGTCTATACGATCGGCAATAACGACTTCGCCGCCCGGTTCTCCGGCATCCCGGTCGAGCGCGTGAAATTCATCCTGTTCATATTGACGGGCGTGATGAGCGGCGTCGCCTCCGTCTGCCTGACCTCACGCCTCGGCTCCACCCGCCCCTCGATCGCTCAGGGCTGGGAGCTCGAAGTCGTTACCATGGTCGTGCTCGGCGGCGTCTCGATCCTCGGCGGCTCCGGCAAGATTGGCGGCGTCGTCATTGCCGCCTTCGTCATGGGCCTTGTCACCTTCGGCCTCGGCCTCTTGAACGTGCCCGGCATCGTCATGTCGATCTTCATCGGCTTGCTGCTGATCATCACCATCGCGATCCCGATCGTCGCCCGCCGTCTCAAAGCCATGAGTTCCAAATGAAGATGGAAAAGCACGCCTTCAAGATGACGCTGAACCCCGGCATGGAAGCCGAGTACAGGAAGCGGCATGACGAAATCTGGCCGGAGCTGGTCGACCTGCTGCACCAGTCCGGCGCCAGCGACTACTCGATCCATCTCGACCGCGAGACGAACACCCTGTTTGGCGTTTTGACCCGTCCCGTCGATCATGCGATGGCAAGCCTGCCAGACCACCCTGTCATGAAGAAGTGGTGGGCTCACATGGCCGACATCATGGCAACCAACCCGGATAATTCTCCCGTCCAGAGCGACCTCGTTACCGTCTTCCATATGCCATGACGCCGAATTACAGCCGCATCGCCGTTCTCGACATCGGCAAGACCAATGCCAAGGTCGTGGTCCTGGACAGCGCGACCGGCGACGAAATCGCCGTGGCGAGAACTCCGAACACGGTTCTCAAGGGTGGACTTTATCCGCACTACGATATCGATACGCTGTGGTCCTTCACGTTGGATGCCCTTCGCTCCTTCGCCAGGGAGCCGGGTTTCGACGCCATCTCGATCACGACCCATGGAGCCTCGGCTGCGCTTCTCGACAGGACGGGCAATTTGGCCATGCCGGTGCTCGACTACGAGCACGAATATCCCGAAGACATCAGCGACGCATATGCGCGACTGCGCCCACCCTTCGAAGAAACCTTTTCGCCGCACCAAACGATGGGCCTGAACATCGGCGCGCAGCTGCATTACCAGAAGACCGCCTTCCCTGATGATTTTGCCAAGGTGGCAACGATCCTCACCTACCCGCAATACTGGACAGCACGGCTGACCGGTGTCGTGTCGAACGAGGTGACCTCACTCGGCTGCCACACCGACCTCTGGAACCCGCGCGACGGCCGCTATTCCTCGCTGGTCGACACTCTCGGCATCCGTGACCTGATGGCGCCGATCCGTTCGGCCTTCGATCCGCTCGGACCGGTCCTGCCTGATATTGCCGACGCGATCGGCCTCACCCGCAAAATCCCGGTCTATTGTGGCATTCACGATTCCAACGCGTCGCTTCTGCCACATCTGCTTGACCGCCCGGCGCCCTTCGCAGTTGTCTCGACGGGCACATGGGTGATCAATTTCGGGGTCGGCGGCGATCTCGATCATCTCGATCCCAAGCGCGACACACTCGCCAATGTCGATGCCTATGGCCGCGCCGTTCCCTCTTCCCGCTTCATGGGCGGACGCGAATATGAAACGATCTCAGGCGAAATCGGACAGGTTGACAAGGAAAAGGTCGCCTCGGCGGTCGAGCAGGCGATAACAAAGCGCCTGATGCTGCTTGCGAATGTTGCACCAGGCTCCGGCCCATTCCCCGGCAAAAGCGCGCGTTGGGTCAACGCGCAAGGCGTGACACCCGAAGAACGCTACGCCGCGCTCTGCCTCTATCTCGCCATGATGAACCAGGCCTGCCTCGATCTGATCGGCGCGCGGGGCCCGGTCATCGTGGAAGGACCATTTGCGCTCAACGATACGTATCTGACGCTGCTTGCGGCTCTAACCAACCGCGAAGTCATCGCCGTCCCCGGCTCGACCGGCACAAGCCAGGGCGCCGCTCTGCTGACCGGCATCAAGCCACCTGCCGGCGCCGAGCGCCATGTCACGCGAAGCCCTGTCTCCGGTCTCGACGCCTACCGTCGAGCTTGGCATGCAGCGATGGCATAGCAGTCTTTCCATAGAGACCCCTCGCTCCATCTTAGCGTTAGCTATAGGCTCGCGACTCAAAGCAAAAGGAGGAGACCTCATGGCAGATTCGGCCGCCGCACCCTTTGATCCGCGCGCGCTTGCAGCAAAACTACACGGTCTGCGCCGTTCACGAATCCAGGCACCGACCGCGGGGTTTTGCCTGCCTGCCGATCTCCGGCACGCGATGGACGCGCAGAATTTTCTCGCCGCCGATGAGGCGATCGAAAGCAACGCCTGGAAGGTGACCGTCTCGCCGGATGGGCAGGCCGTAACCGCGCCACTGCACCCTTATGTGCAGGCTGACTCAGGGGCGCAAATTCCGTGGCAGAGGGGCACCAAATTCGAGGCAGAGATCGCAGTTCGCCTCGGCCGTGACCTGCCGATCCGCCGGGAGGGCAGCTACAGCCGAGCCGACATCGTCGACGCGATCGACGCCGTTCATCTCGGCGCCGAACTTCTGGCCAGCGCCGTTGAGGAGAGCGGCAAGATCTCGTTCCTTCTGTTTCTGGCCGATCGACTGGGAAACAGCGGCTATGTGCTCGGTCCGCGCGTGCCAAAGTCGGCGGTCGACACGGCAAGCGGAACGCCACTTAAGGTGACGTTCAACGGCAAGCCACTCTGTGACGCGCCCGCCCAGCATCCCAAGGGGGATGTCCTGACGTGGCTCCTGGACTACGCAAATGATGGGATGCGGCCAAACACATCGCTCAAGGCTGGCGCGCTCATCACGACGGGCACGCTCTGTGGCGCGATCGAACTTCTCACGCCAGGCGAAATCGAAATTGCCTTTGGTGGGTCTACCTATTTGCGCCTGGCCCTCGTCTAACTGCGTTCAAAGTGATCTCAGGCTGATGTTGCCACACCAAATCAATGGCTTGAGAACGCGATGCTATCGGATACAACATTTGAAAACGGGACGTGGTCAGTCGTAGATCACCAGCTTGGCAGGCCAATCGGTGACCGGGATGGATCAGCCGGGAGAACGAGGCTGGAGGCTCAGGCTTTGGCTGATTTTCGCAATGGAATATCGGCCTCTCCCCCCAAAGGAGCAGAATTCCTCGCGGCTTCAGAAGATACGCAACGCTTGGGCACTCACTGGAAAGCGGCAGACGCGATAAGCGGTCAGCGTACTCTTGGCGATCGCAGATGTTCGAGGAACGGTCAATCATTCGCGGGCCTGTATCATGGTCAAGCGCGTTCGGTGCGGTCACAAGGCGATCTCCCAACGCACAAGGATGAGGCCGACGGCGCGGTGGTCGCTCTTTATCGACGGCTATGTCCATCGCTCTCCCGCTTGGACCAATACAACTTAGCAAACCAACGCGAAGGCATCGGCGGGCAGCCCAGCCAAGCGTCCATTGCGGGCGGACCTGGGAGAGAGGAGACGCATCTTTACCAGTCACTTAGGAAGATCGGCCATGGCATAGCCTTCAATGAAGTGCTGACGGTCGTTATCGTCAACAAAGGGCTGCGTTCTTCCCCAGTGCGCGGCCGAAAAATTGGGGAACTCTGAGAGGAAGTCACACGCCGTCGCTCGGGCCTCGTCGATGAGCCCGAGCCGGGCGAGTGCTGCAGCCAGATTGCGTTTCGAGCCTGGACCACCCGCTTGCGGCTGGCGAAGTGTAGCGACAGCTTCTTGATACCGACGAGCCGCATACTGAGCCCAGCCCAGAAACGAGTAATAGTCGCCCGGAGGGGATGGGTTGAGCCGGAAAGCGTTCTCGGCGGATTCTACTGCTTCAGTCGCACGTCCTTGAAAAACCCTGAGATCTGCAAGCAGCGACCAGCCCTCTGCGTGGTTGGGATTGAGCCGAAGCCCGTGCTCAAACTGAGCGATGCCAGCTTCGAATTCTCCCTCATAAGCTCGCAGATAACCCAGAACAATATGAGCGTCCGCGTTCTCTGAATCGATCTCGACAGCCCTTTCAGCTGCCACTCGCGCAAAGGCGCGGTGCTCCACCGTCTCGCTTTCATAGTATAGCGCGTCGAAATGATGGCTCATCGCTAGCCAAGCATGCGCCCCGGCAAATTCAGGGTCGATCTCGATGGCCCTGGTCAGAAGCGGGCGAGCCAGCCTGGTCTCTCGGAGAGATTGGGTAGCGAGCGCCCGACCGCGAACAAACAGGTCGTATGCCTGCAGGTTCGTGGTTCTGTGACTTGGAGCAGGTCTTGCAGCAGGCAACGTGCCCGCGAGTGCCGTTACGACCTTACTTACGACCTCGTCCTGCAGCGCGAATATGTCAGCGAGATCACGATCAAACCGTTCGGCCCACAAGCAGTTGCCATGCGTTGCGTCGATGAGTTGCGTATTAATCCGGGTGCGCGTCTGCGCACGCCGGACGCTGCCTTCGACGAGATACCGCACGCCGAGCTGCGCGGCGATCCGGCGTACATCAATGGATCTGTCCTTGTAAGCAAGACTAGAATGTGCGGCGATAACAAGGAGGCCCTTCACCTTTGAGAGATCAGTGATTAGGTCCTCGGCGAGACCTTCTGCAAAATACTCCTGTTCTCGGTCATCGCTGGACGTGGCAAATGGCAACACAGCGATGGAGGCGAGTTGAGGGAGCTCGAGAGGAGTTGCTGAATCAACCTGCGGCTTCTCATCCCAACAGACCTTGTAAACGCGAATTGGTCGAGCGATGTTTTTCAGCGTGCAATCGCCTTGATCATCAAAGCGCAGGGGCAGCTTGCGATCTACGTGATCGTAGACGCTGTGACTGATGAGTACGCTGCCGGGTTCGGTCATGCTTTCCAACCGCGCCGCCACATTGACGCAGTCTCCGAACAGGTCTTCTTGGTCAGAAAGGACGTCGCCGAGATTGATGCCTATGCGGAATGCGAGCCGTCGGTCTAAAGCAACCCCCTCGTTTCGTTCCGCAATTGCGCGCTGCAGGTCAACGGCACAGCGGACGGCTTCGATGGCACTGGCAAATTCGACAAACAGTCCGTCCCCTGCTGTTTTGAAAATGCGTCCCCTGTGGCTTCCCACCGCGGGCCGGATGATATCTCGCAAGAGCTTTTGGAGCCGTGCGTGAGTATCTTCCTCATCACGTTCCATCAAACGACTATAGCCTGCGACATCCGCCGCAAGTATCACTGCCAGTCTCCTCTCGGGTCCGGCAGAAACCAAGGTTGGTTCGCTATCGCCTGGCATCCATAGACGTTACGCCGCAGGGAGCGGGCTTTCAATTAGGTTTAAAGTCGAAATCCGTCATGAAGTTCGACGTGAGGAAGTCTGATTGACATCGGGAGATGCCAGCACGAACATGTGGTCGCTCTCAATCGGTACACCTTACTATGATCGATCGTGCGCCGCGTTATCAAGTCCACATAGACGAGCATGGCCTCTACGCGGTGATTCACACCGCGACGGGTTGTTCAGGTGAAGTTTGGTCAAGCAGCGTCAAGTTGACTCCGTCCGAAGCACTGCAGCTAATAACTCGGCTAAGGAGGCGGCGCACCGGAAAATAAGAGAGCTACTCCCAGGGAAATACCGAAACTACACATATTCAATAAACTAAGCGATAAATCTCCTGCGGCACAGTAAGCCAATGCCATCCTATTGTTTGCATCCGCGCATCGACCTCAACGAACTTCGCTTTCAATAAGCTCGCTGCGAAGGCTACTCTCGCGTAAGATGAGCAAATGAAGACGCTTCTCAACCAAATTCAACTTTCGGCGTCGGATCTCGTCGGCCATCTCAACTGCGAGCATCTTACGTCCCTCGACCTACAGGTCATGTCCGGCGCGGTTTCAAAGCCGGTGCAGTGGGATCCACTTCTAGACATCCTGAGGGAGCGCGGCTTTAGGCACGAGGCAGCCTTTGTTGATCACCTCACCTCAAGCGGTCTCTCTGTCGAAAAGATCGACGGCGTCGGCATCGAAGACGTCTGGGTGGCACAGACCCTGGCTGCCATGCGCCGAGGCCCCGATATCATAGTGCAGGGCGCTCTTCACGATGGTCGCTGGGCTGGTCGCGCTGACATTCTGAGACGCGTCGAGCAGCCAAGCGATCTCGGACAGTGGTCTTATGAAGTTATGGATACCAAGCTGGCCCGGGAGACTCGAGGCGGCACCGTACTGCAGCTCTGTCTGTACTCGGAGCTATTGGCATCCACCCAGGGACTGCAACCCCATGCGGCCTATGTTGTCGCGCCATGGTCTGACTTCGAGCCGCAGCGCTTTCGCCTGGACGACTATGGAGCCTACTATCGAAAAGCGAAGCGGGCGGCGGAAGCGGCGACGCTGGCTGAATCGGCGGAGACCTACCCTCACCCGACGTCACACTGCGACATCTGTCGCTGGTACGATGCCTGCGACAAACGCCGACGCAATGACGATCACCTCTCCTTCGTCGCTGGTATTTCCCGGAACCAGATAGCGGAATTCGCTGAGCACGATATCAGGACGCTCGACCAGCTCGCCCAGATGCCGCTACCCATGAATTGGAAGCCAGAGCGTGGGGCGGTGCAGTCGTTCACAAGGGTTCGGGAGCAAGCGCGGATACAGGCGGAATCAAGGCAATCGGGAGAGCCTCGGTTTGAGCTGGTTGAAGTCCAACCAGGTCTCGGATTGTCCGCGTTGCCCGAACCCAATCCCGGCGACGTGTTCTTCGATCTCGAAGGTGACCCCTTTGTTGGCGAACATGGATTGGAATACCTGTTCGGGTATCAATACTGGGGCGCTGATGGCAAAGCAGAGTATGTATGTGATTGGGCACTCGATCGAGAGGCCGAGAAGGCGGCGTTTGAGCGCTTCATCGATTTCATCGTCGAGAGAAGGGAGGCCTATCCTGACCTCCACATATACCACTTCGCTCCTTATGAACCGGCTGCCTTGAAGAGGTTGATGGGGCGCTACGCTTCCCGTGAAGAGGAGATCGATCAGCTTCTTCGGAATCTCGTCTTCGTGGATCTGTACAGCGTCATTCGAAACGCATTGCGTGCGAGTGTGGAGAGCTACTCCATCAAACGGCTTGAACAGTTTTATGGATACGAGCGCACGATAGCTCTACGGGACGCAAACGTGGCATTGGCGTCGCTCCAAGCCGGGCTGGAGCTTGAAGACATCTCATCAATTACGCAGGGCGAAAAGGATATCGTTCGAGGCTACAATGAGGATGACTGCGTCTCTACCAGGTATCTCAGGGACTGGCTCGAAGAGCGGCGCGACGCGCTTGTCGCGACCGGCGTCACTGTTCCTCGTCGACCGCTCATGGACGAAGCCCCAAGCGAAAAAGTATCCACCCGCCAACGGCGCGTCGCCGAACTGTCCGAACGCCTATTAACCGGTATCTCAGTTGATCCAGAACAGCGTTCTCCACAAGAGCAGGCGCAATGGATCCTCGCAAACATCCTCGATTGGCATCGTCGTGAAGACAAGGCGTCTTACTGGGAAAAATTCCGGCTGAGGGATCTCAGCGTTGATGAACTACTGGACGAGCGCGCGGCGATTTCCGGACTTTCCTTTGTTGAGGAGGTCGCCGGAGGCAAAGGTAAGATCCCGGTTCACCGTTACACGTTCCCGCCTCAGGATACCGACGTTCGCGCAGAAAAGTCGCTTTTTCAGCCCGGCGGCGCTCCGCTCGGGACCGCTCTTGACATCGCCAGCGACCAATTCACGATAGACATCAAGAAGAGAGCGGATACCACCACTGTCCATCCCGAAGCTGTGTTTGTCCATGAGCATATCCCTGCCGACGAGCAGGCCGAGGCGCTTCTGCGGTTGGGCGAGTATGTGGCTGACGAGGGCATAACGGGTGAAGGCCGATATCAGGCAGCTCGGGAACTGCTGCTCCGCGTGCCCCCGCATATCGGTGGCGCGCCTCTGCAAAACGAAGGGGAAAGGACTCTCGACGCGGCGATCCGCATAGCGGCCAAGATGGAACGAGGCGTCCTGCCGATTCAAGGTCCGCCAGGCACGGGCAAGTCGCACACAGGTGCGCGAATGATCTGTCAGTTCGTTGCCGACGGAAAGAAGGTCGGAATAACGGCCAACAGCCACAAGGTGATCCGCAACCTCCTCGACAAGGTAATGGAAGCCGCGCAGGAGATGGCCATCGATATTCGTTGCGTCCAGAAGCCCGAGGCTGGCAACAGCGAGGCGAGTACCGCGCGGCTTCTCTTTGCGAAAAAGAACGAAGATCTGCTGGACGCGATGAGGTCGGGGCAACGAGACGTTGCCGGGGCAACCAGTTTCCTCTGGGCTCGCTCGGACGCCGAAGACGTGCTGGACGTTCTATTCGTTGACGAGGCCGCCCAAATGTCCCTTGCTAATGTGCTCGCGGTGTCCCACGCAGCCAAACGATTGGTGTTGCTCGGCGATCCACAACAACTCGACCAGCCCACCCAAGGCACCCATCCCGATGGCGTCGGTGTTTCGTCGCTCGAGCATGTTCTCGGAGAACGGCAGACTATTGATCGCGATCAAGGGCTGTTTCTCGCCGAGACCTGGCGGATGCAACCAGACGTCTGTGATTTCATTTCCGAGCTTTTCTATGAAGGGAAACTGGCCCCGATCGCTTCATGCGGCCAGCAAGAAATCCTCTCCGAAGGGCCGATAAAGGGATCGGGCTTGAGATACCTGCCTGTCGAGCACTCGGGCAACGCCAGCTCATCGATCGAAGAAGCCAATGCCGTAGCGTCTTTGGTATCCCGGATCCTCGAGTGCGGACCAACGTGGCTGGACCGAAACGGCCAGGTGGCATCGCTTTCCATCGACGATATTGTGATCATTACGCCATACAATGCTCAGGCCCTCGAAATCCAGAAACGACTGCCCACTGCCAGAGTGGGAACGGTCGACAAGTTCCAGGGCCAGGAAGCGCCAATTGCGATCTATACCATGGCAACTTCGAGCTATGCCGAAGCTCCCCGGGGCATGGAGTTCCTCTATAGCGCCAACCGTTTCAACGTCGCTATCTCGCGGGCGAAGTGCTTAGCCATCCTGGTCGCCTCCCCGGCAATCTTCGATGCCGACTGCAAGACACCGAGACAGATGCAGTTGGCCAACGCTTTCTGCAGGTATTTAGAACTGGCCGAAGTGGTCGGCGACTCTCCGCTTCCCAGCCAAAAACAGCGCTTATTCGTCGGCACCCCCTGAAGACGCCCGTGCAAGGATGAAGTGCTGGCTGGCCTAGCAGGCTGTTGAAAAAGGCATTGGCGCATAGGCTCCTGTCGTGATTCACTCGCTTTATTGCGATTTGGAGCTGATGGATGCGTGGCGGCGATGTGAGGACAGGCGAACTCTTCAGCTATGTGGATCTGAAGGCTCGTGTTCGAGAAGATCATCCTCTACGGGCCATCCGGCAGGTCGTGAACGAAGCGCTCGTTTTATTGGAACAAGATTTTGCAGCGCTTTATTCGCCGATCGGGCGGCCGTCGATTGCGCCAGAAAAGCTTCTTCGCGCGATGCTTCTGCAAGCCTTTTATTCGATCCGGGCGCGGTGCGGTGCCGGCTAGCGGTTGGCGCAGTTCATTTGGGACATTTTTGCTGCCTTAGACTGCAGCAGCGACTAGGCCCATCAAGAGCCTAGTCGGTTTTTTCCAGTGCAAGTTCGACCGTTTACGCATGGGCGCTCGGTCGACGAGGCGCTTACGCGGAATGGTCGACCCAAGCGGTCAGTAGTCCCAGAAGGCCGGGACCCAGCGGAAAGCATCGCCATCAACCGCCACGTGGCCGACGGACGGAAACGGCAGGTGCGTGGCGACGAGCTGTGCGCCGGTCTGCGCCAGCTCCCGCAAAAGTCGGACGCGGACGCGGGCCGCCTCTTCTGGGTCGTGTTCGAAACCGTTATACCAGTCGGGGTGTTCGAACCCGACCGCAAACACGGCGTCGCCGGCAAACATCAGCCGATCACCGCCGGACGCCACGCGAACCACGCAATGGCCCGGGGTGTGGCCGCCGGTACGTGTGGCGACCACGCCCGGCGCCACCTCTTGCTCCTCATCGAACAGCCGCAGATGGCTGCGGTATTCTTCGGTGAACCGTTTGGCGGCCGCCCGAAGCGCGTCCGGGAACCCCGGCGGCATCGAGACGCGGGAGAAATCGGGCGCCTCCCAGAATTTGACCTCGGCGGCCGCCACGTGGATCCGCAGGTCCGGCCGCAGCCGTTCCTTCACCCCGTCGACGAGCAGCCCGCCAACGTGGTCCATGTGCATGTGGGTCAGCACGATGTCGGTGACGGATCCAAGATCGATGCCAGCCGCCTCCAGTCGCTTGGTCAACTGCCCGGCCCGCGGCAAGTTCAAGTCCGGGTCCAATCCCAGTCCAGCGTCGATGAGTATGGTCTGCCCGCCACTGCGCACAAGAACCGCATTCAGCGACCAGTCGAAAGCGTCCTGCGGCAGGAACATATCGTCGAGCCAGCCAGCTCGGACGGCAGGGTCGGCGTTATGTCCCAACATGGCGGTTGGAAGCGGCAGTACCCCATCGCTGATAACCAGGACGTCAATCTCGCCGACCCGCACCGCATAGCGCGACGGGACCAACTCTTCGGACCGTGCTCTGGCGGGTTGTGAGGCGTTGTGCTGGGTCATGTTCGCCTCCTCCTGCCCAATCCTGCGGCTCTCTGCTTCTGCCTGTGACATGGTGTGCTCCTATTTTGCGTGATCGAGACATGTCGGTCCCGAGCCCGTAGCGGACGCTAGGTCGAAGCGTATTGGCGGTCGAGCTACACCTGAGGACAGGGCAGCCTGTGCATGGGGAGGACGGCTGCGAAGATTTGGTGGTGGACATGCTGGGCTGAAGGCGTAGGTGCCCTTGCCTGTCGAAGGGCGCCATGCACACCACCCAGCGGCCACGAGCCACGGTCTGCCACGTCGAAGGACGGCACGCTACAATTGAATTTCGCTATTCCGCGGCCAGACAAGCCGCGCGCGAACGCTCGGCAAGGCATACGACCCGGAACCGTATTTGCGGACGTGCAGAATAGGCCGGTTGGACCTGCCCGGTGAATTTGTCCGACCCACTGAGGCTCTGAAATCCGAGGGTCGCCGCTATGCTGTATTTCTCGTACTCGCTGCCATTGGGCAGACGCCTCATGGCGTTGAACCTGATTTCAGCGGGCGCAACGGCGACGGGCATCACTAGAGGCAAGTCGTGATGCCACCGTCGACATAGAGAGTGTGTCCGTTGACAAAGGATGATCCTTTCCCGGACAGGAAGACCGCCGCACCGATCAGTTCATCCACCTCACCCCAGCGGGCGGCAGGCGTGCGCTTTTGAAGCCATGAGGAGAACTCCTCGTTATCCACGAGAGCCTGATTGAGCGGCGTCTTGAAATAGCCCGGCGCGAGGGCATTCACCTGGATTCCGAACTTGGCCCAGTCGGCGCACATACCGCGGGTCAGGTTCTTCACAGCGCCCTTTGTGGCGGTGTAGGGGGCGATGCCCGGACGAGCGAGTTCGCTTTGGACGGAGGCGATGTTGATGATCTTTCCTGCGCCGCGCGTGATCATGTGCCGGGCAACGGCCTGCCCGACATAGAAGATGCTGGAGATGTTGGTTTTCAGCAGTTGCTCCCAGCGATCGGCCGGAAAATCCTCCAGCGACGTGCGAAACTGCATTCCCGCATTGTTGATGAGAATATCGATTGGACCAATGGCGCTCTCGATCTCGTCGATGCCATGTTTGACTGCGTCAGCATCGGTCACATCAAAGGCATTCACGGCAACATCGTAACCGGCTTCTCGCAGAGCCTTCGCGGCCGCCTCCAGCTTCGACGCATCCCGCCCGTTCAGCACGACGGATGCGCCATGCTCGGCAAGCCCCCTGGCCAACGCAAAACCAATGCCTTGTGACGAGCCGGTTACCAATGCTCGTCTGCCGCTGAGATCGAAAAGCGGAAAACCCATCATGTACTCTCCAGTGCATTCGACATGCGCACCCGCCCGAAAGGCTGACGCGGAGTTCAGTCTAGCTGGTACAGCCTGTTGCCTTGAGTACACCTTGACGCTGGGAGCCGATAGAGGCACCGTCGCCCGTCTATCGTCGCGATCGAGTGGAAGCAGCCACGCACTCCCGGATGTGGTGTCGCAGCTGGTCAGAACGAACCAACAAGAGTTCCGAGCGTGATGACGACGACCAGCGCAACAAGGGCGCTTGCGATGGCGGCCATGGCGAGATCCAGGTAACCATCCTTGTGCGAGACACCGCAGACAGAAAGGAGCGTCACGACAGCGCCGTTGTGCGGCAAGCTGTCCAGCGTGCCGGCGCCGATGACCGCAACCCGGTGCATCAGTTCGGGATCGAGACCGGTCTGGTGGGCAATTTCCATGTAGGTCGGCCCCAGGGCATCGAGCGCGATCGTCAGCCCGCCTGACGCCGAACCGGTCAATGCAGCAAGGATATTCGTCGCAATCGCAAGGGAGACCAGTGGCCCTCCCTCGATGCCCAGGACCCAGACCTTCACCGTCTCGAATGCAGGGAGGGCAGCCACAACGGCTCCGAAGCCAACAAGGCTGGCAACGCTCATGATCGGCAGGACAGCCGCGTTGACGCCGGCATCGATGATGGAACGGAGACCAGGAAGGCGGTCAAAGTTGGTAACGAGGAGCGCCACAATACCCGCCGTCAATGCCACAATCACCGACCAGACTCCCGCAACCGCTGAAAGTGTGGTTGAGCCCCACGCAGTTTCCGCCAGATAATGCGCGTCGATACGCGGCAAAACGGCGAACGTCATCACCAGATTGGTCGCAACGACGACCACCAGCGGCAGCGCTGCGATCAAAAAGCCTGGTCGCATCGCCGCATGACCGCCGCGCGCAATTTCACCCGGATCGAAGTCATGCGCGACTGCGCCACGCTCCCGCATCCTGTCGTCATGGGAAATGGCATCAGAGGCCGTCAAGCCAGCATAGCGATAGGTCTCCCCTGCCAGCTTCGCCTTTCGCCGCGCCATCTGCAGCCACCACATGCCGAAACCAAGCATGACCGCCGAGGCAATGACGCCGAGCCCGGGGGCAGCAAACGGATTGGTGCCAAAAAATGGCATCGGGATCGCATTCTGGATCGCCGGCGTGCCCGGCATGGCAGACATGGTGAAGGTGGATGTTCCAAGGGCGATTGCTGCCGGCATGAGCCGGTGCGGAATGTCGGCCGCCTTGAAGAGAGCATGCCCCATTGGAGCAAGGACGAAGAAAGCGACAAACAGGCTGACGCCGCCATAGGTCACGAAGGCGCCAGCAAGCACGACGGCGAATATGGCTCGTCCTGCCCCGAGCTTCTCGGTCATCTTCACGGCAATTGCCTCAACCGAACCACTGGCTTCCATCAGCTTGCCGAAAAGAGCGCCAAGCAGAAAAATCGGGAAGAACTGGGCAATGAAATCCGCCGCGTTGCGCATGAAAGTCTGCGTCCAGCTGGCAAGCAACGGCTGGCCAGCCAACAGTGCGGCAAGCAGGGCACAAAGGGGTGCGAGAAGAAGGATGCTCCAGCCGCGGTAAGCGAGCGCGACGAGAACACCAAGAGCGATAAGGACGCCAACAATATCCATGACGGGGCTTTGCGCTCTGACGTCTATTGCAGGACGGTATCGAGCAGGCTTTCGATGTCAAAGCTCGCCCGTTTTCCAATATCCGTGCCATGGCTGGCGAGAAATTCTTGCGCGGTCTCGCGCCCTTCCTGCCGCAGCATCGAAAGAAACTCCCACTCGCCGTTCATCTTGGATGACGCGCTGAGTTCCACCATGCGCGGTGGCGTTGCAATTCGATGGAGACGTATGCTTGACCATTCCTTCGCCCAGGCGATTTCATCCGGCGCAACGCCGCTTTCCGAAAGCATCCGCTGGAGTATGGCCATCGCTCGCAATTCCTTCTTCAGGCTGGAGTTAAAGGAGATCTCGTTGATGCGATTGAGAATTTCACGTGCAGTCCTTGGAACGCCCGCGCGCTCTACGGGATTGACCTGAACAAGCAAAATGTCGCGTGCCGCACTCTCGCGGACGACCGGCGTAAGCAGCGGATTTCCCGAAAACCCACCGTCCCAGTAGGGATCACCGTCTATTTCGATCGCCTGGTGCAGCATCGGCAGGCATGCCGAAGCCAGCACGGCGTCGGCACTCAGTTCGTCGTTGCGAAACACCCTCGGCAGCCCGGTTCGCACGTTCGTGGCATTGACAAACAGCTTGATCTCAGAGCGCTTCAAGGCCTCGAAATCCACGCTTTCCTCGAGGATGTCGCGGAGCGGATTGATGTTTGCCGGATTGATCTCATAGGGCGAAAACAAGCGGCTCATAAGGTCGAAGAAGAGATAGGCGGGCGAGTGGTCAAGCGACCAGTTACCGGTCATCACGTCAAACGCCGTTCGCTGAAACGGGCTGAACCGCGCCACGTCGCTGACCCGGGCCCAAAATGCCTCGAGAGCCACCTTCGCACCCTCTCGACCATCAAGCGCATAACCATGCGCAAGTACCACCGCGTTCATTGCACCGGCCGAGGTGCCGGTTATGCTTGAAATCTCCAGCCAGGGTTCATCGATGAGCCGTTCGATCACACCCCAGGTGAAAGCGCCGTGCGCGCCACCTCCCTGGAGCGCCAGATCAATTGCGATCGGATCGCGATCGGATCGCGTGGCACGGGCATTGCTGTACGGTCTTGGCGGCATTCGGACCTCCGAGTTCAGCGTCTCTACCTTATGGCGATTATTGCAGTGCAGCAATAGCAGTTCTCAACCGACAAAAATTTCTCTCGATGAGGTCGGACCTCACGACCAAGAGGAATTCGCTTGCGTTACCCCATCGCATTGGGACATTTTGGCCGAGTTCCTGCATTGGGAGGAACTTTCAAGCATTCTGAGGCATTCCTGATCATCTCCAAGGGGAGGACGTCATGAAGTGCTGCCGACATGCTGCTGTGGCCGCGCTGTTCTGGCTGGTCACAGGCTTCGCATATGCCGACGAGGCGCCTTTCCTCCAGTCGCTTGCTGGCGATTGGACGGGCGGAGGCATGATGAAACGCACGACCTCCTCGTCCCCGATCAACCTGAGTTGTAATTTCACATCCCAGGCGAGTGGCGAGGCGCTTTCGATGAAGGGGACCTGCCGGGGGATGATCGTTATCACGCGACCGGTGTCGGCCAATATCACGGTCACCGGAACACAGTATGCCGGTCGTTACGTCGGTCCGTCCGGTGGCGTATCCGGTCTTCAGGGAAGCCGCCGCGGCGACGCCATCAATCTCGCGGTGCGCTGGTCAAAGGTGATAAACGGTGACCGCAGCGCCAACATGACCATCCAGCGTGTCGATGCCAATGCGATCCGCATTCGGACGGTCGACAAGGATCCGGCGTCCGGCCAGCAGGTGGTGACCAGTGAGATCAACCTGCAGCGCGATTAGGTGCCCAGGCCGATACAACCTCTCGTCGGAGCAGCGGCGAAAACCTATATAGATGGCAAAATGCCGGTGATGTCCGCCGGCTGAACCGGAGATATGCATGAGCCGCGATCCATACGAGCTTCTCGGCGTGAAGAAGGACGCCACGCAGAAAGACATTCAAAGCGCATTTCGTAAGCTCGCCAAGAAACTTCACCCCGATCTCAATCCCGGCGACAAGAAGGCAGAGGACCGCTTCAAGGAGATTTCCGCTGCTTACGAGCTGCTGAGCGATGAAGAAAAGCGTGGGCGCTTTGACCGCGGCGAGATCGACATGACCGGTGCCGAGCAGGCGCCGCGCCACTACTATCGCGACTATGCGTCTGCAGGAAACGCCGGCAACCCTTATCACAACAGCGCGGGCTATGCCGACTTCGGCGACAGCGACGATATTTTCTCGAGCTTCTTTTCGCGACGAACACGCGGAGGCGATTTCCATGCACAGGGCCAGAACCGGCAGTATTCGATGGAGGTCGATTTCCTCGATGCCGTCAACGGCACGAAGACCCAGATCCGTTTGCCGGACGGGCCGGCGCTCGACCTGCAGATACCGCCTGGCACGCGCGACGGCCAGACGCTCAGACTGCGCGGCAAAGGCGAGGCCGGTATTGGCGGCGGCCGGCCGGGAGATGCGCTTGTCGAAATTCGCGTGCGTCCGCATCGCTTCTATGTTCGTGACGGCGACGACATTCGCTTCGACCTGCCGATTACGCTGCGCGAGGCCGTGCTCGGCGGCAAGGTGCGCGCGCCGACGCCGTCAGGTCCGGTCAACCTCACATTGCCGCCGCACTCCAACACCGGGAAGGTCTTGCGCCTGAAGGGCAAGGGCGTTCCGAAGAAAGACGGCAGTGCTGGAGACATCTACATCTCTCTCAAAATCGTGCTGCCGAACGGACCGGATCAGCAGCTGACCGATTTCATGACCGGCTGGACAGCTGGCGACGAGCAGGATCCGAGAAAGGGCATGGGAGAATAGCCATGGATGATCTTGAATTCCGCCGTTTTCTTAAAATCGACGTGAGGGTGTTGGAGGTGTGGGTCGAGCAGGGATGGCTGCTGCCTCAGACACGTGACGGCGCTCGCGATTTTCGCGACACCGATGTCGCGCGGGCGCAGCTCATCCTCGACCTGACGCGTGACATGGGTGTCAACGATGCCGGCGTCGATCTGATCATGGATCTCATCGATCAGATCCATGGACTGCGCGGAACGCTTCGCGAAATGCTCGCCGCCATGGAAGGGCAGGACGAGGAGGTAAAGCGCAGATTGCGCGGCAAGCTCGATGAGCTCTCCGGCATCCACGGCCTTTAGCCAATAGCCAGGGAACACGATGGCAACACCTGATTGCCGGAAGGAGATGCAATGACCGAGGTTCCGCATGATCACGACCACCATCCGATCGACTGGCGCGAACATGGCGTGAAGGTCATTCCGGGTAATTCACTCGATCCCAATACCGCCCAGACCCCAGGGATGAACCGGGCGACGGCGATCAACCATGCGCGTGCCGGGGCGGAGAAAATATGGGCCGGCACCGTGACCATCCATGCGAATGCGAAGACCGGCGCCCATCACCACGGGGATCTCGAAAGCATCATCTATGTGGTGAAAGGGAAGGCACGCATGCGCTGGGGCGAACACCTCGAATTCACGGCAGAGGCCGGTCCCGGTGATTTCATCTACGTGCCGCCTTACGTTCCCCATCAAGAGATCAACGCCAGCCGCGACGAGACGCTCGAATGTGTTCTTGTGCGCTCCGGCCAGGAACCGGTCGTCGTCAATCTCGATATCGAACCGGTCGAACAGCCGGAAGATGTTTTATGGATCGACCCGATCCATCGCGCATGAGCGCTTTTACAGCGAACCCTTGAGAATGGCCGCAAAGCTCGGGTCGAAAGCGCGGCTGATCGGGTCGGCGGCAGCGCCAAGCGCAACGGCCCAGGGATCAGTCATTCCAAGCTGGAAGCGAGGAATGACCCGGCCACGGCGATCGGCGATCGATGGCGGCAGAGGGTGCATCGCCTCGACCAGACGTCGCGCCAGGGCTTCAGGCGCACCGCCGCAGAGAATTACGGTTTGCGGATCGAAGATCGATTCGATCAGATGTACGCTCCAGCGAAGATCCATCACGGCTTCTTCGATCCAGCTCTGGATTCTCGCATCGTTCTTCAGCGCCAGTTCGTTCACCATCGCATAGACGCCGGGATCCGCCGGGTCGATCGCCAGGTGCTGGTAGAGCGAGGCGAGCGAGGCACGATGCTCGAGTGGCGTCGGGCTGCCGCTTGCCGAAAGCAGCGCCATGCCGATTTCGCCCGCATTGCCGTTTGCACCGCTGTAAAGTTCCCCGCCGAGGATCAGACCAGCACCGATACCGTAGCCGAGATAGAGGCAAACGGCATGGTCGAGCCCATGGGCGGCGCCAACCATCCGCTCCGCCGTGGCGCATGCGGCCGCATCGTTTTGCAGACGAACGCCAAGACCCGTGCCTGCCGCCAGCGTTTCCAACAGCGGAAACTTTTGCCAGGCGGCCATCATCCAGGGATCGTCACCCGTCGCCTCGATCCCGAACGGACCAGGCATCGCCGCGCCCAGGCCAACGAGCCGCCGCTCCGATTGAGCAACGAGGCCGGCAAGGTCACGGCGAACCTTCTCGATAAGCTCGAGAATTACGGTTGCACCGCGCGACGGCCCGTCGGGAGGCAGGTTCGCCTCGGCCCGCGTGCGTATGTTGCCGACAAGGTCGACAGCTATGGCCCGGGTTATGTGACGATCGATCTGCAGCCCGATCGCAAAAGCCCCTTCCGGCACCAGGCGATAGGGTGTCGACGGTTGCCCCCTGCCCTTGCGAACAGCTTCCTGCGCGGTGACCAGCCCTTCCTGTTCGAGTTCGTCGATGATGTTCGACACGGTCTGTTTGGTGAGCTTGGTGGCGCGCGCCAGGTCTGCTCGCGAGAGTGCTCCATTCACTCTCAGGGCATCCATCATCACCCGCCGGTTATGGGCGCTTGTGCCTTCATGATTGGTGCCTGCTTTTGCCCGTATCGGGCGCGCTTCGTTCATTCCGAATTCCCTCTTGACAGCAGTAGAATATTGAAGAAGAAATAAGTCAAGACAATTGACTTAATAAGGAACCAAAAGAGTTCCAGGGAACGCAAGAGAGTCCGAAAGCGGCTCTGACGACGCTCCGAATCCGGCAGCCGGCTAACCGGCGCCTTTTCAACAACCGATGGCGACGACAGCCGCCTTCGGACAAACGCGTGAATGTCAAAAAACTGGAGGCTGGAATGTTGAAATCCCTGAACAAGACGCTGCTTGGCGCAGCACTGATCGGCGCATCTTTCGCGCCGCACGCCTTTGCCGAAACGACGATCAATGCGCTGTTTATGGCACAAGCGGCCTATAGCGAGGCTGACGTCCGTGCCATGACGGATGCATTTTCCAAGGCAAACCCCGACGTCAAGGTCAATCTCGAGTTCGTGCCTTACGAAGGCCTGCACGACAAGACGGTGCTCGCCCAGGGGTCCGGCGGTTACGACGTCGTCCTCTTCGACGTGATCTGGCCGGCAGAATACGCGACCAACAATGTCCTCGTCGACGTCACCGCGCGCATCACCGACGATATGAAGAAGGGTGTCCTTCCTGGTGCATGGACGACCGTTCAGTATGACGGCAAGTACTACGGGATGCCGTGGATCCTCGACACCAAGTATTTGTTCTACAACAAGGAAATCCTCGAGAAGGCCGGCATAAAGACACCGCCGAAGACCTGGGACGAACTGGCCGAGCAGGCAAAGACGATCAAGGACAAGGGACTTCTCGCAACGCCGATCGCCTGGAGCTGGTCGCAAGCCGAAGCCGCGATCTGCGATTACACGACGCTCGTCAGTGCCTACAAGGGCGATTTCCTGAAGGACGGCAAGCCGGCCTTCCAGAGTGGCGGCGGTCTCGACGCGCTGAACTATATGGTTTCCAGCTACAAATCCGGCCTGACCAACCCGAACTCCAAGGAATTCCTGGAAGAGGATGTGCGAAAGGTCTTCCAGAACGGCGATGCTGCTTTTGCGCTGAACTGGACCTACATGTACAACATGGCGAACGACCCGAAGGACAGCAAGGTCGCGGGCAAGGTCGGCGTTGTCCCGGCTCCGGGTGTCGCGGGCAAGAGCGAAGCGTCGGCCGTCAACGGCTCGATGGGCCTTGGTGTCACCACGGCCAGCAAGCATCCGGATGAGGCCTGGAAGTACGTCACCTTCATGACCTCGCAGCCGACGCAGAACCAGTATGCCAAGCTCAGCCTGCCGATCTGGGCATCGTCTTATCAGGATCCGGCCGTGACGAAGGGCCAGGAAGAACTGATCGCTGCGGCCAAGGTCGGTCTTGCCGCGATGTATCCGCGCCCGACCACGCCGAAGTATCAGGAGCTTTCCACGGCTCTGCAGCAGGCGATCCAGGAATCCCTGCTCGGCCAGTCTTCGCCGGAGGACGCCCTGAAGTCGGCTGCCGACAACAGCGGTCTCTAAGCGATGTAACCGTCCAGGCGGCGCCGTGCCGCCTGGTTTCCACTTTACCAGTCCGATGAATTGAGAGGGCGCCTCATGTCCGGCACCTGGATGACAACCCGCGCGTGGCTATTGATGTTGCCGCTGCTTGTCGTGATGATCGCCGTCATCGGATGGCCATTGGTCGACACCGTCGGCCTGTCTTTCACAGACGCCAAGCTTGTCGGCACATCAGGCAATTTTGTCGGCATCGACAACTACGTGAAGATGATCTCCGGTTCGAATTTTCAGCGGACCCTGATCACGACCACCTGGTTCGCGGTCATTTCGGTTGCTGCCGAGATGGTGATCGGCGTGCTTGCAGCACTTCTCCTCAACCAGGATTTCCGGGGCCGCGCGGTGCTGCGCGCCCTGATGATCCTTCCCTGGGCACTGCCAACCGTCGTCAACGCCACGCTCTGGCGATTGATCTACAATCCGGAATACGGCGCGCTCAACGCCGCGCTGATGCAAGTCGGGCTGATCGACGCCTATCGCTCCTGGCTTGGCGAACCGGGCACTGCACTTGCCGCCCTGATCGTCGCCGATTGCTGGAAGAACTTCCCGCTGGTCGCGCTCATTGCGCTTGCTGCCTTACAAGCGGTGCCGCGTGACGTCACTGCCGCCTCACTGGTCGACGGCGCCGGTCCCTTCGCCCGCTTCCGCTTCGTGATCCTGCCCTATCTCGCGGGTCCGCTGATGGTGGCCCTGGTGCTGCGCACCATCGAGGCCTTCAAGGTGTTCGACATCATCTGGGTCATGACCCGCGGCGGCCCGGCCAACAGTACGAGGACGCTGTCGATCCTCGTCTATCAGGAAGCGTTTTCCTTCCAGCGGGCCGGCTCCGGCGCCTCATTGGCCTTGATCGTCACATTGTTGGTAACGGTGCTGGCTCTCGCCTATGCCACGCTGGTGCGCAAGACCGCAGGGAGTGCCGCCTGATGGAACGCAAGAGCCCATTCTTTACAGCTTTCATCTACGTCTGCGCGTTGCTGCTTGCGGCCGTGATCCTGGCACCGATCATCTGGCTGTTCATCATGAGCATCTCGCCGGCCGCCGATCTGGCCGCCAAGCCGCTCCGCTGGTGGCCGCAAACGGCCGACTTCTCCCGTTACGCCGCCTTGCTGTCGACGATCGAGAACAGCGCCGGCGCCGCCTTCACATCGTCGCTCAGAAACAGCATCGAGGTTGCCGGCATGGCGACGATCGCCGCTATCGCGCTGGCGATTCCGGCCGGTTGGGCCGTGTCGCGAACACCTTCCGTCGGTTGGTCGCTTTCAATGGTCATCGCCACCTACATGCTGCCACCGGTTGCGCTTGCCGTGCCGCTCTACATGGGCCTGGCCTATCTCGGCATGCTGAACAACGTCTTCGGCCTCGCCCTCGTCTATCTGACGATCCTCGCCCCTTTCACGACATGGCTCATGAAATCCGGCTTCGATTCCATTCCGAAGGAGATCGAAGCCGCGGCAATGATTGACGGTGCCGGCCTGTTCCAGACCTGGAAGATCATTACCCTGCCGCTGGCCATGCCTGTTGTCGCCACCTCGGCGCTGTTTGCTTTCCTGCTCGGCTGGGACGAGTTCTTCTATGCGCTGCTCTTCACCTCCGATCAGCGCGCCAAGACACTCACGGTTGCCATCGCCGATCTGGCCGGTGGCCGTGTCTCCGATTACGGACTGATCGCGACTGCCGGTGTGCTCGCCGCTCTGCCACCGGTGCTGGTTGGTCTCGTCATGCAACGCGCCCTGATATCGGGGCTGACAAGCGGCGGCGTCAAGGGATGACAATGACCATGGAAAACACACGACCAGCCGGCCTGATTGCAATTGATCGCGAAATGGCGCGTCAGCATGCGGATGCGCTCACATCCTATGACAATGCAAAGCAAACCGCTCAGGCCATTGCAGAATCGCTGAAGAAAAACGCCAGGCTGCTTCTTCTCGGCATGGGCGGATCTCATGCCGTTGGCCGGGCCGTCGAGCCGCTCTACCGTGCCTGCGGCATCGACGCGATCGCTCTACCGCTTTCCGAGCAACTTGGACAACCGCTCGCGCTCGACGGCCGAACAGTTATTATCACCTCGCAATCTGGCGAAAGTGCCGAGGTGGTGCGCTGGTTCTTTGAAACAGGAGGCAGTGGTGACACATTCGGGCTGACGCTGGAGCAAGGATCATTCCTGGCGCGTACGGCGCCTTCCCTCATCGGAGCGGGCGGCACGGAATTGGCGTTTGCTGCAACGCGCAGCCTGACAGTCTCCTTTGCCCTGCATCTTGCGGTGCTGGCAGCCCTTGGCGAGGATCCCGCGGCAGCCCTTGCCGCACTCACCGCCCCGGAAACACCAAGCATCGACATCGCTCTTGCAGCTCTCGATAACGTGGCGACGGTCGTTACCTCGGGCAGGCGCCTGCAGGGTCTTGCCGAAGCGCTGGCCCTTGGCCTGACAGAACTCTCCCGCCTTCCCTGCTTTTCGCTCGAAGGCGGGCAGTTGCGGCACGGACCGATGGAGATGCTCGGCCCGGCCGTCGGTGTCGTTCTTTTCCGGGGACAGGACAGCACCGCCGGTCTGGTCACGGCCATGGCCGTATCAGCCGTCGAAACCGGCGCTCCGGTCATCATCTTCGATGCATCGGGTGAAGCCCCGGTTGCGGGCGCGGTGACCATCGGCTTCAAGCCAGCTTCGGGCCTGGCTGCAGTCTTCGCAATGCTGCCCGTGGCACAGCGCTTCATGGTCGCCTTCGCCGATGCGCGTGTCGAGAACGCCGGCACGCCTGTGCGCTCGACAAAGATCACCCGGAGCGAATGATGCGCCCGCTTGCCGTCGTCGGAAACGTGAATATCGACCTCATTCTCGGCCCTGCTGCTCCCTGGCCGAAGGCTGGCACCGAGATCATCGTCGACCACGACGAACTGCGCGTCGGCGGGGCAGCGGGCAACAGCGCCCTCGCCTGGGAAGGTCTTGGCGTCGAATTCGAGATCGCCGCCAATGTTGGCAACGACCAGTTCGGTCGCTGGTTGACCGAGGCTTTCGGCAAGCGGTCCGCGAAGTGGCCGGTGCGCCCTGAGCAGACGACACTGTCGGTTGGCATCACCCATCCCGATGGAGAGCGCACGTTCTTCACCACCCGCGGTCACCTGCCCCGCCTCAGCCTTTCCGATGTCTTTGCCGTCCTGGATGGCACGACGCTGTCGGGGGGCTTCGTGTTGCTCTGCGGCTCATTCCTGACGGAAGATCTGACCCGCGAGTACGATGCTTTCTTCGACTGGGCCGACAAGCACCAGATTGCGATTGCGCTTGACACTGGCTGGCCGCTCGACGGCTGGACGAACGAGAATTGCGAGGCCACGCGAAACTGGCTTTCCCGCTGCGCGATTGCGCTGCTCAACGAAGTGGAGTCCACCACCCTCACCGGCCTCGACGACCCTGTCGAAGCGGGGACCGAAATCCGATCCCATATGCCGGAGGGTGCCATCGTCGTCGTCAAGCGCGGACCGGACGGAGCGCTCGCAATTGGTGCGGACGGGCAGTGCATCGCCGCTGCGGCTCCCTTAGTCACGGTTGTCGATACGATCGGCGCCGGCGATGTCTTCAACGCCGGTTTTCTGGCGGCGCTGGCGCAAGAAAAACCTCTCGCTGACTGCCTGCGGGCCGGAACCGCGGTCGCATCACGGGCAATTTCGACCCTTCCCCGCAACTACGGCGGACCATCCACATCTGAGGAGCCCGCTCGATGAGTGCTCTTGAAATTGCCAACATCCGCAAGACATACGGCGATGTCGAAACCCTGAAGGGCATCGACATCGCGCTCGAGAGCGGCGAGTTTCTCGTCCTGCTCGGCTCTTCCGGCTGCGGAAAATCGACCCTGCTCAACATCATCGCGGGGCTGGCGGAAGCAACAAGCGGCGACGTGCGTATCGGCGGACGCTCGGTCCTCGGCGTGCATCCGAAGGATCGTGACATCGCCATGGTCTTCCAGTCCTACGCGCTCTATCCAAACCTGACTGTCCACCGCAATATCGGCTTCGGCTTGGAAATGCGCAAAGTTCCGAGCGCCGAGCGCGACACGGCGGTACGCGATGCGGCGAAATTGCTGCAGATCGAAAGCCTGCTCGACCGCAGGCCAAGTCAACTGTCGGGTGGCCAGCGCCAGCGCGTTGCGATCGGCCGCGCCCTTGTGCGCAAGCCGGAAGTCTTCCTGTTCGACGAGCCGCTATCCAACCTGGACGCAAAACTGCGCATGGAGATGCGCACCGAACTCAAGCGCCTGCATCAGATGCTCAAGACCACGGTCGTCTACGTGACGCACGACCAAATCGAGGCCATGACGCTCGCCACCCGCATCGCGGTTATGCGCGACGGGCGGATCGAGCAGCTCGGCAGCCCGTCGGAGATTTACGATCGGCCGGCAACTCTTTATGTCGCCACGTTTGTCGGGGCGCCGCCAATGAACCTTTTGAACGCTACGGTTCGCGGCAGCGAACTTCAGATCGAGGGCAGCGACATCGTGCTACCTCTTCCGGGCGGACTTCAAGCCGAGCCCAGAGATGGCCAGAAGCTGATTGTCGGAATACGGCCGGAAGCACTTCGACTTGGATCGTCCGGCCTCACGCTACCGGCGAAATGCGAGGTTGCCGAACTGACCGGACCGGAGCTTGTCGTCACCGCTTTTGCGGGCACGCAACGGATCATGGCCTGCCTGCCGCCGCGCACGACTTTGGAGAATGGTCAGATGCTGACGCTTACCTTCGATCCGCAAGCAATCCACCTATTCAATGCGGAAACCGGATTGCGCTGCAGCTAGCCTGGAGCGTTACGCCGATTTGCGGGCCGAGACGAAGCGGTTCATCGCATCGAACGAGAAGGCTGCAACCGGCAAGCTGGTTCCACCTTGAAGCGCCAGGTCGGCGAGAATCTCGCCGACGACGCTCGTGAACTTGAAGCCATGGCCGGAGCAGGGCGACGCGACGACGACGTTCGGGTTGCCAGGGGCAACGTCGAGCAGAAAATCCTCACTCGGCAGCATCGTGTAGCGGCATGTCACGGCGCTGACCCGCGGTCCGGCAGCGGCCGGCACCCGCCTGGCGATAAAGCTATCGAGGAGTGCCGTATCTCTGTCGTTAACGGGCGGATTGGGCTGGTTGGGATCGATCGGCTCGCGGAAATGCGCGTGCCTCCCGACTTTGACGCTGTCCATGCCGATCGCCGGAAAACCGAAGTAAGAGCCGTCTGCCCCCTCATCCCGAAGGAAGCACGGCATGCGCTGCGGTTCCGTCGCAAATCCGTCCTGCGGCTGATACCAGGCGACGACCTGTCGGATCGGTACTGCGTGTTCCTTCAAATCGGGAATGAGTTCGGCGATCCACGAGCCGGTGGCAACCACCACCTTTTTGGCACGATAGTGGCCCTCAGCCGATCGGATCGTCACCCCGCCGTCGCCCGGCTCGATCGCTGTTACCCGTTCGCCGAAGTGAAGAACCGCACCATCCTGCGCTGCAAGTTTGAGATAGCCCATGACAGCCGCCTCGGGCCTGAGATAGCCCCCCTCCGGATCGAGGACAGCAATGTCCTCGTCATCCAGTTGGAAGGCGGGAAACCGACGCGCCACGTCCATCTTGTCGAGGACCTCATGCGGCAGGCCGTGCATCTTGCAGGACGCGCGTGTGCCTGTAACAATCTTGCTGTCTTCAGCCCCGATCTGGAGAACGCCGGTGATCGTCAGAATTTCCGTGCGAAGCCGCGCCTCCAAAGCGCGCCAGTTGCTATAGGCGCGCTGCAGCAGCGGCACATAGGACGGATCTTCGAAGTAGCCCATCCGGATCAGGCGGCTATCCCCATGCGAAGAGCTGAGCGCATGGGCAGGAAAATAGGCGTCGATGCCAATCGTCCTGGCGCCGCGCGCCGCAAGGAAGGAGATGGCAGCGCTTCCCATGGCGCCGAGGCCGATCACGGCAACGTCGAAATCAGCTGTCATTTCTGCTCCTCAGATCAATTCGGGCGGTGCTTCTTGCCGGATAAAGCTACGAAGCGCTTCGATGTCGGCAGCCAACGGGCGATCGTCGGCGTAATGCGGGACGACCTGACGTACCGCACGGTGGATTGCGTCCGTGGCCTTGGCGCGCTTTGCTGTCGACGCCAGGAAGTCATGCGCCTGGGCTGCCGCCATCAACTCGATGGCGACAATGTATTCGGCGTTGTCGATGACCGAAAGGAGCTTATTTGCCGCAGCCGTTGGATGCGCGAGAAAATCCTCCTGCAGGCCGGAGGTAACGCCGCCATCGGTGGAAGCGGGTGCGGCCAGCCTGCGGTTCTCGTTGCTGAGCGCGGCAGCGGTATATTGCGCGATCATGAAGCCGGAATTACTGCCGGCATCGCTCACCAGAAAAGGCGGGAGGTTGCTGATCAGCGGATTGACGAGCCGATCCATACGGCGCTCGCTCATGGCCGATATCTGCGCAAGGGCGATCGCAAGGCTGTCGGACGCCTGCGCGAGGGCTGGCGCCACGGCATGAGCCTCCGACGACACGACAGGATTTTCAGGTGTTCCCGAGACCGCCGGATTGTCGGTGACTGAGGCAAGTTCGCGATCGACAACGTCGGATGCATTGTCAAAGACGTCGCGAGCTGCTCCGTGGGCGTGCGGGACCGAGCGTAGGCTGAGCGCATCCTGCGTGCGTTTTGCGAGCGCGGCTGCGATCAGCCCGCTGCCTTCCAGGCGCCGCCTCAAGGAAGCGCCGACATGCGCGATGCCGCGCGACGGACGAAGCGCTAGCACCGTCTCGTCGAAGGCCGCCATCTGACACCCGCAAGCTTCCAGCGTCAGGGCTGCCACAGCATCGGCCCAGTCGAGCAGATGGTTCGCGCGTGCTAGCGCGACGCTGGCTAAACCCGTTGCACAGGCCGTTCCGTTGACGAGGCTTAATCCCTCTTTTGCACCGAGCACGAGTGGTGCAAGACCAATGGCATCGAGAGCCTCGAGGCCGTTCATGCGCTTGCCCGCCACCGATGCGCTTCCTTCCCCGATGAGGACGAGCGCAGTATGGGCATTGTGCGTGAGGTAACCGGCTGAGCCCCTCGACGGGACATCAGGCACGCAATCGTGCTCCAAAAATGCCGTGAGGTGGCGGATGATATCCGCCCGTACGCCGGAATGGCCATGCGCGAAATTGGCGACTTGCGCCGCAATGATTGCCCGGACCTCGCGGCCCGCCAGGAGTTCGCCGACGCCACAGGCGTGACTGAGGACGATGTTGCGCGACAGCCGGCTTTGGGAGTTGCGATCGACGACCGTATCTGAAAGCGCGCCGACGCCTGTATTGACGCCGTAGGCACGTATCCCTGTCTCGACAATGCGTTCAATGATCCCGCTGGCATTGTCGACGCGACCCCAGGCTGCGGGTGATAGCGCAAGCGTCTCGCCGGCCGCAACGCGTGCAATGTCACGCCAGCCGATCAGTGTGTCGATGGTGACCGTCATTGCCCGCTTCCGAAATGACCGATGAACTGCCGGAAGGCCGGTGACGCGCCTCCCCCGAACATATCGTCCGGTGCGCCGCTGCTTTCGACCAGGCCTTCCTTCATGAAGACAACGCGATTGGAAACATTGCGCGCAAAGCTCATCTCGTGCGTGACGACCAGCATCGTCATCCCCTCCTCGGCAAGCGCGCGCATGACACGCAACACCTCGCCGACGAGCTCCGGGTCAAGCGCCGACGTCGGCTCGTCGAAGAGCATGACTTTCGGTTTCATCGCGAGTGCCCGGGCGATCGCTGCGCGCTGCTGCTGGCCGCCCGATAGGTGCGCTGGATAGGCGTGGCGCTTGTCGGCAATGCCGACCTTTTCGAGAAGCGCCTCTGCCTCGGCGACGCATTCGGAACGCGGACGCTTGAGCACGTGGACCGGTCCCTCGATTACATTCTGCAGGATCGTCATGTGTGACCACAGATTGAAGGACTGGAAGACCATGCCCAGTTCCGAGCGGATATGGTCGACCTGCTTTTGGCTCGCCGGCCGGCTCGTGCCGCCCTTGTGGATCATGCGGATCTGCTCGCCATCCACCCAGATCTCGCCGTCGGTTGCCGTTTCCAACAGGTTGATGCAGCGCAGGAAGGTGGACTTGCCGGAACCCGAGGCACCGAGCAGGGAAATGACGTCGCCATCCTCGGCATCGAGCGAGATGCCACGCAAGACTTCGTGCGTGCCGAAGCTTTTGCGGATGTTGCGGACGGAAAGTCGGGTAACGCCTGGCATGGAAGCTCCAATCGTGTCCGGAGGGCTCTCAGGCTTTCAGCGCCGGCGGGATCGCACGGCGGTGTCGTGAGAGCGAATATTCAAGCAGGGACATCGCCTGCAGGATGATGAAGTTGAGAACGAGATAGATGATCGCCGCACAGAGGAACACTTCCATCGTGCGGTATGTTTGCGAGATCAGCCGCTGTGCCACGCCGGTCACTTCCCATACGGTGACCAGGCTTGCGAGTGCCGTCGATTTCATCATCAGGACGATCTCGGTGGAGTAGGCCGGAAGCGCGTGCCGGAATGCGATCGGCGCCAGGATGCGGCGCACGAGAAGAGCACCGGACATGCCGATCGAGCGAGCGGCCTCGATCTCGCGCGGCGAGACGGCGCGAATGCCACCACGGAAGATCTCGGCGGAATAGCCGGCGGTGCAGAGTGCCAGTGACAGTACCGCACAAACGAACGGTTCACGCAGGAACGGCCAAAGGAAGGAATAGCGGATGAAGCCGAACTGGCCGAGGCCATAAAAGACGAGGAACATCTGGATCAGCAGCGGCGAGCCGCGAAAGATGAAGATGTATCCCTTGGCAATCGACGACAGCACCGGATTGCCGGCGACACGCATCCAGACGATCAGCAGGGCCAGAAGACCACCGAAGAAGACCGACAGGGAGAACAGAGCCAAGGTCATCGGGACGGCTTTGAGCAGGGTCGACATCGTTTGGGCGAGAAAAGCGAAATCCATCGTGTTACCTCACGCCTTTCCCATGGCCGCTGTCGGCATGCTGCGATTGGCGCGCCGCTCTGCGCCATTGAAAACCCGGTCGGAGAGGCTTGTCAGGATCAGGTAGAGGATGCCGCCGACGATGAAGAACAGGAAATACTGTCGTGTCGAACCGGCAGCGACCTGGCTGGTGCGCATCAGTTCCGCCAAACCGGTCACCGAGATCAGTGCGGAATCCTTGAGGCTGAGCTGCCAGACGTTGCCGAGACCGGGGATTGCGAAGCGCAGCACCTGCGGAATGATGATCCGGCGAAAGCGCAGGCCGCGATGCATGCCGATCGCTGATGCCGCCTCCAATTCACCCTTGGAAATGGCAAGGTAAGCCCCGCGGAATACTTCCGCCTGATAGGAGCCGGAGATGATCCCCACAGCCAGCGCACCGGCAAGAAACGACGGCAGCCCGAGGAAGCCCTCATAGCCCATCGCCTTGCCGATCGAGGTGACTGCGGAGGACCCTCCGAAATAGATCAGGTAGATGATCAGCAATTCCGGCACACCGCGAAAGACAGTCGTGTAGACGTTGCCGAGCGCAACAAGCCAGGCCTTGCCGGAGAGCTTGGCAGCAGAAATTATCGCGCCGAGCACCGCGCCGATCGCAAGCGCGCTTGCGGTCACGGCAAGCGTCATCAACGCGGCGAGCAGAAGCAGCGCCCCCCATCCGGTCGAGCCGAACCCAATCAGTTCCAGTGTTGCCATATCATGTTCCCCGCGCCCGCCGCTGTCCCGGCGGTGTCAGAATAGCATGCGGTCCCCGGCCTTGAAGCCGGAGACCGGGACCTCCGGCCTTTGCCGGAAATCAGTTCTGAGGGCTGACGTCGACCTTGAACCACTTCATCGACAGGTTCTTCACGGTACCGTCGGCAAGTGCGGACTTGATCGCTTCGTTGAACTTGTCACGAAGGTCGGTATCGGCCTGGCGGATGCCGAGACCCTCGCCCTCGCCCCAGATCGGGCCAACGATCTCGGGGCCGGTAAAGGCCAGCGTGTCGTTTGCGGACTGGAAGGCATTGGCGAAATACACGGCATCGTCGAAGCCAAGATCAATACGGCCGTTCTGCAGATCGAGATCGCGGTCGGCGCCGGTCTTGTACTCGCGGATCTCCGCGATATCGCCGAAATTGTCGTAAACGAACTTCGCGTAAACGGTCGCGGCCTGAATTCCGATCGTCTTGCCCTTGAAGGCCTCCTTCAGCGCATCGACTTCCTTAACGCCGGTCTGGCCGGGCGTCATCTTGATCGTCGCACCGGTACCGGCTGCATTGGCAAGCGGGCTGTCCTTGGCGGTCGCGAAGGCGGCCGGCGTCGCAGCATAAGGGATGGTGAAGCCGATGACCTTCTTGCGGTCATCGGTGATCGACAGCGCATCCATGATGACGTCGAATTTGCCGGCATTGAGTGCCGGGATCATGCCATCCCAGTCGGATGCGACGAGCTTGCAGTCGATCTTGGCACGTTCGCACAAAACCTTGGCAAGTTCGGGCTCGAAGCCACCGAGCGTGCCGTCGGCATTGGTCATGTTCCAGGGCGCATAGGCCCCCTCAAGCGTAATGGTGGCCGTCTTCCAGTCCTTGGCGGCGACGGGCGCGACGAAGCCCGAGAGCGCAAAGGCGCTGGAAAGAAGAAGCGCGCTGAATTTCATTGGTTCTATCTCCTCTGAAGTGACGATTGACCTTGCGGTCCGACACCGGTCTTCGCCGGCTTGCTCGACGCCGACCTTGTTGATCGATCTTTCGAGAGGTTGTATATGGTACCATATGAGATATTTTGTGTTATGCAAGAGGAAAGTCGACTTATCGAGCGGATTCCGCGATTGCAAAGGGAATAGGCAATGAAGCGTCCAAGCGAGATGATGAGGGATAACGATACCGCACCGCTCTACGCCGGCGTCAAGCAGATGATACTCGACCGCATCCATAGCGGCGAGTGGCCTCCGAAGCATCGCGTGCCTTCCGAAAACGAATTGGTGAACGAACTCGGCGTCAGCAAGATGACCGCCAACAGGGCATTGCGTGAACTCGCAAACGAAGGCGAGCTGGTTCGCATCCAGGGCGTCGGCTCCTTTGTCGCGGAGCGCAAGGGGTATTCGGCCCTGTTCGAGGTGCGCAATATTGCCGAAGAGATTGCTGAGCGCGGCAACGCGCATGAGGCCTCGGTGGTGATTTTGGCGCAGGAGACAGCATCTCCCGAGACGGCCGACGCGCTGGAGCTCGACATCGGCGCACCTGTCTTTCACTCCCTGATCGTGCACAGCGAAAACGGCGTGCCGGTGCAGATCGAAGACCGGTTCGTCAATCCGGCAGCAGCCCCCGACTATCTGGCGCAGGACTTTGCCTCTCTGACCCCAAACGCCTATCTGACGGCTGCCGCCCCGCTGAGCGGATCCGAGCACATCGTCGAGGCGGCCATGCCGCAGTCCTGGGAGTGCAAGCTCCTGACGATCCTGAAGAGCGAGCCTTGCCTGGCCATCCGCCGCCGCACCTGGTCCGGGCGGCACGTCGTCTCCACCGCCCGCCTCATCTATCCCGGCAACCGCTACCGGCTCGAGGCTCGCACCGGCAAGGTATTCGAGGAATAGTGGTCAGTTGTATATGGAACACGATTTACGAGAAGCCACCCCTAAGGATGCGGGAATATAGAAGACGCGGACCGGTTTCGCCGCTCATATCGCTACTGCGGGCAAGTGGAGAAAGATTCAGTCGAAAAAGCCCGCATCCTCTTCCCTCAGATATCTCCTGGCCGCTTCAGCGTCGATATCGAGGCCTAGCCCCGGCGCTTCCAGCAGGTCCACCATGCTGTCCTTCACGATCTGCGGCGGCAAGCCGATTACCAGATCCTCCCACCAGGGATCGGAGGCGGTGGGATATTCGAAGGCGATGTAATTTGCCGGCAAGGTGGCGCAGACATTGATCAACGCGCCGAGGCCGAGCAGACCGTTGGCAGTGCCGTGCGGCGCCATCAGGATCGAGTGCATGTAGGCGTGCTCTGCGATCCATTTGAGCTCGGCAATGCCTCCGACATCGGCTGGATCGGGGCCGATGACGCGTACCGCCTGCGTTTCGATCAGCTCCTTGAAATTGTGTCGCAGGTAGATCTGCTCACCAGTGTGGATTGGCGTCGATGTGGAGGTGGTCAGCTCCCGATAGGCCTGCGGATTGACCCATGGCACGTAGTCGCCAGTCAGCATGTCCTCGAGCCACATCAAATTGTACTTCTCGACCGCGCGGGCGAACTTGATCGCATCGGGCAGCATCCAGCCGGGGCCGCAGTCGAGCGCCAGGCTGACCTTGTCGCCCAGCACTTCCTTCATTGCGATCACGCAGTCGATCATGTGATTGAAACCGCGCTCGCTGATCATGCCCTGATCCATGGCGCCGTGATAGCCGGCCTTCTTCTGCGTCACGCCGTAGTGGAAGCCCTCGATGGTGTCCTTCATGTTGGAGTGGAACGAGATCCCTTGCTTGATCATGAAGAAGTTCTGCGGCTGCTCCATCATCCATTTGACGTCAGCGGCGTAATCCTCCGGCCGGTCGCCTGTGCGTTTTTGGCGAACCGAACCGTTGTAGACGCGCACCTTGTCCCGCACCTTGCCGCCGAGCAGTTTATAGGCGGGCACGCCCGCGGCCTTGCCAGCAATATCCCACAACGCATGCTCAATAGCGCTCACCGCGGCGCCGTACGGCTTGAAGGAGCCGCGTTGGCGGATCTTCAGCATTATTCTCTCGACGTCGGTCGGGTCCTCGCCGACCAGCGCCTCGCGGAAATGCAGCACAAAGGGCTTGAGGTAGGACTTGGTGAATTCGACTTCGCCCAGGCCATAGAGGCCCTCGTCCGTAACGATGCGGACGATCGGGTGCTTGCCGATAACGGCGCAGCGCAGATCGGTGATCTTCATCTTCGTTCCTTTGTTCCTCAGCTCCAGGTGCGATCCCAGGAATACTCATTGTCCCAGTGATCCGTAGGCTGCCAAATGCCGGTGACACCCGGCTGCAGATGCCGCGAGATCACCTCGTCGACGACGTCGTCAATCCCGAGCCCCGGCTTGTCCGGAACAGTGATGAAGCCGTTCTTCACCAGCGGTTTGGGAAGGCCCGTGACGATATCGTCCCACCAGTCGACATCGGCGGAGTGGTATTCGAGCGCCATGAAATTTTCGGTCGCGGTCGCGACATGTGCCGCAGCCATTGCGGCGATTGGACTTTCCGCCATATGGATGGCCATGGCGACACCATCGTCCTGCGCCATGTCGCCAATCTTCTTGGTCTCGAGGATGCCCCCGCTGGTGAGCAGGTCCGGGTGGATAACGGAGACGCCGCCGCTCTTGAGCAGAGGCTCGAAGCCCTCCTTGAGATAGATATCCTCGCCGGTGCAGATCGGCACCGTGGTGGCCTCCTGCAGTCGCTGGTACTGCTCGGTGTATTGCCAAGGGATCACATCCTCGAGCCAGGCTGGCACGTATTTTTCAATTCGCCTGGCGAGGCGAATGCCGTTCTGCAACGAGATATGGCCGATATGGTCGATCGCGAGCGGCACATCCATGCCGATGACCTCCCGAACCTCGGCGATGTATTGCTCAAGCAGGTCGAGGCCCTTGTCGGAAAAGTGAAGGCCGGTAAACGGGTGCTGGACGTTATGCAAATCGTACGCAGCGTTGCGGACGCGCCGCTCGTCATTGGTCTTCAGCGGCCCGCGAGTGGGACTTTGGCGGTAGCCTTCCAGTGAGCCGGCCGGAAACACGACCGCACCGGGCACATCCGCGATCTGCATCAGCCCAAGATCCATCTTGAGGAAGGTGAAGCCGAGCTCCATGCGCTGCTTGAGGCGCTTTCCGGTCTCGGTGCCGCTCGGCACGGTGGCGTCGGTATCGCAGTAGACACGCACTTTTTCCCGAAACCGGCCGCCGAGCATCTGGTAGATTGGGACGCCGTAGGCCTTGCCGGCCAGATCCCACAACGCGATTTCAACCGCCGATACACCACCGCCCTGCCGGCCGTGTCCGCCGAACTGCTTGATCCGGCGAAACAGTCGATCGATGTTGCAAGGGTTCTCGCCAAGCAACCGGCTCTTCAGCATCAGGGCGTAGGTGGCGCTGGCACCGTCACGCACCTCGCCAAGCCCGACGATGCCCTGGTTGGTGTAAATCTTGAGCAGCACCGAGGTGAACGGCGCGCCGACAATTTCGGCTACCCGCATGTCGGTGATGCGAAGGTCGGACGGCTTGGAATGCATGTTCACCCGATTGAGCGCCTCGTCGGCTCCATTTGCCTCTGGCATGACTTGTCCTCGTTTTGGTGGGTGGGGCTCGTCGCCGCGCTCGCTGGGGCGGCGTAAAGCGTTGCTAGGCCAGCTCTATCTCGTGGTCTTGAAGGTAGTCGCGGTTCATTTCAACGCCGAGACCGGGCCTCGGCGCAAGCTTGAGGCTGCCGTTCGAAACATCGAGTGGTCTGTCGATGAGGTGATCGTATTTGCCGAGGTTCCACTCCGACGTTTCGAGTTTGTAGAAGTTGGGAACGGTCATCATCACCTGCGCTCCAGCAACCACGTTGATCGGCCCTGCGGCGTCATGCGGCGAGACCGGGATGTAGTAGGCTTCGCACAGGGCAGAAATCTTCTTGAGTTCAGTAATGCCACCGGTCCAGGTGACATCAGGCATGATGTAGTCAGCGAGCCTGTTTTCCAGCACCGGCACGAAATCCCACTTGGTGTGGCCGCGCTCGCCCCACGAGATGGCGGCGCTGACCTTCTCACGGACCTGTCGGAGAGCATTGAGGCTCTCCGGCGGACAGGGCTCCTCGAACCAGTCGATCTGACCAGCTTCCTCGAGGCTTCGACAAAGGCGAATGGCCGTCGGAACGTCGAACCGGCCATGCGCATCGATGAGAATGTCGACATCAGAGCCTGCCGTTTCCCGGATCAGAGCCGTGAGTTCGGCGGCTTCGCGCTCATCCTTGCGGGACATGCTGCCATCGAGGTACCCGTCCCGCTGTTCGCGAGGCTGGCCATCGGCGACGCGCCCTTGGTAGGGGAAGGGATCGAACTTGAGGGCAGTGTGGCCGGATTCGACGATATCGCGAATTTCGCGGACGACAGCCTCCTTGCTGGTAAATTTGGCCTGGTTGGGGTGGGTGTAGAGCGCAATTTCATCGCGCACAGCTCCACCCAACAGCTCGTAAATCGGCTTGCCGAGTACCTTGCCTCGTATGTCCCAGAGAGCAATGTCAACGGCGCTCACGCATTCGACCGCGGCCCCGCGACTGCCCATGTAGGTGAAGCTGCGGAATATCTTGTGCCACAGATACTCGATACGCGCCGGGTCCTCGCCGGCTACGGCGGCACCGATCTGCCGCAGGATCGTGCAGAGGGCGCGATTGGCAAGCCTTGTCGTTGTGGTGATCTCTCCCCAACCGCTCACCCCCTCATCCGTCGTCACTTCGACGAACAGAAACTCTCCCCAATAAGAAGCATCGGACTTGATCAGCCACGGCCGCACGCTTGTGATTTTCATCTCAACTGCCTTTATCCGAAGTGGTTGGGATAACGATATTCCAGGCGATCTTTTCTATCCTGCCCGAGCGGCGTTGCGTGCACGCATGTGTTCGAGGATATGTCGGCCGGAGCCCTCGACATGGCGCGCAATAAGCTCGGCTGCCTCGTTCGCGTTGCCCGCCTTTACGTGCTCGATGAGCTCTCGATGCTCGCTAAGGATCGCCGCACGCCGGGCGAGTGTGAAGTTGAAACGCCGGCTCACGGCTCGAAGCACTTCGCGATGCTTCCACCAAAGCTCGGCGGCATGGCGGTTATAGTGCCTCTGGTACATTACGGTGTGAAAGGCGGTGTCGAGCTCACTGTGCCTGAGCGTGTCGGCGAAGTCGTTCTCTTCAATCAGCGCCTGGATGCGTTCGAGTTCAGCAATGTCTTCGACGGTCGCCATGCTGACGAACCATCGCGTCAGTGCCGGCTCGATCAAGACTCCGATCTCGTAGATGTCCCGAACAAAATCCTGGTCAATCGGCCGGACGCGCGCTCCGCGGTTGGGAACAAGGGTCACAAAGCCCTCCCCGCGCAGCAGCTGCAGAGCCTCGCGCACGGGGTTGGTCGAGGTGCCGTGACGTCGGGCGAGATCGGTGACCACCAGCCGTTCGTTGGCGGCGAGCCGCCCTTCGATGATGTCTTCCCTGATCAGTTGATAGAGCGAGGCACCCTCGCTGGAGGCCCCGATCGCGTCGATCCCTTCGGGTGGCTGTGCTTTGAAATCGCTCGTATCGGCCAAGACTGTCCCCAATTAATACACGCCTTGCTTAAATATCACGCGAGGCTCCTCCAAACAATGTACGATTTCGCCGGTTGACAGGCAATCGACGATCTGAAAACGTATGATTAGCTTTAAGGCATACACTGGATACAAACGTCCTGGGGCCGAGGAGCAAAAGACCGCTCGCCTTGAGGCAGGGCGGCATGGGAGCGAACCCGGAGGATACCTATGACGAGGATTTCACTCGGAGGTGCCGTCCTGCGCGGCACTGTCTCAACCGCTTTGATGATATCGTTGATGTCTGCGTCGGCGCTCGGTGCGTCGATCGATTTGAGCAAGTGGTCGCCGCAATATGTGCGCTCCATTGCCGGCACCCAGAATTTTGACACGGCGGGCGATTGCGCCAAGGTCACCCCGCTCGACTATAAGGGGCGACTGACTTTCTGGTATCAGGGCGTGTTCGAGGGCGACCCCGACCTCCTGCGCGAGTATTACAAGGACTTCTTCCAGACCTTCCGCAAAACCTATCCAAACATCCAGCTTGAGGAACAGGCTCTCACCTATAACGACCTGCTGGACAAGTTCCGGACCGCACTCCTTGGCAATGCAGCACCGATGGCGGTCCGCCTGCAGATCCTCGGCGGCACGGAGTTTGCCTCAAAGGGCTATTTGCAGCCGCTCAAACCCGAGGATGTAGGGTATTCGACCGAGGATTTCTGGCCGGGCGCAATGAAGGCTGTAACCTGGGATGGGGTGACCTACGGCATACCCACCAACAACGAAACGATGGCTTTCATCTGGAACGCCGACATCTTCAAGCGTGCAGGCCTTGATCCGGACAAGGCTCCGGCAACCTGGGACGACGTCGTCAAGTATTCCAAGCAGATCCACGACAAGCTCGGCATTGCCGGCTATGGCCTCGTGGCGCGCAAGAATGCCGGCAATACACCGTACCGCTTCATGCCTCAGCTGTGGGCCTATGGCGGCGGCGTCTTCGACGAAGCCACGGCCAACCCGACGTATAAGGTGGTCGAGCTGAACTCCCCGCAGAGCAAGGCGGCACTGCAAGCCTCCTACGATATGTATGTGCGCGACAAGTCGGTTCCGGTTTCGGCGCTTACCAACCAGCAGGCCGACAACCAGCCCCTCTTCCTCGCTGGCCAGCTCGGCATGATGATCTCGCACCCGTCCGACTACAACGTCATGCTCGACCTGCAGAAAAAGGCGACGGATACCGACAAGGTCAAGGCGCAGACGGTAATCGACAACATGCGCTATGGCCTCATTCCCACCGGCCCGGACGGCAAGCGTGCCGTCGTGTTTGGCGGCTCCAACATTCATATCCTGAAGCCCGAATATGTGGAGGGCGGCAAGGTAGACGAGCCGGCTGCAAAGGCTATCATCTGCATGTGGACGAGCCCGGAATGGTCGCTGAAGATGGCCTATGCCGGCTCGAACCCGGGAAACCTTAACGGCTTCAAGACCAAATGGATGAAGGAACGTCTTGACAGCATCAAGTTCCTCGATGTCACCACCTCGATGCTGCCATACGGCATCCCGTTCCCGGCGCTGCCGCAGTCCCCCGAGATCATGAACATCATCGTCCCGGACATGCTGCAGAATGCCCTGACCGGAGCCATGACCGTCGACCAAGCAGCGGACGACGCAGCCAAGAAGGTAAAAGACCTGACGGATGGCGGACTCTAGTCCGGGCCTGACGATCTGACCGGCTGCGCTGATTGCAGCCGGTTTGCTCCGAAGAACAAGGGTGCGGCACAGTGACGATCTTGACTGGCAAGGCCGAGGTTAGCCGAAGACTGCACCCCGACAGGTCCGGCGTGCTGCGAAAGATGTGGGAGCATCGCGCTGACTACGCATACGTGCTTCCTGCGATTGCTGTGATGCTTGTCGTCATAGCCTACCCCATCTACTACACGGTCGAGCTGTCTTTCTTCAATACACCGCCTGGCCTGCAGCTTCGGGACAAGATCTTCGTCGGCCTAGACAACTACATCGCCATCCTCACAAGTCCGGTGTTCTGGAAGGTCACCTCGAACACTCTCATCTGGACACTGGGATCGACCTTCATCTCATTTGTCCTGGGATTTGCCTGTGCCCTGGCGCTCCATCGCGACTTTATCGGCCGGGGCATCCTGCGTGCCATCCTGATCATTCCCTGGGTCATCAGCGCGGTTGCCGCGTCCTATATCTGGAAGTGGATCTACCATTCGGACTTCGGGATCATTGGCGCGGTGCTTGTCGGCCTCGGACTGGCCGACCGGCCGCCGAATTTCATCGACAGCGTCAGCACGGTGCTGCCCTCGCTGATCGTCGTCAATATCTGGCGAGAGTTTCCATTTGCGATGATCATGATGATGGCCGGCCTGCAGACGGTTCCCGACCAGTTGCTGCGCGCCGCAAAAGTCGACGGGGCCAATGCATGGCAGCGGTTCTGGCACGTCACCTTTCCGCACCTGAGAAACGTTTCGACGGTGACGATCCTTCTGCTGGCGGTGGCCAACTTCAATTCCTTCATCATTCCCTGGATCATGACCGGCGGCGGGCCGTCGAATGCATCGCATATCTGGATCACCCACATCTATGAACTCGCCTTCGGCCGCCAGCGCTGGGGGGTGGCGTCGGCCTATTCTGTGCTGCTGTTCGTGATCCTGATGTCGCTCGGCTACTTCTACGTCCGTGCGCTGAGCGGCAACGAACAGAAGGATGGAAATGAATGAGCACGATTGCCGAAACTGCTCATCGAGGGCAGGCGCGCCGCCGCAGGCGCATTGATGGATGGCGCTGGGGCGGACGCATCTTCCTTGTGTTCATGCTGCTTTACACCGCATTACCGATGATCTGGATGCTGATCACCTCGATCAAGTCAGGTTTCGCGGCCATGCAATTCCCGCCGCAATGGTGGCCGGACCAGCCCACGCTTGCCAGCTACCAGAAGCTGCTCGACCCGCAAAACAGCGTCGGCCAGGACTTCCTGCGCTTCTTCTGGAACAGCCTTTTCGTCTCCACCGCCACAACCATCCTTTCGGTGATCGTGGCAGTTCCTGCTGCCTACGCCTTTTCACGCTTCACCTTCCCGGGCCGGAACTTTCTGTTCTTCACCGTCTTGCTTCGGAACATGTTCCCGGCGGTGATCTTTCTCGTGCCGCTCTTCATCCTGATGCGCGCGATCGGACTCGTGAATACGCATGGGTCGCTCATCCTTACCTACCTCACATTCGGCCTGCCGCTGGCAATCTGGCTCCTCAAGGGCTTCTACGACAACATCCCGGTGCAACTCGAGCAGGCGGCGCGCATCGACGGGGCCACGCGGTTCCAGGCATTTGTCCTCATCGTGATGCCGCTCTCGGCGCCAGGCATCATCGCCACGGCGATCTACTCCTTCATTGGCGCGTGGAACGAGTACATCTACGCCTACACCTTCCTCTCCAAGAACGAGCAGTTGACACTGCCCGTCGGCATCCAGCGCTTCTTCTCGGAAAATACAACGGACTTTCCGGGCCTGATGGCGGCCAGCTTCATGATGAGCGTGCCCGTCGTGGTCCTGTTCCTCGTCCTGCAACGATACTTCGTACGCGCACTCACAGAAGGCGCAGTCAAGCACTAGGGGAGTTGCCGGTGGCCCACGTGGTCCTCAAGAATCTGGTCAAGACCTATGGCAGCTTCAAAGCTGTCAACAATGTTTCGCTGACGGTCAACGACGGCGAATTCGTTGCGCTCGTCGGCCCTTCAGGCTGCGGCAAGACAACCACACTCAATCTTGTGGCCGGGCTCATCCCCATCACCTCCGGCGACATCGTCATCGGCGACCAGGTGGTCAACGATCTCGACCCCAAGGACCGGGACATCGCAATGGTGTTCCAGAACTACGCGCTCTATCCGCAGAAATCGGTCTATAAAAATCTGGCGTTCCCGCTGCAGATGCGCAAGTTGCCAAGGAACGAGATCGACAAGAAGGTCAGGGAAGCAGCGCGAGTGCTCGACATGACCCAGCTGCTCGAGCGCAAGCCACGCGAACTTTCGGGCGGGCAACAGCAGCGCGTGGCGCTGGGCCGCGCCCTCGTTCGCGATCCGGCGGTATTCCTGATGGATGAGCCACTCTCCAACCTCGACGCAAAGCTGCGCGTGCAGATGCGCTCGGAGATCAAGCGCTTCCACCAGGACCTCAAGGCGACGGTCATCTACGTGACGCACGACCAACTCGAAGCGGTCACGATGGCAGACAGGATGGCGGTGATGAATGGCGGCTACCTGCAGCAATACGATTCACCGGCACAGGTCTTTGCCCATCCGGTGAACATGTTCGTCGCGAGCTTCGTCGGCAGCCCGGCAATGAGCCTTGTTCCGCTGGAGGCATCAACGGCAAGCGGCAATACTGTGCTGACAAGCCCGGAGGGCTGGTGCCTCGAGCTCTCGCCAATCAACGCCCAGAAGGTCGCAAGGGCAACAACCAGGAAAGTTGTGCTCGGCGCACGTCATTCGACGATCAGGCTGCACAAGAGTGCGATGCCTGGATGCGTCCCCGCCAAGGCCTACACGGTGGAGCCGACCGGGGACGTCACCTTCGTACAGGCGTTTCTGTCCGGAGCCATCGTCAATGTCAGCGTGCCGCCGACCATTGCCGTGGCGCCCGACGAACAGATCTGGCTCGAGTTCGATCAGGAGCGGATGCATCTGTTCGACGGCGAAACGGAAATGGCCCTCAAGGCCGACTGAGACCAAGCGGATGCGTGTGAACCGAGGGCGTGGATGACCACGAAGCTTAAAATCACGGCGATCAAGCCCTATCCGGTATGGGTCGGAACGCGCAACCAGATGCTGGTCAAGGTCGAGACCGACAACGGCATCTTCGGCTGGGGCGAGAGCGGCTTGAGCGGTCGCGAGAAGGCCGTCGCCGGCGCGATCGAGCACTATCGCGAGTTTCTCATCGGCCGCGACCCGATGCAGATTGGTCGGATATGGCAAGAAGTCTATCGCAGCCAATATTTCGAAGGCGGGCGCGTTCTGCAGGCCGCGATTTCCGCCATCGACATTGCCCTTCACGACATCAAGGGCAAGGCGCTTGGGGTGCCGGCCTACGAACTGCTGGGCGGCAAGCAGCGCGACCGGATTCCCACCTTCGCCTCGACCGGCGACGAGGCCGAGGGCGATGTTGCCATCGAACGGGCCCGCGAACTGCGCGCACAAGGGTGGCAGGCGATCCGCTTCTTCCCCGTCGGGCAAAACAGCAAGGACATCTTTGAGCCGCGGGAGTCGATCGCCGTTACCGCAACTATGCTGAACAAGGCGCGCGAGGCGCTGGGCGACGAGGTCGTCCTCGGCATCGACTATCATCATCGGCTGTCGGTGGCAGAGGCGGCGAGCTTCTGTAACAAGCTCGGCCATGGCGTGCTTGATTTCCTCGAGGAGCCGATACGCGACGAGACACCAGAAGCCTACGAGTCCCTGCGCAGGATGACCGACATCCCGTTCGCCATCGGCGAGGAATTTGCCAGCAAGTGGCAATTCCTGCCCTACATCGAGCGTGGCATCCATCAGTTCAACCGGCTCGATGTTTGCAATGTTGGCGGGCTCACCGAGGCGATGAAGGTCGCCGGCTGGAGCGAGGCGCACTACGTGGACCTGATGCCGCACAATCCCCTCGGCCCAGTCTGCACGGCCGCGACCATCCATCTCGCCGCCGCGGTACCGAATTTCGCCTGGCTCGAGACCAGGGCGCCCGAAGCAAAGCTGGGCTTCGACAATTCCGACTTCTTCCCCGTGCAACCAAGGCTCGACGGCCCCGACTATCCGGTCAGCGATCTGCCAGGGCTCGGCGTCGAGGTCAACGAAGAGGCGGTCAAGGCAGAGAGCTTTCGTTTCTGGGAAGCGCCTCACCTGAAGCGCCGCGACGGTTCTGTCACAAACTGGTAGTTTCATCCAACGGGAGCCTGGAATGACACATATGCCCGAGATTACGCGACCGCCCAGAGAGATGATCGACGCATTGAAGGAAATCGGCGCCGCGACGATCTCCGGCACGCTAGGCCACATGGGCTTCCGCAATCCGCACATGGTCGGTCCTGTGCCGCAAAATCACGGCAAGTCGATCGTCGGGCCGGCCTTGACGCTTCAATTCATGCCGCAGCGGCCCGACCTCTTCACCGAGGGAGAATATGCAGATCCGGAGACGCAGTTGCACCGCCATGTGCTTTACCACGTGCAGGAGGGCGATGTGGTCGTCGTCGACGCGCGCGGCGACATGAGCTCGGGCGTCTTCGGCGATATGATGTCGACCTATTTCAAAGGCAGAGGCGGCGCTGGCATCGTGATCGACGGGTGCATGCGCGACCGGCCCAATGTCGAGAAGCTGGATCTGCCTCTATGGCTGCGCGGCTGGACGCCCAACTATCATGTGCAGACCGGCATCTATCCCAACGCCGTCAACGTTCCAATTGCCTGCGGCGGTGTCACGGTAATCCCCGGAGACATCATCGTCGCCGACGATGACGGGGTGGTCGTGCTTCCAGTCGCAATGGCTGCGAGCGTAATCGAAGAATCGCAAAAGCATCACGACTGGGAGGAGTTTTCGCGAATGAAACTCATGGAGGGCGGATCGTTGCAACGCTACTATCCGCTGCATGACGATGCCCGCGGAGAGTACGAAGAGTGGCGCAAAACAAATCGCTTGGGAACGACCTAGCCAAGGGATTACCCAAGGCGGGCGGCGAACTTTCTCCGGATATCGCCGGCGTCTACACAAAAAGCATGGAACCAAATTTCGCCTGACCGGGCGGCCCAGCGGGCGAAAGGACAACCGGTATGTCTGGCGCGCCGCATTTCCTGAAGAACGGCTATGCGCGAAGCCAGCCGTTCCGGGGACGGTTCGTGCGATTGAAAAGCCGTCGCTCAATGCGCCTACCGCATGAGTATGCGGTAGGGCCCATTCCTACGACCATGTCAAATGCGTCTGCTTGACCAGTTCGGCCCTGCGCTCGGCGGTTTCCAGCCCAAGTTCGATAAACTGACGGGCATGCCTCGCAAGCGCAACGTTATCGTCCCAGAGATTGCGCCAGATGGCCGTCTTCAATGAGAGGTCCTTGTCGACGATCGCAGTGGAGAAAGATTCAAAGGTTACATAGTCATCCCAACCGATCGCCACGAGAGCGTCGAAGATGGTGGCGAAATCGATATTTCCGGTGCCGAGGTAACCGCGGTGGCTTTCCCCGATATGGACATAGCCGATCTTGTCCGCGGCATGACGGATTGCAAGGCCGACGTCGGCCTCTTCGATGTTCATGTGGAAGGTATCGAGATGCAGAAAGACGTTCGCAGCGCCTGTATCTGAAATATAGGCCATCCCCTGCGCCGCCGTATTGAGCATATTGCTCTCGAAGCGATTGACGATTTCGAGGTTGAGCGTAACGCCGGCAGCCTTGGCTCGATCTGCCACTCTCGACAGGGTGGCGACGCTCGTATCCCATCCCTTCTTCGTCAGCGCATGTTCCTGCTTGCCGTGGGCCGAGCTCAATATGCCGGCAAGCTTGGTACCGCCCAGATCGCGCACGAGTGCCACAGCGCGGTCGAGAATATCCTCGCCCTTGGCAACAACTGCCGGATCATGACTGGAGATGTCACCCTCCAAGGGCAGCCCCATGCTGATTGCGACATCAAGGCCAAGTTCCTCGATGCGAGACGCCAGCCACTTCACGTCCACCTGTTTCGGATCGAGGTACGAAAACTCGATAAGCTTGAACTGAAGTTCGTGGGACCTCGATAGAGCTTTATCGAGCTCATCCTTCGACGAGCCGGCACTCCAGACAAATGAGTGGACACCGATCTTGGACATGGGCAAACCGCTTCCTGAGATTTTCATTGAGGGAAGGCGACCCGCCGTGCACGCGGCAACGGCGGGCCACTCGGGAGGAGACCTTAGCGGGCTGCCGTCCAGCCCTTGTAATCCTTGAGGTTTTCAGCCGTGATCAACTTCGGGTCGAGAAGCACCGTCGTTTCGGCCGGCTTCTTGCCATTCAGGACGTCGACGGCCATCTTCAGCGAGTCGCCGGCCATGACGTAGGGATCCTGCGAAGCGGAGGCCTTGATCATCGAGTTGCCGCTGGCGAGCGACTTTTCGATATCAGGAGCGCCGTCGACTGCGGTGATGAAAAACTCGTTCCGGTTCAACTGCTTTGCGGCAAGCTCTGCGCCAATGCCGGTCGGATCGTTGATTGCAAAAACGGCGTCTATCTTGTCGAAGCGCGTCAGCAGTCCCTGCATGACAGCAAGACCACCATCGCGCGATCCCTGGCCGTTCTGGTCGTCAGAAAGGATCTTGATGTCAGGGCTCTTCGACAGGACGTTCTTGCAACCCTGGACGCGATCGAGGATCGAGGACGAGGCCGGGCCGTTAATGATGACAACATTGCCCTTGCCGCTGAGCTTGTCGACGATGTACTGGCAGGCTTCTTCGCCTGCCTTGACGTTGTTTGTCATGACGGTGACGTCTGCACCGGGTGCGGACACGTCAAAGGCGGCGACGATAACGCCGGCGGCCTGAGCCTTCTTGACGGCCGGTGCAATTGCCTTGGCGTCGACAGCGTTGAGCATGATGATGTCAACGCCGGCGGCAATGAAGCTGTCGATCTGCGAAACCTGCTTGTTGAGGTCGTAATCGGCAGAAACAGAGGTCACCTGAACATTCGGATTGATTTCCTTGGCTCGGTCTTCAATGCCCTTGATGGTCGCGACAAAGAATGGATTGCCCAGGAGGCCGACCGAAATGCCGATCTTTTGAAGATCCTTTGCCGCGGCCGGCATTGCAATTGCCGCGGCGAGCGCGGTGGCGGTGAGCAGTTTAGAGATCATGCGCATGCTTTCCTCCTTATGGCGCCTCCTGCGCCTTTGTTATCCGGTAACCCGGTTCCTTCAGCCGCAGCTCAGGTGCGGCTAAGCCCTCTCAGCCTGTAGCGGTCGAGCCCGACGGCAACGATGATGACAAGTCCCTTGATGATGTACTGCCAGATGTCGGAAACCCCGACGAGGATGAGACCGTTCGACAGGACAGCGATGATCAAAGCCCCTATCAGCGTGCCCCAGATCGACCCGACGCCGCCGACGAAACTGGTACCGCCGAGAATGACGGCTGCAATCGCGTCGAGCTCATAAGCCTGGCCAAGCTGCAATCCGTTTGCCGCGTACAGGCGGGCCGCCGACATGACACCGCCGAGGCCCGATAGCAGGCCCGACATCGAATAGACGAACAAAAGCACCAGCGGCACTTTGATGCCCGTAAGGCGTGCAGCCTCGACATTACCGCCAACAGCGTAGATCCAGGTTCCTAGCACCGACCGCTTGAGGATCACCCAGGACACCAGGATCGTCACCAATGCGATGATCGCCAGCCATGGCACGCCGAACAGATTGCCATTGCCGATGAAATCGAAGGGCAGATCGGGATTGAAGACGGTCGTGTCGTTGCCGAGAAGACGGGCAATACCGCGCATTGCCGTTAGCGAACCCAGCGTGACGATGAAGGGCGGGAGTTTCAAAAACGCGATGATAACTCCGTTGATGAGGCCGCATCCCAGTCCGACCGCAATTGCTGCGGGAATCCCAAGCATGCCGACATCCGGCCACAGCGAAACGATGACACCGACCATGGCTGAGGCGGCAAGGATCGATCCGACGGAAAGATCGATGCCGCCCGTCAGAATCACGAATGTCATACCGGCCGCAAGCACGGTGTTGATCGATGCCTGCTGCATGACGATCGACAGATTGTTGACGCTCAGGAAGCGACCGCTGAGAAGATGAAAGCCGACGGCCAAAAGAATGAGGACGGGTAGCATACCAAGGGCGGTCAAGGTCGACCTCAACCTCATCCTGTCTGTTGCTGTCTGTCCGCTCTGCATTGCGCTCATTTCAGGTTCTCTCTTATGTCGCGCTCATTGTGTCTCGACCGACCGGACCGGTCGAAAGGGCCATGATGGTCTCCTGCTCGATCGGTCGGTCCGGCGATGCGACGACCTCGCCGGCGATGTGTCCCTCGCGCATCACCAACACGCGGTCGGCGATACCAATCACCTCGGGCAGATCGCTTGAGATCACGATGATGGCGATGCCGCTTTCGGCAAGCTCGTCGATGATCCGATAGATTTCCGACTTCGCACCGACGTCGACGCCGCGCGTCGGCTCATCAAGGATGACGACCCGCGGCTTGGTCTCCAGAAGGCGCGCCAGCAACACCTTCTGCTGGTTGCCGCCCGACAGGGCCCCGGCATTGATGGACGTGCTCTTCGTTCGGATCGACAGGGACGAAACGGCGTCATCGGCGCGCTTCTTCGCCTTGCCGAAATCGAGGAACCCGCCTGGTCGCGCATCCCTGGCGATCACACCGACATTGATGTTCTCGTTGATCGTCATGTCGAGGAACAGGCCAAGTGCCTTGCGATCCTCGGTGAGGTAGGCAATCCCGGCATTAAGCGCATCGTGGGGGCCGCGCAGCGAAAGCTCCTGACCGTTCAAGGTTACGACGCCGGTGGCCTTGTGGTCCGCACCGAAGATCAGTCGCGCAAGCTCCGTGCGGCCTGAACCGACAAGGCCTGCGATGGCCAGCACCTCTCCGGAACAGGCATCGAAAGAGCAATCGTGCACGCGCCGCCCGTCTCCCACATTCTTGACGGCAAGCACGACCTGGCGATCGTGCTCGGCAGCGCGGTGCTCCTTTTTATAGAACGACGACAGGTCGCGGCCGACCATCATGGAGACGAGCCGCTCGGCCGACAGTTCGCTGCGCTTCAGCGTTCCAACATAGGCACTGTCGCGAAGCACGCTGACGCGGTCTGCAAGCGCGTAGATTTCTTCCATGCGATGGCTGATGTAGATGATCGCAATTCCATGTGCCTTGAGGCTGGCGATCACCTCGAAAAGCTTTTCGGTTTCCCGGCTCGTCAGCGATGTCGTCGGTTCGTCCATGACGATGATGCGCGCGTCCGTGGTAAGAGCGCGGGCAATTTCGACCATTTGACGCTCGCCCAAGGAAAGGGACGACACAAGCTGATTGGGAGAAAAGCCGATGCCGAGGCGCTTCAGAATGGGCTCGGCGCGCTTCCTGATATCCGCGCGGTCGACGAACCCCAGACGTGACGGCTCTTCCCCGAGAAACATGTTCTGGGCGACAGTCAGATTGGGAGCGAGCGACAGTTCTTGATAGATCACCGCAATGCCGTTGGCTCTTGCGTTGATCGGGTCGCCGGTGACCGCCGCCCGCCCGCTGACCAGAATCGTACCGCCGGGATCCGCGAGGTAAGCACCGGAGAGAACCTTCATCAGCGTCGACTTGCCGGCGCCGTTCTCACCCATCAACGCATGAATTTCACCGGGATACACGGTCAAGGAGACTTTCGTCAGTGCGCGCGTATTGCCGAAGGTCTTGCTGATGTTCTGCATTTCGAGAACGGGAGCAATGGCCGGGGACGATGCTACAACTGGGTTCATCGGATCCCCTCGCTCAGCATGGCCGGCTGCGACACGTCACGCCTCAGCTCTATCGCACGCCTCCATTCCCGCCTGTAGTCGCCAAGGCCGGCGATCTCGACAGCACGGATACGCTCACACTGATTTTTGAAGGGCCGGACATTGGACTGGCGAAATACGAGCGCAGCCGCCCCGAAGGCGCTGCCCTCGGGATTTGCACTGGTAAAGACGGTCTGATCCCGCAAGGCCGCAAGCAATGGTGCATAGAGGTCGGCCTTGACCAAGCCGCCATCGATCACAATGTCGTTTTGCGAACGGATAAGGTCGAGTGACAGATCCGTCATCAGGATCACGTAGAGCAACGCCACGGCCGCCCGCTCCTCGCCGTCAACGGCTGGTCCGAGGAAATGACCTTCTGAACCCGGAAACGGCCCACCGGCGGCGAAAGATGGCAGGGCGAAGCTGCCCTTGGCGATGACCGCTTCTACCGCTTCGATACTGATCGGCTTTGTCCAGCCTTGGCTTGCCACGTCGTATTCGCGACCACCCATGAACCGGATCGTTGCGGCAGGTGCATGGTCTACCGTGACATTGGCGAGCATGTCGCGCTCACGATCGAGGGCATTCAAAGGGCACGCCTGATTGAAGATAATCACCCAGGTGCCAGTCGAGATCAGCGTGAAATCGTCAAAGCCGACGGACCTGTAGTAGAACAGTGCGGAATTGCTGTCATGGACACCATTGTGGACCATAACCTCCACAGTTTCGCCTGCTGCCGTGACGGGGTATGTCCCAAGTGAGGAACCTGCCGACACAAGATCAGGCATTTTCGCGCGCCAACCCTCTTGGTCGACGAGGCTGCTGAAGTCATCGGCCAACGGTGCCCAGAGATGGGAATGGCAAGCGAGATAGGACACTTCGGAGGCGGCGCTGCCGGAGAATTTCCATGACCAGAACTGAGGGTAGGCAAGGATCGCATCGGTAGCGTCGAGCGTGCTCGGATCCCTGTCCTGAAGCCACAGAATGTGGCGGCCGTAGTTCAACCCGAGCGGCAGACGGGGTGAGTAGGTTTCAGAAAACGGTGGAATGAGCGGATCAATCCTGGCTGCGACCGATGCCGGAGGCTCCTGTTCGTAATCAAGTATCGGATGGCAAAGTTCGCCTTTTCCGATCAGCGCGAACGTGCAGCCATGCGCGGAAAACGTCACATGGCGAACGCCATGCGCTTCGACGGCCTGGCTGAGCTCGTCCTGCATCCAGGAAAAAAGAGCTTCGTCATCGAGGACACGAATGTCGCCGTGCTCGCGCCACACCGGCTTGGCGCGTCGCTCCGCTACGACATCGCCCTTGCCGTCGATGACGAACAGCTTCGAATTGGTCTTTCCGAGGTCAAAGACCGCAACTGGACAATGCTCTGTCAAATGACGCCTCCGACATCTGCGATGAGGATCGTCACACCGGCATTCTCAAGCATCTTGGCGTTTGCGTCGGACAAACCGTCGTCGGTCACGATCGTTCCGACGCGCGACAGCGTCAAAGCCAGGTTACGTGGCTGAATGGAAAACTTTCGGCTGTCTGCCAACAGCACCACTTCATCAGCGCAGGTGCTGAGCTCGCCGATCGCCTTGACGAGCAGCGGGTGTGACTCCAAAAGCCCCTGTGAATCGATGCCTTGCGTGCCAACGAAGAACCGCGAAGCGAAGTAATCGGGCGCACCCGAGGCCGGATCATGAATGATCCCCGGCTCGCGATAGAGTTCGCCGCCTGAAAGGCTGAGATGGCAGCTGCCGTGTTCGCCGAGATAGGCAGCAAGCGGCATCGAATTGGTATAGATGCGCAAGTTGCGGCGAGCCAGAAGCACGCCCAGCTGAAAGCAGGTAGAACCGGCATGAACGATAATGGAGTCACCGTCCCGCACCAGCGAGGCGGCCTTTTGCGCTATCGCGCGTTTGGCCTCGACCGCAATATCGCGATTCTCGTCGTATGGTCGGGCCGCAAGCCGGCCGCCGACCTCGAAAGCCGAGATCCCTCCGTAGACCTTCTTGGCTCGCCCTGTTTCGTGCAACTTGTCGATATCGCGTCTGATGGTCGCCGGGGAAACGCCGAGGCGGACTTGCAGGTCGCGAACCGAAGCGAACGGTGTTTCGCGAAGAAGGTCGGTGATGAGTTTATGCCGGCTGGCATCGTTCACTGTGTTTCCTCCCGGCCGCTCCCTGCCGATGATTAAAGATAATCACAACGAAACCTCATCCGCAAGCCAATGTGACGCAAAAACTTCATCATTGACGATATTCAATCGCTTACATACGATCGATGAAAAATTCGCTCATTATTGTGAGTGAACATCTCAAACGCGGAGGTCTTGATGGCGGTAGGTAGCTCGGAGGGCGAGTTCAACCGGTTTCTGGCGCTGTCGAAGCAGATCGGAACCGACATCCTCAAAACTCAGGGAGCAGGCGGGAATACCTCGCTTAAGGATGGCGATACCATGTGGGTCAAAGCATCCGGCACCTGGCTCGCTCAGGCCGGGGATCGCGATATCATGGTGCCGGTCCGTGTCGCGCCGCTCGTCCAAGCTCTTCGCAAAGGCGACCAACGCGCCGAAAAGGCCACCGATTTCGTTATTGCGTCACTGAATACAAGCGGCCTGCGACCATCCATTGAGACGAGCTTTCACGCGGCCTTGCCCCAGGCAGTCGTCGCGCATTACCACTGCGTCAACTCGATCGCGCTCTCGGTTCTGAACGATCGCGATCGGCTGCTGAAAGCAAGGCTGGACGTGACCGGGTTGAATTGGGTGACGGTTCCCTACAGGCGCCCCGGCACGCCGCTTGCCCGCGAGGTCGACTTGGCGGCCGCAACGCGTCCCGACGTTTTAGTCCTGTACAATCACGGCATCATCATTACCGGGGCCACCATTGACGAGGTTGCGCGCCGCATCGAGCAGGTCTCCGCTGCACTGGAAATGCCTGAACGGCAAGTTCCCTCCCCGTCCATCGAGACACTCGAGCGGCTGAGCCGGGATAGCAGGTACTCTCCAGCAAACGACACCGAGACCCATCAGCTAGCGCTCTCACAGGAAAGCGTCCGGCTGGCGACAGCCGGTTCGATGTATCCGGATCACGTGATTTTCCTCGGCGTGAAGATCGGCCTCCTGGACGCAGACCAATCCGTGACCGCTTACCTCGAAAGCTTGGCACTGACAGGAGAAGGCCCGCCGAAAATGATCATCGTGCCTGGCTCCGGCGTACTCTTGTCGAACGAGTTGACGACTGGCGGCCAGGCGATGGCTCGATGTCTTGCAGAAGTCGTAGCACGCATCCCCGACGATTCCGATGTCAACTATCTTTCCGAAGCGGACGAATACGAGCTGACAAACTGGGAGGCTGAGCAGTACAGGCAGGCGCTTGACCGCGGAGCCGTGACCTCGTGACAAGCTCGCCCAATCCATTGCCCGCAACTGTCATAGGAATCGACATCGGCACGTCCGGCGTACGCGCGGCCGCAATTTCCGACAACGGTGAGGTTGTTGCTCTCGCCAGCACTCCGTTTTTCACCGCTGAGGAAGGCCGCACCCCTTCCATATGGTGGGAAAGAACGTCAACCGCGCTCACGCAACTTGCCGCAAAAACAAGCCTCGCATCCGTCGGAGCAATCGGTATCGACGGAACTTCCGGAACCGTCCTTGCGCTCGATCGCATGGGCGAACCGGTGGGCGCGCCGTTGATGTACAATGATAACTGCCCCGATGGCGATATTGTCGAACAGATATCCCGGCATGCGCCGGCCGATAGCCCCGCGAAAGGAGCGAGCTCGGCTCTTGCGCGAGCAATCTTTCTTGCCCGTCAGCCAGGTGTATCCAAGGTCGTTCATCAGGCCGACTGGCTGTTGCTGAAGCTCGGTCTTCAGGAAGCAGCAACAGACGAAAACAATGCCTTGAAGACCGGTTACGACCTGCAACGGGAAAAATGGCCGGACTGGATTGAGATGGCCGGCCTTGATCGCGAGCTGCTTCCCAAGGTCTACCGTGCCGGTGCTGCGCTCTCGCGCGTCAAAGGTTTCGCTGCCAAGCTTGGCATTGCAGAGACTTGCCGCTTTCACGCCGGCACGACCGACGGCTGCGCCTCGTTTCTGGCGACCGGCGCCTCGCAGATCGGCGATGGCGTTACCGCGCTCGGCTCGACCCTCGTCCTCAAGCTCGCTTCCGAACGGCCGATCAACGCACCGCAATATGGCATCTACTCGCACAGGGTACTCGATTTCTGGCTCCCCGGCGGCGCCTCCAACACGGGTGGTGCCGTCATCAAATCACTGTTCGGAGATGACCGGCTCGCCGAGTTGACGGCTCGCCTTGATCTCTCGCGACCCACGGGTTTGAACTTCTATCCGTTACTTAAACGCGGGGAACGCTTCCCCTTCAGCGATCCGGATTATGCCCCTCGCCTGGAGCCTCGCCCGGAGGATGACGCAATTTTCTTCCAGGCAGTGCTTGAAGGAATCTCGGAAATTGAACGGTTGGGATATGACAGGCTGGCGGAGCTTGGTGCCGCGCAGCTGAAATCGATCCGAACCGTTGGCGGCGGCTCGAAGAATCCGACGTGGACACGCATGCGGCAAGCCGCGCTTGGTATCGCTTTTAAGCCTTCGAAGTCGACGGAGGCTGCAATCGGCACCGCAGCGCTCATTCTTCAATGGCAAAGGAAGAACCAGTGAGCTCTGTTCCCGAGACATCGCTCGCAAACCTGATCAATCAATACGACTATTTCCTGATCGATCAGTTTGGCGTGCTGCGTGATGACGAGGGCGCCTATGAAGGCGCCGCTGCAGCGTTGCAGAGGCTGAAAGAGAATGGCAAGCGGGTGATCGTGCTTTCCAACTCCGGGCGAAGCGGCGACTATAATGCCGAACGCTTCGTTCGCCTCGGCTTCGAGCGTGGCCTGTTTGAGCGGTTCGTGACGTCGGGCGACGTCGCCTTTGATATTCTGTCCCGTTCTGAGGACATTCGGCGCGGGATGCGAGCTTTCACAATTTCCAGCGGCGATGACCAAAACCTCGCGGACCGTCTTCATCTGACGACTGTGCCTCGATCGAATGATGCCGATCTCGTTATCATCTCGGGCAGCGAGGCGGAACGCATAACGCTCGATGTATACCGGCGCATGCTGGAACCCGCAGCGGCCAATCACACGCCTTGCATCTGCACAAATCCTGACATTCACAAGCTGGCGGGCGGCAAGAACGCACCTGGCGCGGGAGCAATCGCGAGGATCTATGAGGAACTCGGCGGCAAGGTCCAGTGGATCGGCAAGCCGTATCATCAAATTTACAGCCACGCCATGTCAGTATGGGGGAGTCCCGATCGAGCAAAGGTCGTCTGCATCGGCGACAGTATCGAGCACGATATCAAAGGCGCAGCCAATATCGGACTCGCATCGGTACTTGTCCGCACCGGAATACTGGCGAGCAAGTCCGACAAGGAATTATTCGCGCTCATGAAAAGCTGCGAGGCGGTTCCAACCTATCTCATGCACGAATTTGCCCCGGCAGGAAGGTGCCGTCAGCCAGGCGGCCGCTGACAGCCGCGAATGACGTCAGCTGTTTGACGAAATCGGCCTTACACAGACTGCCGACACAATGCTCCAAATCATCGTGAACTGTGTCGATTTCGAAGATTTCTGGTATCAGAAGGTGTACGGGCAAGGCACTTTCGAGAGCTCTTATTGATGCATGCCGAGGCGAGGCGTGATCGTCAGGCGGCGAGATAATCGGATCAAAGAAAACATCGTCCAGCTATTGCATCCTCAGCGCCATCTCCGCTGCTTTTTCCGCGATCATGATCACCGGGGAGTTCGTATTGCCGGACACGATCGTCGGCATGATCGAGGCATCAACAACGCGCAGCTTCTCAAGCCCATGCACGCGCAACTTGGCATCCACCACCGCCATTGGATCGCTTCCCATCCTGCAGGTGCCGACAGGATGAAAGATCGTGGTGGCGATATCACCTGCACGCCGGATCAACTCGTCATCGCTCTGATATTCCCGGCCCGGCAGCATCTCCTGCGGTCGAAAACGGGAGATAGCCGTCGTTTCCATCAAGCTGCGCGCATGGCGAATTGAACTTGCCGCGAGCAGCCTGTCGCCCGTGGTCGAAAGATAATTAGGACGAATTTCAGGGGCGACCGAGGCATCACGTGTCGTAATATGCACGGTGCCGCGACTTTCCGGCCGGAGGTTGCAGACGGAGACAGTCACGGCAGGATAACGATGCAGCGGCTCGCCGAGCCGGTCGGTGCTGAGAGGCTGGACGTGATATTCGAGATCGGCGGTAGCGACGGACGGATCGCTCTTGGCGAAGATCCCGAGCTGGCTTGGCGCCATCGAGAGCGGACCGGAACGGCTGATCGCATATTGCAAGGCCATGCCGGCTCGGGTGAACAGGTTGTGGTAAAGTTGGTTCAGCGTGCGCGCACCCTCGATCCTGAAGACGGTTCGGATCTGCAGATGGTCTTGCAGGTTTTCGCCGACACCCTGGAGCTCATGATGCACGGGAATGCCGAGGCTCGACAACACATCCGGCCGCCCGACGCCCGAAAGCTCCAGAATTTTTGGAGAGTTGATCGAACCCGCAGATAGAATGACCTCGCGCGACGCGCGGGCGACGCAGGAGCGGCCATTGAGGCGAAAGCGCACGCCGGATACAGCTTTGCCGTCAAATTCCAGCCACTCGGTTTCCGCGCCTGTCAGCACGCGCAAGTTTACCCGCTTCATCGCCGGGCGCAGGAAGGCTTTCGTCGTGTTCCAGCGCAGGCCGCCCTTCTGATTGACCTCGAAATAGCCGGACCCTTCATTGTCCCCGCCGTTGAAATCTCCGGTCTTGCGAATGCCGAGTTCCTCGGCCGCATCGCGAAAGGCATCGAGGATCGGCCAGGACAGCCGCTGTCGTTCGACGCGCCACTCGCCCCCCGCTCCGTGCAAGGCCGATTTGCCGCGATAATTGTCCTCCGATTTCAGGAACCAGGGCAGCACGTCATCCCAGCCCCAACCGGCATTGCCTGCCTGCCGCCAGCCGTCATAATCCGCCGCCTGCCCGCGCATGTAGATCATGCCGTTGATCGAGGAGCAGCCGCCGAGCACCTTTCCGCGCGGATAGTTGAGCGCCCGGCCGTTGAGGCCGGCCTCGGCCGCCGTCTTCATCATCCAGTCGGTGCGCGGATTGCCCATGCAATAGAGGTAACCGATTGGCACATGCACCCAGTGATACCGATCCGAGCCGCCGGCCTCGATCAGCAGCACCCGGTTTCTCGGGTCAGCCGAGAGCCGGTTTGCCAGCACGCAGCCGGCCGACCCCGCACCGACGACGATGAAATCGTAAACGCCTTCATCCATTGGCGCTTCATTCAGGGGCGCTTGTTTCAGGGGCGCTTCATTCATGGGCATGGTCACGCTGCAACTCCTGTTGCGAGGCTTTGGGCCTCCGAAAGCCGCCGCCACAGCGGCGTCATCGCCTCGTTAATATCCGTGTAAAGCCTGTAACGGGTGGCGTAGTGGGCCGACAGCACAGCATTGGGCTGATAGTGCCGATCGGTCCGCACCATGGCGGTGGCGCCTTCGGTGAAATCGGCAAACAGCCCGACACCCGTGCCGGCCGCAATCGCAGCCCCGAGCGCCCCTGTCTCCCGCGACACGGCAACAGTGACGGGAACACCCAATACATCCGCAAATATCTGCGGCCAGAGCCTGCTGCGCGAGCCACCGCCAGAGAGCACCGCCTCCTCGAAGTTCGCACCCGCCTTGCGGATGGTCTCGATATGTTGGCGATGACCGAAGGCGACACCTTCGAGAAGTGCCCGGATCAGATGTCCCTTGGTGTGCCAGCCAGCCATGCCATAGAAACCGGCCCGCGCATGGCCGTTCTGCTGGGCGCCATAGAGAAAGGGGTGATAGAGCGGATCATCCGCAGCCGGCGCGACCGCAGCCGCGAGCGCGCAAGCCGCATCGAAGGGCGAGACGCCTTCTGGATGCTCGTCCTCGAAGAATTCCCGAACCAGCCATTCAAGATTGGCGGCGGACGTGGCGCTGTTTTCCATCGCCATGTAGCGGCTGCGGTCGAAGGTGGAGGACATGAAAACCGGGCCATCAAGGTCGGGACCATCGATGATCACCTGATTGATGCTCCAGGTGCCGGCGATGATCGAGGCGCTGCCGGTGCGCGACACGCCCGAGCCGAGCGCCGAGGCAACGACATCGAACAGCCCGCCGACGACCGGTGTGCCGGCCGCAAGCCCGGTCTCAGTCGCGACCTCTTGCGTCACATAACCGGCGATATCGGCGCTTTCGATCAGCGGCGGCAGCATGTGCATGCTCTCGGCAAGGCCGTAAGCGGCCATCAGCGCCTTGTCGTAGCGACGCGCGGCGAGATCGAGCAGGCCGGCGCCGGACATATCGGAGACCTCGCTGACGCGGCTGCCGGTCAGCCGGTTGACGACGAAATCCTTGGAGAAGAAAACCGTACCAATACGCTGGAAGAGGTCGGGACGATGGCGTTTCAGCCAGGCAAGCAGCGTCGGCGTCTGGGATGGCCAGGGGCGCTGGCGGGCGATCGGTGCGGTGCGGTCGCCGACCCCTTCAGCCGCCCATTCCTCGACAAGTCCTGTTGCACGCGTGTCGAGGGACTGGATTGCGATCAGCGGCTGGCCATCGCGATCAAGGGCATAGAGGCCGTTGCCATGGCCGGCGCAGCCGATGGCGGCAATTTCGGAGGCAGCAATGTTTGCCTTGTCGAGGCACGTGCGGATCACTCGTTTGGCATTGGCCCAGAGTTCGCCGAGATCGCGCTCGACATGGCCGGGGCACGGCATGCGGCTATGGCCCTCCTCCGCGGCATGCGCCAGCTCCCGGCCTTCGAGATCGAAGATCACCGCCTTGATGACGGTGTTTCCGGCATCGAGCCCCAACAGATATTTTGCCATTGCGAACCCCTCCCAAGGTTCTGTCAGTCTTGCGTGGTTTTAGCCGAAAGCCTAGCGCAGATCCCCAATTCTCCCCATCTGGGAGAAGGCGGCCCGAAGGGCCGGATGAAGGGCTCGCTGCATGCTCAGGATTTGCCGCAGCACGCCCTCATCGCCTCGCATACGCTCGGCACTTCTCGCGCTGGGATCAAGGGAACCACAAGTCCTCACCCCCGCTGATAAACTGCAAACGCCTCTTCGCCGCTTGCATCCTCGTGGATGATCGCCATCAGACCGCGCACGACGGCGCTTGGATTGGCGTGCTGATAGATGTTGCGCCCGTAGACCATGCCCATCGCACCCTGCCGCATCAAGGCCGCGGACTTCGCGAAGACCGCGGACAGATCCTCCTTGCCGCCGCCGCGGACCAGAACCGGGCAACGCGCCGCCTCGATGACGCGATGAAAATCCTCCGGGTTGGTCGTGGGATCGGCCTTGACGATATCGGCGCCCATTTCGCGGGCAAGCCGCGTCAGCGTCACGATCTTGTCGGCATCGCCATCGACCATGTAACCGCCGCGCTCCGTCACAGGCTGCATCACCAGCGGCTCGATCATCAGCGGCATGCCGTATTTCTCGCAATCGGCACGCACGCGCGAAATATTCTGGACGCACTGGCGGAAGAGATCGGGCTCGTCCGGCAGCATGAACAGATTGACGACGACGCAGGCCGCATCCATCTGCAGCGCGCCGATCAGCGGCTCGGCCTCGTTTTGCAACACGGCCCACATATCGCGATGGCGGATGCGGTTGTAGGGGTTGCCCATGTCGAGACGCATGACGAGCGATGGTTTGTCCTTGCCGGGCAGGTCCTGCAGCAGGTCGGCCTGGCCGTAATTCATCTGGATCGCGTCGGGCCTCGCGTCGACCAGCGCCTTCACGACGGCCGGCATGTTCGCCAGGCCGTCAAGGAAGGACGGCTCGTTACAGACGCCATGATCGATCGCCACATCGAGGCAACGGCCGTTGCCGAACAGCCGGTTCATCCGGACCTTGCTGACGTCTCGCATTGTTCACTCCTTTGTTCGTTCCTTGCGGAAAGGGTTTGCTCCGAAACACCGTGACGGTCGTTCAGGAGGGTCAGAAAACGGGTGCGCTCCTCGGTCGCGCGCTGCGGCGGCCAGCCTTTTTCGGCGGCGAGAATGGCGAGGGTGGCATCGGCCATGTCGAGCGAAAGTTCGCCGGTGATGGCGAGCGTCGTGCGGCGCAAAAGAAGATCGTCCAGATGCTCCACCGCTTCCGAGCGGATGAGATGGATGAGCTCGCGGGCGCTGTAGCCGGCATGCGGCAGGGCGTGATCGGGAGGCAGGGCATGATCCGCTGCGACGAGGAAGCGGGCGATTTCGGCCGCGTCGGTACCATAGCGCGTGAAGAGGGTGGCGATGCGATCCTCCTTAAGGCCGGTCGCGCCGGAAAGCTGCCGAAGCCAGTCGCTGCGATCCTTGGGAAAGCTGCGCCCGCCGCCGAAGGTGCGATCGGCGGTATCGATGCGGCGCTTGCGGCCGAGCCGGTCGAGCGCCATGTCGGCGGCGAGTTCGCCGAAGGACCGGAAGGTGGTCCACTTGCCGCCGATCATGCAGAGCACCGGCGGGCCGAGATCGCGGCCCTCGACGACCGTGCAGAAATGATCGCGCGGGATGCGGCCGGTGAAGCTGTCGTTGCTGGCCGGCAGCGGCCGAACGCCCGCGAACTGGAAGACGATCTCTTCCGGGCGGATGACGATGCCCGGCAGCACGAAGGCCAGCGATTGCAGAATGTAATCGCGCTCGTCGGCCTCGCAGCGCACCGTGCCGGGATCATCGACGCGGATATCGGTGGAGCCGACCAGCACCTTGCCGAGATAGGGAAAGAGGATGCAGATGCGACCATCCTCGTTCTCGTAATAGATCATGTGGCCATCGAGCAGGTCGCGCAGACCCGGATGATCGATGATCAGGTGCGAGCCCTTGGTGCCGCCCATCAACGGCGCGGGACGGGCATCCTCGGGGAAGAGCGAGCCATTGGCGATGTCGATCCAGCCGCCGGTGGCGTTGACGATCAGCGCGGGCCTGATCGGCAGCGATTGTCCGGAGATGGCATCGTGCAGGAGAAAGTGGCCGGCGGGGGCGTGTTCGAGCGTCGCATAGTTGAGGGCCTGCGCGTTCGGACCAGCCGAAATCCCGTCGAGCAGAAGCTCGATGCCGATGCGTTCCGGGTGGCTTACCCAGGCATCGTAATAGGTCGCGGCGCTGCGGATTGCCGGGTTGAGCGCCGGCCATTTGGCAAGCGTGCCGCGGCGGCCGCGAAACTGGTGTTTCGGCATCAAGGCCCGTTTGCGGGTCAGGAAATCATAGATGGCAAGGCCCGTCTTGATGGCGATGGCACCGCGGCGGCTCGGGCGGCGGGTGAGGCCGAGAAACCGCACGATGCCGTTGCCGAGGCCGGAGAAAATGTCGAAGATCGGTACTGTGGTCGGCAGCGGTGCGACGTAATGCGGCGCGTTGCGCAACAGCCGGTCGCGCTCGACCAGCGATTCCCGCACGAGGTCGAACTCGCCGTTTTCGAGATAACGCAGGCCGCCATGCACCATGCGCGACAGCGCGGCACTCGCGCCGGAGCAATAGTCGCCCTTCTCGACCAGCAGCACGTTCACGCCCTGCAGCGCCAGCTCGCGGAAGACGCTGAGCCCATTGATGCCGCCGCCGAGGACGCACACATCCACCTTCGGGCTTTTGCGAAACCCGTTCCATGTCTCTTCACGGTTCATGATGACAGCCTGTTATCCGTCCATGTGGGCCAGTTTCGCCGCCAGCGCCGCGTCGATGGCCTTGAGATCGTCAACCGAAAGCCGGAGCGTGCCGGCGCTTGCATTGTCGAATGCCTGTGCCGGGTTGCGCGCACCACAGAGGGCAAAAGTCACGCCCGGCTGCGCCAGCGTCCAGGCAATCACCACCTGGGCGACGCTCGCGCCATGCAGCTCGGCGACGGGTCGGATCACCTCCGAGAAATCCTTCGCCTTCTGCCGGTTGGCGACGGAAAAGCGCGGATTGTCCTTGCGTTGGTCGTCACCCGAGAAAATGCGATCCGGTCCGATGGTACCGGAGAGCAGGCCGAGTGCCAGCGAGGAATAGCTGAGCGTCGACACGCCGTTTTGAACAGTGAGCGGCAGCAGGTCCGCCTCGATCCCGCGATCGATCATGCTGAACCGCTCCTGGATCGCATCGAGTGATCCGGTTTGAATGTATTGCCGAAGCTCAGGGCGATCGACATTGCTGGCGCCGATGGCACGGATCTTGCCGGCCGCCTTCAACTCTTCAAGCGCCCGCACCGTCTCCTCGATCGGTGTCGTTACGTCCTGCCAGTGGGTGATGTAGAGGTCGATATAATCCGTGCCGAGCCGGCGCAGGCTTTGCTCGACCTCATGGATGATCGAGTCGCGCCCGAGATAGCGGTGAACCGGCTTGCCATCCTGATCGAAGAAATGCTTGCCGTTCTGCGTATGCCAGACAAGGCCGCATTTGGTGGCGATAACGGCCTTGTCGCGGCGGCCGGCGATGGCCTTGCCGACGATCTCCTCCGAGCGGCCGAGGCCGTAAGCCGGCGCCGTGTCGATGAGGGTCACGCCGGCATCAAGCGAGGCCTGGATGGCGGCGATGGATTGCGCCTCATCGGTGCCGCCCCACATCCAACCGCCGATCGCCCAGGTGCCCAGCCCTACGGCCGAGGCCGCGACGCCGGAGCGCCCGATCTCGCGGATCAACTGCTCGCCGCTCATGCCGAAAACCCTTCCCCGGATGCCATTTCAAGGATACGCGCCCCGGTCGCCTCGTCGGTGACGAGCGTATCGAGATGGTTGCCGCGTAGCACGCTCAGGATGGAGCCGGCCTTGCTGAGGCCGCTTGCCACGCCGATCTTGGTCGGGATCGCCGCGAATTCCTCAAGCGTCAGCGAAACTAGTGCGCGGTTGAGACTGTAGTCGCAGACCCGGCCTTCGCCATCGAGCAGATGGGCGAGCAGTTCCGCCCTTGCGCCGGAATGTTCGATGGCCTTGCGGTCCTCGCTGGAAGAGGGGTGCAGGTCGTAATAGGTCGAATCCGAGCTCAGGATCGAGCCGATGCCGACGACGGCGACCTTGGCTTCCCGCGCCCGCTGGAAGACATCGGCGACGGCGCGCATGTTGATCAGCATGCCCCGCTGCTCGGCATCATCGGCAAAGAGCGGCGCGTGGATCTGGTAGGAACGTCCGCCGAGCCGATCCGCCATCAGGGTAGCGACGTGGTTGACGTCGGTATAGTGCTTGCCCTGCACGCAGCCGGTCGCGGGGATCACCTCGACATCGAAGCGACGAGCGGGCTGCAGGCCGGCGACGACGGCGCCGACACCCTTGCCCCCGGTGATGCAGATGGTGTCGCCATCGGCGATCTCCTCGATCAGCAGGCGAGCCGCCGCCTCGCCCACAGCCTGCAGCGCCGTCTGGGGATTGTCGGATACGGTCGGCACCACCACGGCGCGGCTGATGCCGCCGAGCGCCAGTAACCGCTCTTCCATATCCACCAGCGGCTCGACCGGCGATTTGATCTTGATCTCGACGAGGCCGAGCTGGCGGCCGCGCTTGATCAGCCGATTGACGGTGGCATGCGAGATGCCGAGCTGGTCGGCGATCTGTGCCTGCGTCAGGCCCTCGAGAAAATGCAGCACGAGCGCCTGGTGCATCTGGCGCGCGATGACGATTTCCTCGCGCGGTGCTGTCGTCTTTTGTTTCAGTTTGGCGATTGGCATATCAGGCAGCCTTCCGCTTGTGCAGAAAATGGTCGATGGAAACGGCGGCGAGAAGAATGCAGCCTTTGATCATGTCTTGCCAATAGACGGAGACGTCGAGCAGGATCAACGACGACGTGACGACCGAGAGCAGCGCGATGCCGAGGATGGCGCCGAAGATCGTGCCGGAGCCTCCATTGAGCGAGGCACCGCCGATGACCGCCGCCGCGATGATGTTGAGTTCCATGCCCACGCCGAAGGTCGGGATCGCCGCCCCGAAGCGGGACATGTAGATCACCCCTGCGACACCCGCGAGGGTCGAGCAGAGAACCGTCACCCAGAACTTCACCTGGTTGGTCCTGATGCCGGAATAGAGCGCCGCCTTCTCGTTGCTGCCGGTATAGAACACCTTGCGGAAGGCGGTGGCCCGGCGCAGCAGGAAATCGAACAGGACGACGACGGCGACAAAGATCAGGATGACGTAGGGAATGCCGTGGAAGGTGCCCTGTCCAACCGCCTTGAAGCCTGCCGGCAGGGTAAAGAGCGAGAGCGGCGTGCCCTTGGTGATGATGAGGCACAGCCCGCGCACGATCACCATGCCGGCGAGCGAGGTGATGAAATGGTTGAGCCCCACCACGGTCACGAAGAAACCCATGATCGCGCCGATTACGCCGCTGGCAAGAATGCCGATCAGTGAGGCCGTCCATGGATCGAGCCCGGCAAGAAACAGCGAGCCGGAGAGCACCATGGCGAAGCAGACGACCGAGCCGACGGCGAGATCGATGCCACCGACGATGAGCAGGATCGTCATGCCGACGACGACGATGCCTTCCACCGAAAAGCTCATCAGCATGGCGCGGAAATTGCCGAGCGTCAGAAAGTGTGGCGAGGCGAAGCTCATGGCGAGGCAAAGCGCCAGGATGATCGCGATCAGTCCCGCTTCGCGCATGCTGCCGATGCGTTTGAAGTGCCCCGTTTTCGTGATATCCGCCGTTATCGTGTCGATTGCCATTCCCGTCTCTTTCTCCTTACGCGGCATGATCAGCCGTCCTTGCCGCACTGACCCCCGATGCAAGGCGGATCACCGTTTCTTCCGTCATATCGTCCCCGCCCACTTCGCCGGCAATGCGCCCTTCGCGCACGACCAGAACGCGGTCGCAGAGCCCGAGCAGTTCCGGCATTTCCGATGAAATGACGACGATGCCGATGCCCGAGCCCGCGAGATCGCGCAGCAGCCGATGGATTTCGGTCTTCGCGCCGACATCGATGCCGCGTGTCGGCTCGTCCATCAGGATCACCTTTGGTTTGACGGCAAGCTGCTTGGCAATCGCTACTTTCTGCTGGTTGCCGCCTGACAGCGATTTGACCGGGGCCTCGACGCCGCCCATGCGCACCGCAAGCCGCCGCGCCAAATCCTGCGCCAGCGCCGCCTCGGCGCGACCGTTGAGCAGGCCGGCATGGTTGGTGAGTGCCTTCAAGTTCAGCACCGAGATATTCTGGGCGATCGACATTTCCAGGAACACCCCGGAGCCCTTGCGGTCTTCCGACAGATAGACGATGCCCGCCTTGACCGCATCCGCATAGGCGCGGATTGCCTGCGGCCTGCCATGCAGTCGGACTTCGCCGGCGGCATGGCGTAGCCCGCAAATGCCTTCGGCGATCTCCGTGCGGCCGGAGCCGATCAGGCCCCCGATGCCGAGGATTTCACCCTGGCGCAGATCGAAGCTGATATCATGGAATCGAGCACCATCACCGAGGCCATCCACTTCGAGGATGGTTTCGCGAGAGGCGACTTCGGCCCCGAGCTTTTCCGGATAGAGCTGGGTGATCTCGCGGCCAACCATGCGGCGCACCACATCATCAGCCGTGACATCGTCAATCTTGTCGGTGCAGACATACCGACCGTCACGAAAAACGGTCACGCGGTCGCAGAGGCTGAAGATCTCAGCCATGCGGTGGCTGATATAGATGATCGAGATGCCGTTCGCCTTGAGGTCGCCGATGATGGCGAAGAGCTGCTGCGCCTCGGTTTCGGTAAGCGCTGCGGTCGGCTCGTCCAGAATGAGCACGCGGCAGTCGAGCGTCAGCGCCTTGGCGATCTCGACAAGCTGCTGACTGGAAATCGGCAGGTCCGCGACCTTCTGGCGGACGTCGATGGCGGCGAGCCGGTTCATCACCTTTTGGGCATCGCGCTCCAAAGTGCGGTAATTCATGAAAGGGGCACGCCGGCGGTTGGTCGCGGCCATGAACATGTTCTCGGCCACCGTGGCATCAGGGCAGAGGGCGATTTCCTGATGCACCAGACCAATTCCGAGCGCCTGCGCGGCAGCCGGTGAAGCGATGCGGACGGGCTTTCCATCGACGCGGATTTCGCCTTCGGTCGGCTGCAGCACGCCAGCGATGATGTTCATCAGCGTTGATTTGCCGGCGCCATTTTCGCCGCAGAGCGCATGGACTTCGCCGCGCTCGAGCGTGAAGTTGACATCCGTCAGCGCCCGGATCGCCCCGAAATGCTTGCTTATGCCATGAATGGTGAGCACCGGCTCCGCCATCGTAATTTCCTTATTCATGACCGGTCCCCGATCGAGACGGCTGCGATAATCTGTCTTCTTCCCAGCACGGAAAAAGCCGAGGTTACAAGGCGTTGAGGGGGTAGTGCGGCAAGTTCTGGCCCAACCATCCCCCTCATTTGGCCCTCCAGGCGCACCTTCTTTCCGAAGGTGACAATGGCCGATGCCCTTACTCCTCGATACCCTTCGTGCCGCGGCGCTTCAGGTACTTGTCCCAATAAAAGTCGTCGGCATTTTCGGCAGTGACGATCGAAAGACCATTGTCGACCACCGGGATGCTCATCGGGTTGAAGCCCGATCGCTTGGCGTCGTTCATCGGGTCGATCAGCTCCGGATGCTTGGCAAGCCACAACAGCATGAAGCCCATGTAGCCCTGCATGCCCTGGTTCGGGTTGATCGAGCCGAAGACTTCACCGGCCTTGATCATGTCGAGAATGTTGGCGTTGACGTCGGCGCACATGACAAGAACCTTGCCGCCATTTTCCTTGGACGCCTGTGAGGCGCCGATAGCGGAGTTCGCTTCCGGCATGAAGACCGCGCCGAGATTCGGATTGGCCTGGATGATGCTCGAAAGCCCCTGATAGGCCTTGGTCGGGTCCTGGTTGGAAGCGGCGCGACCGACCAGCTTCATGTCGGGCCACTTTTCCTCCATACGGCCGATGAAGGCGGCGATGCGCTTGTCATGATTGTCCTGGCCCGGATTTTCCAGAACCGCATATTCGCCCTTGCCACCCAGCTTCTCGGCGATTGCGTCGGCAGCATAGATGCCTTCGCGGGTGTTGTCCGAAGTGATGAACGAGACGCGCTTGGAAAGCGGCGAGTCGGCGGCAAAGGTGACGACGGCGGTACCCTGCTCGGTGGCGCGGTTGATCGGCTCGATGAACGGATCGGAATTCATCGGATGGACAAGGATGCCGGCCGGGTTCTGGGCCAGCGCCTGATCGAAGGTGGCGATCTGCTTGTTGACGTCATATTCCGGTGTACCGGTATATGCAGTTTCGCAGCCGAGCTGCTGACCGGCCTGCTTGAACATCTCGTAGACCGGGAACCAGTATTCCACGCCCGAGACCATGACGTTCATGACGTATTTTTCACCCGGCTTGCAGCGGAACGGACTGTCCGTTTCCGCGGATGCCGTGCCCGCAAAAAGCGTTGCTGCAAGGACCACCATGGCGGTCGAGCTGATTAATTTGCGCAAGATTCCTCCTTGAGGCCGAAGCCCCTCCCAAAAGCCTGAGGGCGTCACGTTGACGCCGCTGATCGCGTTGAAATCGAACTTCCTCCTCGAAGTCCGATGAGAGCAATAAAGGCGAAGATCAAACGCGATGTCAATATAATTCACACAATGAAATATATTTCATATCCGCAGGGAAGACAGCGGGCAATCGACCAAAATCGCGGACTGAGGTAGCAAATGCCACAAGCACAAGGTGTTGGTCGTCGAGGAACTGAGGCCAAGCTGGCTGAACTGGAAGCCAGACTTGAGGAGATCAAGGCGCAAGCGCTCGCCTTGGAGGCGTCGCACAAGGTCGCTTTCGTGACCGTGATCAAGGTCTTCGATCCAAGAGTAGCGTCCGAGCCCTAGCCGCCGCTTCACCGACCTCCTCGAAGGCCGTGATATCCGCCGCGGCGTCCTCGAGCTACTCCGAGATGCCGAAGAACCGGTCCTTGCGGGTGATCTGTCGAAACAGGCTGCCGAACGCGAAGACTTTGGGGCCAGATTGACGGGATCGGTTCTAATCTGGCTGGAAGGTTTTCTGGCCTGCTCGTACGCATGGAGCAGACGGGCCTTGTTCGCTTGTCAGGTGCTCCCGATGGTCGTCGTAGATTGTGGTAGATCGCCAGGAAAGCATTTGAGGATTAATCTGGGCTGCCCACTCAGGCTAGCTGTCTTCGAATGACCAAAATATCGAAAGAGGGAGCGCGAATATGTTTTCGCCGAAACTGAGTACGCGCTCTCCCATGTAGACGACGATGCCGACGAAGGGACGGTTCACCCCTGGGCCTTCATCTCGAAACCATCGCAGATGTTGGAAGTCCTTTGCTTCAACCGTAGTCGATGTCTTCATCTCGAAGCCGATTATCGTTCTGTCTGACTCAGCAAGGATATCTATCTCGCGTCCGCGTTGATGCCTCCAATGATAAAGTCGCCACTGACGCATTTGATGGGGGACGGATTTCCACATTTCATTGAAAACGAAATTTTCGAACAGGCCGCCAAGCGCTGTGGGATTCGCGCCAATATTGAAGCTCTGGGTGTTCATGCTCCTCAAAGCTGCGACGATCCCAGTATCCACAAGCTGGATTTTTGGCTGGCGTATGTCGCGCCCGGTCTCTCCAGAGGTCCACGCAGGCAATCGTCGCAATAGGGAGAGCTTGGTCAGAATATCGAGGTAGGTATCGGTCGTATTCCGTTGTAAACTGATCTTTGAACACAGTTCGTCTATATTCAGCTCGTTTCCGACACGCGTAGCTAGCTGATCGATCATTCGCCTCATGGCGTCTGATTTTCTTATTTTTAAGATGTACGCGACGTCGCGTTCCACGACACTGTCAACGTAGTCTCTGTATCGATTTTGCCTCCAGCGCTCTTCCAGAGTTCGTATCTCGGGGAAACCGCCTGCGACTATCAAGTCGATGTATTGTGCCCGGGACAACGTTTCTGCTTTAGGCAGGTCTAGCGGATCGGGACGGTCATTCGCCGATGCCCAGTCGAGAATTTTCGCAGGCCCCATGCGTTTTGTTTCGGCGACACTCATCGGAAGCATCGTCATTGTATGGACCCGACCTGCCAACGAGTCCGCCACGTGCGCGGAAATGAAAACGTTGGATGAGCCTGTCAGGACGAACTGACCCATTGCTCGGTTCTCGTCCACGATTCTCTTCAACGCCAAAGCTAATTTCGTTGATCGTTGGGCTTCGTCGATAATGAGGGGACCCGCTTTCGTCTCAGCCAATAGGGAATCCAGCTGTCCTTTTGGATCGGCCTCAATAGCTGCAAGCACACCCTCGTCATCCAAGGTGATGAATTTTCCAGCGCTCAATAGATCGCGTACCAGTGTCGTCTTCCCGACCTGGCGCGGTCCAATAATGTTAACCACTCGCGCTGATGCAAGTGCAGCCTTTAGTTGGGACTGCAGATGACGCGGGAGGAGACTCTCGTCCATGATGGTGGTCACCTCACAGTGGACGCAATTCGATGTGGGGAAAGTTGTAATAGAGTTGCGGTGAAAGTGTCAATAGAAGTTGGGGGAAAGTGTCAATAGGATGCGGGGGAAACCTTCAATAGGAATCCGGTGAAACCGTTAATAGCGTCCCGGTGAACCTGACAGTACACGTCGGAGAAATGACGAAGCCCAGATCGATCACCGCAGGCAGTGCTGCTTCTCGACCGTCGTGTCCTCAGTCCACACCTGATCTTCGATACGCTCTGACGCACCTTGCCAGTATCCCGCAGAGGTGATCAGACGGCGTGCGGTGGGTGACCGTACGCAGCACGTCGGCGAGCTGCCAGCGCAGACCCATATGGCGGGTGTCTTCCTTCCAGGCGACCATCGCCATGTACCAATCCAGGTACTTCACCGAGAAGCGGTGGTGGATGCCGTCGTACGAGCGCTCGGCGCGGGCGAAGAAACTCTCGATCCTGTTGGTGTCGGTACCGTCCTCGGTCTGGTAGGCGTGGGCTGCTTTTCCCTTCGGACACCAACCTTGTGGAATTTGCTACCCAAACCCCCAAAATCGCGCACACATCCGTTGGCGCTAACAAGTCAACGTCATCAGGCGAACACGGACCCGCACATTTGACGATCAGGCCGACTGAAATCTCACAACGAGAGAGCGATATCAGTGATGTGCGTGTCGGGCGTCGGTACCGGCGGAAACCGCTCGGTTGCAGGCCTCTCTCAACTTCGTTTTTGCCTCTTCAAGGGCCTCCTCTCCATATAAGGTCACGAAGCTCTCTTGATAGTAGCCATTCGCCGCCAGTCCCCCGTGGATTTCCATGGGCAGCGCATGCGGGGAAAGCCGACTGATCTCCTGAAGATTATCCTTGCCGACCGTCTCCATCAGATGAAGGCTATGTTTTCCATCGACAATCACGCTCACCATCGAGATTTCCCGCCCGGGACTTGAACGGTCGGCCGGCATGATGCGGCATTCGACGGACATCTCTTCCGGTAACCCGTGCTGCTTGCCTTTCTCGGCCTCGGGAAAGATCGAATAGCCAACGATCTTGGCATTGCTGGTGGCCGGCCTGAAGGCATGGGCGTTCGGCTGGCGGACAGGGTGTTCGCAGAGAAGGGCGTTAAGGCGGGCCAGTATGGCATCTGCGGACCCGACAAGGGGCTGACTTCCGAGCATCGTCAGGCGGAGCTGCCCGTCCTTTACGCGAGGTACGCTGAAGATGAAGTTGGGACTGTTGAAATTCCTCTGCACGATCTTGAACGCAATTTGGGAATCAACGAGGTCGTAAAAGAGACCGGATGGGATCACGGCACTTCTCCTTTGAGAGTCTTGAAACACCAAACGAGAAACAAGGGCTGGGCAACGCTGATCGCCGCATACAAGTTGGCAGCGAACCGAATCGCTTGCACTAGGGTCCCTTTTATCCCGTGCTGTGTCAATTTGACGGAGCGGAAGCCGAGAAGCTGGCTTGGAAGCGCCGCGATCCTGGTCAGCGCCTGGCGGCTAGGAAAGACACCACCCGAGCCCGATGAGCGCCTCCTACAGAAGGGTGACGACTTCGATTGGCGTATGTCTCGAGGTGATGTACGGCAAGCCTTTGCGACGTGCCGTCCACCCTGCGACCGTGACGTCTCTCGCTGCCGCCTCGAAACGCTGTGCCAGGGCAAAGGTCTTAAAATCCCTCACCGCAAGGTATAGGGTTCGATCCCCGTCGCTCGCACCAGATTGAAATCGTTATGTTAATATCCTGCAATCCACCGCGAGTGGACGAGCCTTTGTGCAGAGCACAAAGCGCTGAGAGGCATTTTGTCTGCACGCTGCGTCGGGCGGCGAATAACCCAGCACGCGCCCGCGCGCTCGACTGATAAGACGCGTCAGCCTTCTTTGACGCTTCGGCTACGCACTGTTGGAGAGCAACAGCCTTTGGGTGCTTGTCCAATGGTACGACGTTCTGATCCGTTTTTCGCCTTGCGGTGGCCTCGTGCAGGAGCCGCGATCAGCGCCGTGGCAGTCGCCAGCAAATGATTGGCAGCCAGAAACAATCGGCGCGTCCATTGGGTAGCTATTTGTCTCTCATTGAAGACAAACCCAAGGACTACCAGAATATGAAACGCCTGCTCAAAACTACTGCCAAAACTGTTGCTTCTGTTCTGGCAGCTGTCGCGTTGCTTTCCTCTGCCTCCTATGCAGGCCAGACAACGCGCCACCATGAATACACCGCCACCGCGCTGAAGAAGGAATGCCGATGGGTTTTCCTATTCTGGAGAAGCTGCACCTACAGCTATGTTGGCGCCAATCAGGTCTCTAAAACCCGCGCGAAACTTCCAAATTCGGAGATTGACGTGGGCTTCTATACGGGTAGCATTTTCGTCGCTCGCACCGGACGACCCGCCAGCATAAGCTCCTCTGCTCTCTGGGGTAACACCTCCACCGACGTCGGGTTCTCCGGTGGCAGAACCTCCGGATCCTCGCAGGGCAGCGCCTTAGGCGGCTCGACGAGTGGCTCTCTCTCAGGGAACAATAGCCAGCAGGGTAGCGGCGCCAGCAATCAGGGTGGAGGCCAAGGTGGCCAGAATGGAACCGAAAGCGGTGGGGGCAAAACAAGCCCCGATCCCGCACCCGGTGACAATGGCGTCCCCCCCTCCAAACCGAGTCAGGGTAGCGGAAATGCGATCGACGGGAACGGGAAGGACAATTCCACACATAGTGACAACGGTCATGGCAACGATCCCAACCATACCGATCCGTCCAACCCAGGCAAGGGCGGCGGCAACCATGGCACCGGCAACAAGGGCAAGTGATGCCAAACAGCCTAGGTGGATAGCCGCCCCATGAGGAGCGACCGAGACTGACGAACGGTCTGGGCGCACGCCGCGTTGGGCAACTCTGGCGATAGCAGAAGCCAACAATGCCTATGATAGGGAGGGGGTTCCGCCCCTCCCGTTCCAAAAGGTTTGGCGTCTGGCGCCGATTGGATAATTGTGCGATCGCCCCACGGCCCGGGCGGCATCCGTCTCGTGCTCGTGTCGCGGTTGGATTGATACGAGCATCTTAGAAACCGGTAACTTTTCCCGACGGGCCCGGACGGGGGGATGGTCGTCGTCGGGAATGCCGCCGCCGCTCGCGTCGTGATCGCCGCGTCCTCGGCGATGCGTTTTGGGAGGAACGCAGACCGAATGGCGGCGGCACCTTCAACTTGGAGCGGCGCCGCCGCCCTCATCAGCCTCTCCTAGGTCGAGGGAAACCTAAGCCGAAACCGGGTTCACCGGTCATGCGCCTGAGCATGGCGCATCCGAAGATGGCTGCTCGAACAACAGGAAACCGCCAATTGAAACGCATTACTGCAACTGCAATCGTAATCGCTCTTGTCGCGTCGAACGCGTCGGCTGGGGAGTGGCAACGCATCGGACCGGGGCTCGGTTATGAACAGGCCGATGCCTATTGCGAACTCTACGCCATGAACGGTGGCCGGGGCATGGTCGCTTTTGGTAACCCCAATTTCGTGGCCGGTGCCATGATTGGTGGGGCTATCGGTGGGCTCATCCGTCGCGCTCGGCTGAAATCCAACTGTATGGTGCTGCAGGGTTGGAAGTATTCAAACGTGGTCGCAAGGGCCAAACCATTGCCTGTACCGGTGAAGCCAAGGGCCAAGAAGGGTAACAGATGACCGGCGACGAGGCGTTAGCTCGAAGCGATGGAGGGTGTAGCGTCATGCTTGGTCATGGTCGCGTGGCAGCGCTTGCCTGCGTGACCCCCGCTTGCCAGCGCCATAGATGTCGCCATAGGCCCGATAAACCGGCTGTCCACGGGCAATCGAAGCCGCCATGGCTCAGGCGCAATTGGCGACCGTAAAGGACAGGGCCTATGACGCGGACGGCAATCTCATCCATCCTCGTCTGCTGGAGCGCTATCAACTCACGGCCAAGGTGATCGTCGACTATATCCAGAAAACGGAACACCACGACGTTCTGCTCCATGCCCATTTCGATGTCGTTCTGGCGGCGATCGCCACCGGACGCCGTGAACTGATCCGTCTTCACCGCGCCGGTGATATCGACGACGAAACGCTGCACGAACTCGAACGAGACCTCGATCTCGAAGAATTGAGCGCGCTTTCCGCCAAGTCCTAGCTGTCGCGGATCATGACCTAAATCTCGCTGAGCCTTGAAGTACAATTCTCCTGCAGCAAACGGTTGGCCCACATGACGGTCGGCGACGTTCTCACGTTACTCGACCAGGTTTGACCAATGCCAGGGCTGGCAGAGTGGCAAACACGCCATGAATCTAGCGCCTAGATCCGGTGCCTTTCGCCAGTTGGTTCGACCAGATCGGCAGAGGCTCCGGGCCAGTCCTTCAATACGGACCTTATTGAATTCACGTCCATGAGGTTAAATGCTGTCGACAACGCATCTGCCGTGGTCGCGTCATCAGCGATAACGGTTACTCTCCGATAGGCCATCGGCGCGCTGCCCGTTTTAGGGTGGAGGATGTGCCCGAACTTGCCGTCTTCGTCGAAGACGAAGCCAGTCGGGCTGGACGTGGCGACCGCCCGATTTACGATGGACAGCACCGCATCGGGATCCAGGCTGTCTTCGGTTGTGGCCAACCCGACATGCCATGGCGTTCCATCCGATTGTGCGCCGACCGCCCGTTCCTCGCCCATGTTCACAAGGCAACTGTCGAAGCCTTCGTTCCGCAACATATAGGCTACTCGATCGGTAATGAACCCCTGGGCAACGCCATTCAGGGTCATCGCCATTCCCCGCTCGGCGAAGGCGATGCGGTCCGAGCCATACCTTACGGCTTCGAAGCCGACCTTGCCGAGAGCCCTGTTCAGCTTGGTCTGGCTGGGCCCGAGTTCATCTCCATGCCCCGATGCAAAGTGATCGCGATACACCTCCCATACCGGCTGCACGGTAGGATCGAACAACCCGCCGGTCCTTTCCCAGACCCGCAGACACTGGTCGAGCAAGGACACCATCTCTGGCGAAGACACGGCAACCCCACCTACCCGATTGAGTTCCGCGAGGATCGAATCGTCCCGATAGAGACTGAAAATTCCTTCTAGCCGAGCAACTTCAAGAACGATCTCATCTATTAACCGCCGAGCCTTCGCCATATTGCCGTGATGCAGGACCAGCTTGGCCCGCGCTCCGAGTGCTTGACCGGTCCAGACGAAGACCGGCGCATTGGCTTTCGCTTGGGAGCTGGAGTAAAGCAGCGGAAGTCCGGCTGCCGCTGCGATAATTCCTATGGCACGTCGCCTGGTGACGGCTCTAACCATTGGATTCAATCTCCGAGCTCGCGGGTGCGCTGGTAGGCGTTCCGAGAACATCCTGATCCTTGATTTCCCCGAGGATCGAAACTCTGCCGCCGTTCTTTTTCGCAAACTCTTCGGCGTCTGCCCGAACGGAGAAAGGAACGGTTTCCGGTGCGCCCATCCCGCCGTGAACCTTGCTTCCCACAACGAAGAATGCGCGATCGGCTTCCACCCAGTTTTGACTTCCCGGCGCTTCCCAACTGGTAGCGTGGCTCATGTCCGATACGTAGATTGCAGCAATGTCCTTTGGTTCTTCCGGAAGCCGGGTAAATGCAACGGCATCACGCGACGAACTGAACCAGACCGGCTTTCCGCCATTTTTTAGGAGAACCTGTCCCTTCGGCCCCGCATGCTCCAGCACGTTCATGCCGCAGAAATGATCCACGGCATCGGAGGTAAGCTCCAACGGAGGAGGCACGATGGTCTCGGCCTTCTCGCAAGCGCTTAACAGAGATGCCATAAGGACGACTGATATTGCGAACGAGCGGTTCAAAGTTCTCTCCTGGAAAAACGAAGCATGGCCAACGATAGAGGGACGGCAACCCATAGGGCCAAGGATGCCATCAGGACGGTCGGAGACAGCTTCGAACTCGCTGCGAGACCAGACAGTGCCGAGACAGAGCCGGCCGTTTCCGATCCCAGGTTGAGCAGACGGTAGGCATCGGTCGGATTGGCCATCAGAAGTATGCTTAGCAGCCCCGGCGAAAATCCAACGCCCTTCGTCGACACGATCGCACCCAGCAAACCCATGTCGTAGATGATGACGAAAAACAGCCATACTCCCAAGGCGATGCCCCCGGCCGTGCTCCTCTGGCTGACAGTCGCGCTGACGAGATATCCGATAGAGGTGAAGACCGACCCAAGCAGGATCGAGGATCCAATCATGGCGCCGAACGCCGTCCAACTGTCCGCAGTGGTCGGCGTCCCGGCGACAACGAGCGCCAGACCCGCCGCGCCGTAGCCCAACAGAGTGGCGAAAGAGAGTATGAGTATGTGCGCCAGGAATTTTCCGAACACAATCTGGCTACGTGCTACCGGATAGCTCAGAAGCAGGAGAAGTGTTCCACGCTCCAGTTCTCCAACGATCGCATCGTGCGAAAGCAGCAAGGCAATGAGGGGAACAAGAAAGATCGTGAGACTGGCAAGACTGACGATGACGATATCCAAACGGCCCGCGCCGACATTGCCGGTCGGCGCACTGCCCAGAAACGAAAGCGTCAGCGCCAGCGACGCAAGTAGCAAGGTCACCGCGATGACCCAGCGGTTTCTCAACCCCTCCTGGATCTCCTTTCGGGCAATGATCACGATATTGTTCACGGCTTTCTTCCCTGTCGTTGGAGGAAATGCGCATAGACGTCATCGAGTGTCGGCTCGATGACAGTCATGCTGGTCAGTGCAGCCGGATCGGATGTTACAGCCGACAGAACCGCGATCTTCTCGCTATGGTCGACACTGGCTTCCAGAAATTTATCCTTGCGCTCGGTCCATCGCACCGGCCCGTCAAACCACGAGTGAGCAGCGGACTCGCTGCTCGGCTTGAACCGGATCTGGGTCGGCAGGCACGCAATCCGCCGCAGTTCGTCAAGCGTTCCGTCGGCGATCTTGTTACCGCCGTTGATGATAACGACGCGTTCGGCCCGTTCCTCAAGCTCGCTGAGGGCGTGGGAGGAGAGAAGTACGGTCGTTCCCTTCTTCTGGAAGTCGAGGATGAGATCGTAGAAACTGCGTCGTAGCGCTGGATCCAATCCACTGGTGGGTTCGTCCAGCAGGAGAAGGCGTGGCTCTCCGAGAAGTGCCTGTGCCAGGCCCAATCGTTGGCGCATTCCCTTCGAATAGGTTCTTACCGTCCTGTCGGCAGCGTTCTGCGCCAGGCCGACCTGATCGAAGAGATTTCGCCATCGATCCGCCGGCACGCGCTTCAGCTTCGCATAGAACGACAGAACCTCACGTCCAGTGAGCGCCAGATGGAAAGTGACACTCTCGGGGAGATATCCGACCTCCCTGCGCACGATCAGGTTCCCGGAAACCGGGTCCTCGCCAAGGACGCGCACCTTTCCGTCGGTCGGTCGAAGAAGCCCCAGGATCGCTTTGATCAACGTCGTCTTGCCGGCTCCATTGTGACCGACAAGTGCAACCAGCTCTCCCTCGCCAAGGGAAAACGAAACATCGTTGATCGCGGCGGTATCGCCATAAAATTTCGAAACGTGTTCGAGAGAAATTGTCGCCGTCATCGTGCATTCTCCAAGGGTACGGGCGGCCCCATCAGGGGCTTGCTGTCAATCACGCCGCCCGGCAGGAGCGAAGGGAATTGGGACTGCGCCCATCGGATGATCTGAACCGCGGGACTTGTGGTCAAAACCTTGGCTTGCGGGGCTGTCCAAAGAACGGTGTCGATGATGTCATTGGGGCGATAGGGACTGTCTGCTATCCCGTCGCCATCGAGATCGAACGCGGGATTGTCACTCCAGTAGTTACCTCGACCATTCTTCGACCAATCGAGGTAACGCGACCCGACGTACTTTACCTGATTCCGGTTGCCTACGAACGCATTGCCGGCAATGGCGTTTCCTTCGGAGCCGGCTGTAAAATGTATGCCGATGGCACAGTTCTCAAACACGTTGTCTTCAAGGACATTCCGGTTTGCGTTGTAAATGAACACGCACTTCTCCGGTCCGAGCTGCGTCCCCTGCCCTTCGGCAAGTCGCGTCTCGATGCCAGGCATGTCGCTGGCGTCAGCCCTTGTTCCACCCAACAGCCATCGATCTGATGGCTGGAGGCGGCCGGTGACCCTGTTTTGCCTTATGGTCGAGCCGTTGGCAAAGTTGAGGAGCAAGCCGTGATCCCGGTCGCCATCGGAGACATTTCCGGTGATCTTCAGATGGTTCGAAAACATGATGGCATAGCCGACCAGGTTGCCCACCGAGACGTTGTCGCTGATTTCGCTGTCGTTGGTGTACATGTAGTGGATGGCGAACCGCAGGTCGCGGAAACGGTTTCCCTTGAAGACGTTGCGTTTGCTCGCGTTCGTCGAGATGCCGTCCTTGCCGAGGCTAATGTCATTGTCCACGATCATTGCCCCCGGGGCGTTCCACAGTGAGACGCCGTTGCCGGCCTCGCTCATCCGACCCGACGCCATTCCAATGATCCGGTTGCGTTGGGCGACGGAACCGGCGGCACCGTGCAGATAGACGCCGTTCAGGTTTCCCTTGATCGTGTTGTCTTCGACCACCGCATGGTCAGCGCTCTGGCTTACAAACACCCCGGAATCGAGCGCAGACAGATCAGAGCCGGATCCTTCAATCTCAAGACCTCGCACAACGGCTCCTGGCGCCGTGATCGTGATCACGCTTCCCTTGCCATTGCCCACAATGGCCGCGCCAGACTGGCCTTCGAGCACGATCTGCCTGCTGACAGTCAATGGTCCGGCATACCGGCCAGGGGACAGCCGTACGATGTCTCCATCTGCGGCGGCATCAAGGACACGTTGAACGGTTGCGGCATCCGCCGCCGCAAGCTGGAATTCTGCGGCGCCAACATGGGCCGGAATGGCGGTCGTTGCGACCGCCATTCCGAGGAGTGCTATTTTGCCAAGCGGCGGCATCATGCTGCCTTTGGTTCAACGAGCATGCGACCCTGCATCTCCATATGCATTGCATGGCAGAACCACGAGCAATAGTACCAATAGACGCCTGGCTTATCGGCGGTGAATGTCACCGACGCGGTCGCCTGCGGCGCGACCTCCATCTGGATACCGTAGTTTACGATCGAGAAGCCGTGAGTAAGATCCTCCACGTCATCGATATTGGTAACGTAGACGGTCACCTCGTCGCCCTGCCTGACATTGAATGATTCAAGGCCAAACGCCGGGGCCGCCGACGTCATATAGACCCGCACCTTGTTTCCATCCCGGATAACTTGGGAGTCCGACAGGAGGTCGATGTTGTCCTTCTTGGCCTGAGCGACTGCATCGGCGAAGAAGACGTCGTCCCTTTTCCAGACACTTACGGGATTGATCTTCGACGAATGAACGATGGTCGCGTCGTGTGGTTCGGCGAAGGTGGGATTGTCGTGAACGAGAACCATCTTGTCGCCGGAAATGTCGATCAACTGATCATTCTCCGGCTTCAGGGGGCCGACGTTAAGATAGCGATCCTTCGAGAACTTGTTCAGCGAAATGAGCCACTTTCCGTCCGCGTCTTTGGTCTGGCCCATCGATGTGTGGTTGTGACCCGGCTGATATTGAACGTCGAGCTTCTGACGGATCGGGTCGACCTTCTCGCCCTTAAAGGCGCGGATAGCGTCTTCAATATTCCACTTGCAGATCTGGCTGTCGATGAACAGGGTGGTGTAGGCATTGCCGCGCCCGTCAAAGGCCGTATGGAGCGGCCCGAGGCCAAGCTGAGGCTCGGCGACGACCGTGTCGCGCGGTTGAATCTTGTCCTCGAACAGGTCATCGAACTTGCGAACGTCGAACACTGTGACGGTAGGAGACAGCTTTCCGTTGGCGACGACATGTATTCCATCCGGAGCCGTGTTCATGCCATGCGGGCTGTTCGAGACCGGGATGTAACGCGTGTAGGCGGAACCGTGGCGGCCGTCGAGAACGGGAACGCCGCCGATCTCCTTGAAGTCGCCCCGCGCGACGGCATCTTCGATCCTCTTGAGATTGAAGACAACGACCCAGTCCTGGTCCTTTGCCATCATCTCCGGAAGATTGACACCTTCTTCGGAGTTGTAGCAGGTCGCAAAGCAGTACTTCCCCTGATAGTCGGCATCGACATTGTCGAGATTGCCATCGACGATGAGCTGCCAGGCAACCTTCATTGTTTCGCCGTCGACGGCTGTGAAGACAGCATGGTACTGCTTGGTATCGTCGAGAATCTTGCCGTCGTTCGGGATCGGAACGCGATCTTCGCCGTTGCAGAACACATATCCGGTCTTGGGGTACTTCTGCACACGAAGTCCGTGGACCGTGTGCTGGTTCGGAAGTTCGATGATCTTGTCGCACTTCATGACGTCCAGACGGATTCTGCAGACGCGCGTGTTTGCCTTGTCGTTGGCAAACAGGTAGCGCCCATCGTAGGTCCCGTCGGTAAAGGAGGGATGCGGATGGTGCAGATCGCCGTTGTGGTAGACACCGCCGCGAGTGGACAAGAATTCGCGCGTTTGAGGAAGCAGACCGTCCGTGAGTACCTTGCGGCTTTCGTTGGTAAGACCCCAGCCGGTCGCGCTGCAGCGGTTGTAAACCGGGATACGCATGAGTTCTCTCATGGATGGGAGACCAACCACTCTGATTTCGCCCGATTGCCCTCCGGACACGAACACGTAGTATTCGTCGAGTTCGCCAGGCTTGACCTCATGGTTCAAGCCTTCCGCGCGCGCCGCCGTAGCCGTGGCTCCGGAAAGCGTCAGAGCGCCACCGACCCCGGCCGCGCCGGCTGCCGCCGCGAATGCAGTCGTCCCCAAAAGTTGCCGTCTGTTGAACAATGGATGCTTTTCTTGAGTTGTCATTTGCGTCTCCTTGGTGGGTGTGTTCACGCCGGCTGATCCGACGCGGAATCTGCTTTCTTGATTGGAGTACCCTTATAGGTAACCTCGACCTTCTTCTTGGTGGTGACCTCTCCTCTGGATTCAGGTGTCGACAGCGCCATGAACTTCTCGCGCTTGAGGCGCACCTGGATCATGTGCGGGCAGCGGTGGTCGTCCTGGTACAGCTCCTGGCAGTGCATGCAGTAGATGCACTCGTTCACATTGATCTGACCTTCGGGATGAATGGCCTGAACCGGGCATTCCTTCGCGCAACGCTGGCACGGCGAGCCGCATTCAGGCCAACGCTTCAGCCACTCGAACATCCTGATCCGCCCAGGAATGGCGAGTGCTGCGCCCAGCGGGCACAGGTAACGGCAGTAAAAGCGCTCGATGAAGAGTCCGGCGACCAGAAGTGTGACCGCGAACAGCACGAACGGCCACTGGCGTGCAAACTTCAGGATGATCGCAGTCTTGAAGGGCTCCACCTCGGAGAACGTCTCGGCAAGAGCCATCGAATAGAAGGAAAGGCCGAAGAGACCGAGGAAAATGATGTACTTCAATGGCCAGAGACGCTCGTGCAGACCCCACGGCAGCTTGACCTGCGGCACCTTGAGCTTCTTGGCGACGTTACTGGTAAGCTCCTGCAGTGCACCGAACGGGCAAAGCCACCCGCAGAAGGGTCCGCGGCCCCAGAACAAGAGCGCCGCCGCAACCGCTGCCCAGAGCAAGAAAATGAGCGGGGCTGCCAGGAAGAACTGCCAATTGAACCCCGTCACGAGAGCATTGGCAAAGGTGAACACATTGACGACCGAAAGCTGCGCGTTGGCGAACCACCCCAGCCAAACAAGGGTAAATAGCAGATAGCCGTTCCGGACGTAGGCGAACAGTTTCGGCCGGCGGACAAGCCAGTCCTGAAAGAAGAAGATTGCCGTCAGCGTCAAAAGCGCACCGATCGTTATCGCGATCTTGACGCGGCTTCCCTGCCATATCGATATCCAGAGCGGAGCTTCGCCCTCGTCGACGGTTGCTTCTGGCTGCGGCACGCGCGGCGCTGTGGAGACAGGGGCGGCAGCAGGCGTCTGGCTTGCTTTCTCGACCTTCACATAGGGTGTGGGGAGCGAGTAGCCGAGGTTATAGGGTAGCACGGCCTTCTGTGTGCCCTCGCCGGCGCGCTGTACCAGGAGCTGCAGCTCCCAGGGTTCGGTTACATCGAAGGTGAAATCCTTGGGAACGGCGAAGAGGGCGATTTCCCTCAGTCGGGGTGCGCCGGCTGCTGCGAGCGCCGGGATGCGGGTATGGTCGTGGTCGTGGAATCTGACACCTTGCCCGTCTTGAAGGAGTTCTATCCGATCGAAGATCCCGCCGCGCACATATCCTGACCCCTTGAAAGAGTAAGCACCATCGCCGGCAACGAGGATTGCTGCCTGATCCGGCTGCAGTTGCTTGCGAAGCCGTTCATACAGGGTGTCACCGAGCAGGCTGCGGCCAATGATTGGAACGCTGACCGGAGCAACGTAGAGATCAATGAATCGTTCGGTTTCGGGCGTCGCTTCCGGTCTTGCGGCAGCCGCGTCCTTATTCGATGTGCGGAAAGCCTCCGAGACCTCACCCACTGTCAGCCGCAGGCTGCGGATCGACCCGTCTCCAAGGAGCGTTTCCCAATCCTGCGTGCCTACCTTTGCCTCGTCGACACGCTTGACTTCCGTTGCGACCGGCGTTCCGGCGGTTTGCTGCTGACTGTCGAGCCGATGGGCACGAATAAGCTTCACGGCCGAGCGGACTACGCTATCCCCCATGACCAAGACGGTCACTGTCGCACCGCTGACGATGTCGACCTGTGGAGGACGATCGAGGCCAGCGGCGACACGTCCGAGATCTTTGCCGATGATCGAATTCAATGCCGCGACGACACGGGCCTGCGGAATGCCAATGAGGACGATCGGCTCCTTGTGATCGACGAGCTTGATACCGCGAATGACGCCATTGGCCGCAATGCCAACCACGATGTGGATTGGCTTTCCGGAATAGCCGGCGGACGCCGTGAAGTCCGAGTTCAGGTATGCGTAACCGAGAACCTCGCTCCCGCGGAACACCGGGGCGATCGGGGGCTCTCCCTGCGGCGGGCCGAAGCTGTCCGCTCCCTGGAAAAGTTCTGAGGGCTCTACCTTTTGGATGTAGGTCGCAAGCTGATCAGCGGCGCTGCAAGCAACGGCAGAAAACCAGATTGCAGCAAGCACGAGTAGCGCTTGCAAGCAGGCTTGCAGCCAAGGTCTCGATTTCAAAAGCATTCTTCCCCGTACACCCACGTTGGCGGTTTACGGTGAAAGGTGTAGTCGCGACGCAGCAGCCCCTCTTTGACATGTATCAAACGGGAAAATCTTTCCTTCTGATAACCGTTTCCGCAAGACGGCGCGTCTCAGGAGCGAACCATGACAGAATTGCCAAGAGAACCGATGACCATCCGTTCGATACCGGAGTTGCTGGCAACGGCGAAGGCTATGGAGACTGAAGCCATTGCTGGCTATGAGACGCTGGCGGACCATATGCGTCGATCGCGAAAGCCCGACCTGGTTGCCGTGTTCGAACGACTGGCTGCAGAGGAACGCGGCCATCTCGCTTCCGTAGAGGATTGGTCAGGTCAAATGGGAATGGCCAGCGTCGCTGCGGGCGCCGAACCGGAGGACGTCTTTGACGATGAAGGTATGAACCTCACGGACCCCGCGCTGCTTTCGGCCTATCGGGCCTTTTCGGTCGCTGTGCGAAACGAGGAACGGGCCTTCCTCTTCTGGACGTATGTTTCGGCCCACGCGCCAACACAGGAGATTGCCGAGGCGGCGGAACGTATGGCACGCGAAGAGCTCGGGCACGTCTCTGTTTTACGCCGCGAACGGCGTTTGGCCTTCCATCTTCAGAAGCACGCGCAGACTGAAACGATCCTCCTGCGCGAACTTGAAACCAGACTTGACGCTCACCTTCGAACACTCGTTCGAAATGATCATCCGCCCTCGCGAGAGCCGACGACACTGCGACAGAATGGCTGGGCGCAGCGCGTTGCAGCGTTCGGGGGACGCATATTGAAGTTTGAGAACTCGGTGGGGGTGGCAGATATCCCACCCACTGCGCTAGCAGAACTGCTTCTTGATTTTTATCTCGGCGAGGCGGAGCGATCCAGGGATGAGCAGACCCGTAACCTCGCTCAGCTTTACGCGGGTCAGCTCGTCGCGACCTTGGCATTGTTGCGACAATGATGCCGATATTTTCAAGGATGAACAGGCAAGGGTCGAAGAACTCCTAAGGGCTTCCAGCCTGCCTGCTCGCCGAAAGGAACGCCGAACACCTCCGCAGGATGCTCGATCGCTTCAAAAGGAAGCGCGCATCCTTCGACTATTCAGGTCGAGGAAAGAACCTCGTGTCGGCGCAGCCAACGCTCATCTCTGAAATCGAATATCGCGCCTGGACACACGACGGGAAACTCCGAGCCGTCTCGAGCAGGTCCTTTCGGTCTTCGTAGCGCGCTGCAGAAATCGTGACACGCGACGAATTTGCCAACGATATCGGTCAGCCTTGCACGTCGAGCCCGATATCCAGCGTCGGCGCGCTGTGCGTGCACCAGCCAACAGAGATGAGGTCGACGCCTGAGGCGGCGACCGCGGCAACGGTTGCAAGCGTTACACTTCCGGAGGCTTCGGTGATCGCGCGACCATCGACGATTGCGACGGCTTCGCGCAGCTGCACCGGCGTCATATTGTCGAGCAAGACCGCATCAACACCCTCTCGCATCGCTTCACCGAGCTGCTCGAGCGTATCCACTTCGACCTCGATCTTGACCATGTGCCCAACGCCCGCGCGGGCACGACGGATCGCCTCGGCCACGCCGCCGGCAATCGCCACGTGATTGTCCTTGATCAGGACGGCATCATTAAGCGCAAACCGATGGTTCATGCCCCCGCCGGCGCGCACCGCGTATTTTTCCAGGGCCCGCAGCCCAGGTGTCGTCTTGCGGGTGCAGGCAATCGACGCCGTCGTGCCCCTGACCGCCTCAACCAAGCTTGCCGTCACCGTCGCGATGCCGGACAGATGTCCAAGAAAGTTCAGCGCCGTGCGCTCCCCCGTCAGCAACCCACGCGACGGTCCAGTGATCTCCGCGATGATGTCACCGGGCCTGACCGGGGATCCATCCTCCATAGTACGGGCCATGGTGATCGTTGGCTCGACCAGCTGGAAGGCGAGTTCAGCCGCATCCAGGCCGGCGACGACGCCGGGCTGCCGCGCCACCATAACCAGAGACGAGCGATGATCGGCGGGGATGACCGCCGCCGAGGTAATGTCGCCGGCAAGGCCGAGATCCTCAAAGAGGGCTGTGCGCACCATCGGTTCGATAATAAGGCGCGGCAACGGGGCAAGGGACATATCAGGCACTCCGGGCGAAAGAATGGGTGGCGGCATGTGCGACATCGAGCACATCGGCAAATGTCATGAAGCGGCGTTCGGCGACAGGCAGCTTCAGCGGAAAATCGGTGCGGGCATGCGCTCCGCGGCTTTCCTTGCGCAGCATTGCGAAGACGGCAATTGTCAATGCAACGATCGCCGGGTCAGCAGCGGGTCCGTCGGATTCCGCGAGCGGCAGCAGGGTGGCGATCGCACCCTGGAGAGCCCCAGCATTGCGCAGCACGCCGAGATGACGCGACACGATCGCGCGCACCGCAGACGCATCCGGTGCTGGCCCGGCTGAGACTGCCGGCGCCGACCGAACGGTGCCGGGCAATGTCGCTCCAATATCACGGGCGGCCCGAATACCAAGGGCTGCCGCCTCGAGCAGCGAATTGCTGGCCAGACGATTGGCGCCGTGCAGTCCGGTCGAGGCGGCTTCGCCGATGACCCAAAGACCGGGGACCGAACTGCGCCCCGTCAAATCGGTCGCAACACCGCCCATGTGGTAGTGGACGGCGGGGCGCACTGGAATGAGATCGATTGCCGGGTCGATTCCGGCGTCCTGACAGAGTGCATGGATCGTTGGAAAGCGGGAGGCAAAGCGATTGCCGAGCGCAGCACGGGCGTCGAGAAAGACACGCCGCCCCAGCGAGAGCTCGTCGCTGATGGCGCGCGCAACGACGTCGCGCGGAGCAAGCTCGGCGCCGTCGAAACCGGTCATGAAGCGCTCCCCCCTGTCGTTGACGAGAACAGCTCCTTCGCCGCGCACGGCCTCGCTGACAAGCGCCAAGGGCCGCCGCGCAGAGTCAAGGCCGGTCGGGTGAAACTGCACGAATTCCATATCGGCAAGCCTGGCCCCCGCCCTTGCCGCCAGCGCGATCCCCTGGCCGAAATTGCAAATGGGATTGGTCGTGGCATCGTAGAGTCCGCCGATCCCACCTGTGGCCAACACCACCCGGTTGGTCATGATGGCAGCGGTTTGCCCTCTCCGGATAATGACCACACCGGTGACAGATCCGTCATGGCTCAAAAGCGAGCGCACCTCGGTTGCATCGAGCGTGGTAATCGAGGGCGTGTTGGCGATTGCCTGCACCAGTGCGGCGATGATCGCAGCACCCGACCCGTCCCCGGATACATGCACGATGCGTCGACGCGAATGTGCCGCCTCAAGGCCAAGGACCAGGCGACCCTGACTGTCCTGATCAAAAGCAACGCCGGCGCGCTCCAGGGCGGCGATGACGGCCGGCCCCTCTTCGATGATCTCGGATGCGGCTTGCAGGTCGCACAGGCCGTCGCCGGCAGCAAGTGTATCGGACAGATGCAACTCGGTGCTGTCATTCTCGCCAAGGCTTGCGGCAATCCCCCCTTGCGCCCAGGCGCTCGAGGTCTGCGCACCAATGGCGCCGCGGGTAATGAGCACAACCGGCTGCGGCGCCAGCGTCAGCGCCGTCATCATACCGGCGAGCCCGCTTCCCACGACGACGACCTGCCCGCTCAATGACCCGAGAAGCGCGGTCATATCGCAAGCATCCGCTCGACCGCACGCCTTGCAGAAACGGCAACTTTAGGGTCGACGGTGACCTCGTGGCGGTTTTCCTCGAGTGCAGCGCGGATGTTGGCGAGCGTGATCCGTTTCATGTGCGGGCAAAGGTTGCAGGGGCGGATGAACTCAACATCAGGATGGTGCACGGCGACGTTGTCGCTCATCGAGCATTCAGTGAGGAGCACGACACGGGCCGGACGCTGCTGCCCGACAAAATCCGACATGACTGCCGTCGACCCGGCAAAATCCGCCTCGGCAACGACATCCGGAGGACATTCTGGATGCGCCAGCACCGTCACCCCGGGATAATTCTCACGAAGCTGCCTGACATCATCCGCCGTGAACAGTTCATGGACCTCACAGTGACCATGCCAGGCAAGCACCTCGACCGACGTTTCGCGGGCGACGTTTCGGGCGAGATACTCGTCTGGAATCATCAGCACGCGCGGCACGCCGAGAGACTCGACAACCTGCCTGGCATTTCCCGATGTGCAGCAAATGTCCGATGCCGCCTTCACGGCCGCCGAGGTGTTCACATAGGTAATAATAGGCACGCCGGGGTGGGCTTGGCGTAGAAGCGCCACATCCTCGGGCGTGATCGAATCCGCCAGCGAGCAACCGGCCCCCATATCCGGGATGAGCACCGTCTTGTCGGGATTGAGGAGCTTGGCCGTTTCGGCCATGAAATGCACACCGGCAAGCACGATGATATCCGCCTCGACGTCAATTGCCTTGCGCGCCAGCGCCAAGCTGTCGCCGACGATATCGGCAACCCCGTGGAAGATTTCCGGCGTTTGATAGTTATGCGCAAGAATGACGGCGTTTCGCCGCCGCTTCAGCTCAAGGATCGCCTCGACGTCATCTTCGAACGACATCCACTCCGCCTTGGGGATGACGCGACGAACGCGCTCGTAGAGCGATGATGCGGAAACGCTGGGGTTCATGGCCGGCTCCTATTTATACTCAATCAGAGTATATCTGGAGCGCATAGATATTCTCGTTATGAGCATATGTCAATTGCGGGAGATTGGCAGCTTTGATCCGGCGAGCGCGCGTTCTTCCAGGACAGCATGGCGATAACGGAAAAGCTTTGCGGGGCGTCCGCCCGTTTCGCTCGTCGTCTCGCCGGTTTCCTCGACAAGTTCCTGCTGCTCGATCAGCCGGCGGAAATTCTGCTTGTGCAGCGTCAGCCCGGCAAGCGCTTCGACACTGCGCTGCAGCTGCAGCAGCGTAAAGCTCACCGGCATCAGCTCGAAAACCACCGGGCGATATTTGATCTTCGCACGCAATCTCGCAATGCCTGTCGCAAGGATACGCCGATGGTCCGCGAACATTGCCCGGCCCGGATTGGTCTCGGCCGCACAGCCCGACTCGTTCACAACGCCCGCTTCATAGAGGAGCTCGTAACGCTGCAATACAAGATCCTCGTTCCATGAGGCCTCGCCGAGCCCAAAGGCGAAATTTGCCCGTCGGATCCGATCCTCACGACGGGACGGATCACGCTCGGCCCACACCATAAGGCAGTCGACCAGGTGGTCGAGGACCGCCGGTCGCCCGGTGCGCCAGTCTTCCCACGGAAAATAGCCATACCAGCCCTGCCAGCCGGGGCGGCCGCCGCCTAGCGTCGCTTGCTCATGCACGAGGCCGAGGTAGCTGATCGAAATCGTCCGGCCGCCCAGGATTTCGTTGTTTCGGTCGCGGTCGGCGAAGGTGTAGAGCTGTTCCAGATAGCCGACCGGATGGCCCGTCTGCTCCTGAACCCATTCACGCAGACCGCTTTGCAGTGTGCGATGTCCCATTTCGAACGGACCGGACGGCAGTGCATCACCGGATCGGATCGTCATGACACGCGGTTCGCCACCCGTTACCGCAACCAGTACGGCTATCAATTCGGCATGAGCAAACCCGATCGTCACGGCAGCTACGAATCCATCTGTATCGACTGATCTATCAGTGGCATACCACATCGCGACGCGAAAGCGCTCGGGAGTTTGGAGGCGGAAAGGCTCGCCAGCACACAGGATTGCCGCTACTCGACGCGAAGGAATCCGTCAACTTAAAACGGCCGGCTGAGCACGACCTGTGGTTGCTGCTCCCCGTGACAGAAATTTGCGATTTAAACCCCTCGCAAATCGGGCCGAAAGCCGAATATCCAATATGTTGCCCATCGGCTCTCTATGCGGGATAAAAAACACATCAACGCAATTGATCCGTTCAATTATCTCCGTTAGGTTGATTGCTGGCAGAATAGTCGCGTAACAACCGGCGTTGGAAGGAGAGAGCGATGAAGGAAGGTCCCCATGCAGTTGATGTTCACGTCGGGAAGACAATCCGCATAAAGCGTCTGATGCGTAAAGTATCGCAGACCGAACTTGGTGATCGGGTCGGCGTTACCTTCCAGCAGATCCAGAAATATGAAAAGGGATCAAACCGCGTTTCCGCGAGCATGCTGGTCGAAATTGCCGGTGCCCTCGATGTCGACGTCCGATCTTTCTTCGAGGACGTCAACCCCAACTCGGCCAACGATAATCCGACGCCCAGCGAGGAATTCGTTGTTTCCCGCGACGGCGTGCTGCTCAATGCCGCTTTCCTGTCGATCAAGAACGAGCATGTTCGCAAGAAGATCGTAAAGCTCGTACAGGCAATTGCCGGCATGGAACAGCTGGACGACGGCGAGTAAAGGCGCAGTCCCAACGTCACCCCGGTCCGTCAGTGGCAGTCGAGAAGCACTAGATTCTCGCTGGCGTCCTTCATTGCGACCTGCGTCTTGGTGCCGATCAGCTTTTCGAGGTTGACGTCGAGCTCCCGTTCGGGGTCAATCCCGTCCCAGTCGATGACCACCTGAAGAAGAGCCATGTTGGTCAAGTGCATCAGATTGTTCAGCTTGAGCTTCTGGGCCTCATCCTTTGCCGCCGAGAGCAACCGGAAGATTCTCGCGTACTCGCTACCCGTTCCCTCGTCCCGCGTCAGAATGTTCATTGTCACTGCCTTCTCCAATGATGAGCCTTCCGGGCTTCAGCGATATCCATCATTCAGGTCCGGCGTTACTTGGGCGTTACAGGCGTGACAGCACCTGTGACTTCCGCCCGCAAAAGCTCCCAATGCGAGGTGGCGGCGAAGCCCCAGTCACGCGACTGGGGAGCAAACCTCACCTCCAGCAGATATTGCAGGACGAGTTCGGCGTCCTGACGCTTGCGCTCGACCTTTCCGGCGCGAATCAGCCGCAGGATCTCCTTGGCACGGCCGTCACCGGAAAGGGTGCAGCCTTCGACGACCTTGGGATAAGTACGCTCTGAGAAATGGATCGAACGGCCTGCGAGCAACAGCATCTTGTGCTCGGCAGGCGAAAGTGCGCCCTGCCGATACAGACCGTCGATCGTCGGCTGAAAATCCACCCACGGAACCGAAAGCGGCAACCAGCCGAGCTCTTCCGGCGCATGCACGAGCGCGACGGCCTCGTCATCGATCAGGCGGCCCTCGGCATAGTCCTCGTAGATCGTGCCGACCCCAACCATCCCGAACGCGTCGCATTCGGCTGCGCGAAGCGCGCCCATGCTGGCACCCCCGACAATGATGACATTGTGCTGCAGCCCATAGAGGATTTCCTTGTGCCACACAGAAGGCACTTCCCCGAAGTAGCCGTCAACAATCCCGATCGCATGCGCTCCATCTCGCACCGCCTGAAATATGTCGCCGCGTGCAGCGGGCCCACGAAAGAGGACCGACGGATTCTCTACCCGAAGCCTATCGATGTCGGCGCCAAAACTCGGACCGCCAAAAATGACCTTCATTGCATCGCTCCCTGCATGGCGCTCACGGCCCGCAATCCGAGTTGAATGAATTCGCCGCTGACATCCACCTCAAGGCCAGGAACGATCATACGAACGACCGAGACCGGCAGACCCGGATGGGAAAGCGGCACGGCCACCACCTGATCGATACCCCTCGACCTGAGGCGATCGAGAATGCGGCCGATGTTTTCCTGCATGGTGCGCTGCGGAGCTTCGAGCGAGAATTTCGGAGCAACCGGGGCTTCGTCGCAGAGATTGATGAGCTCTTGCATCGGGCCACCATCATCGAGCCTCTGATAGACACGCGGGGAAAAGTCGTCACGACTGCCGGCAATCGCCGTCAGTCGGCTCTGTGCGGCCTCGGTGATTGCTCGCAGTGCTGCGCGAACAGGATCAGGATGGCATCCGCATCCCCCGCAAACATGGGTCCAGCGGGCATCCACGCGCTCGCCGAGATTGCCGGGAATGATAACTGCCAGAAAGCTCGGAACGCCAATATCGGTCGTCATGTCGAGCAGCAATAGACGCATTCCAGCGCGCCGGATGCGATCGACAATGATATCGAGCACAGGGTCGCCGAACGCGATCGGATCAATTCGCGCGCCGCGCAGCTGTTCATAGGGACGCAACTGCGTCAGCGCCCACGCGTCGCGTTCAACCAGTTCACAAAGACCGTGAAGCACGGCTTCCGCCGGCCGGTTTCCGGAAGCGAGACCGTCGCTCGACTGCTCAAAACCGGACGGCCGGGTGCCCCGATGGTCGAGGCCGACGAGCGGCCAGGGAACGAAGACGGGACGGTTGGACATGATATCGAGGCCCTCGCCCCAGGCGATCGGCTCGGAACCAATCTCAGAAGGGACACAACGGGCCACCGAATCAAGGTCGATCATCGGCGCATGCTCAGCCCTCATGCCGGCGACGGTCGCAATGACAAGGTCGCTGGGCTGGCTTTCGGCAACACGCGTCTCCACCGCCTCCATCGCAGCCGAGGTCATTGCCGCCTCCTCGTCGATACCCTTTCCCTGGAAGACGGAAAGCGTATAGCTGTTCGGTCGCGTGGCAAAGGCAACGGGGATCTCAAGGAGATCCAGCGCGGTGAGCAGACCCACCCTTGTAATACCGAGTTCCTTGAAATGCGGCTTGATCGCCGCGAATGTCTGCCCAGGCGTCAACGAGCGGTCGTGATAGCTGTTGATGCCGGCCGATGAAAGGCTGAGATCTTGCGCCAGGCGCTCGAGTGCGGTCTGAACAGACATTCGCATCAATCCTCAACGGAACTTCAGGGCGTGAACGATATTTGCCGTCGCGTTCGTGTCGAGCTGCACTGCTTCCTGTTTAAGGACGGCCTGAGCGGCTGCCGAAAGACGGACTGCAACGGGCTTGATCTGTGTCGTCGTCATTGTTTCATCTCCTGTTTGAAAACAGCATCGCGCTGCGGACACAGAGAAGATGCACCAACGGGCGTTATTTCGGCGTGACCGAGATTTTCATCAGAAAAGAGGGAAAACGCCGAAGTTGTAGCGCTTCAGGACAGTCCGGCGATGCGAAGACCGTCGATCAGCTGACGCGTGTCCTCCGGATTGCGATCCGGCACGAATTGCCAGACGTCATCCGTACGGAAATCCGGGAAATTTTCGAGGACAATGGCGGCATAACGCGACGCGGTCCGGAGGTCGCCGTTCTTCGCATGTGCTGCGGCCAAGAGGCGCGAGGTCGCCGGACGATCCTTGACGCGATCGAGAACCTCGATCGCCTTTGCGTAATTTTCCTGGACGAAGTGAATCCCACCGAGGTTCCAGTAGTAGTAATCCGGTGGCAGCGGATTGAGCTTGATCGCCGCCAGGCTCAACTCCAGTGCCCTGTCACTCTGTCCATCATGCAAAAGCGCATCCGCGTGGTCGGCGAGGATATCGGCGTCATTCGGGTTGAGCATCTGCGCTTCCGCGAAGAAATCGAGGCTGTCGCTGAAGCGGCGACGGTAAAGAGCGACAAAGCCCAACTCACGCATCGCCCGGCCGCTATTGGGGTCGGTGTCGCGCGCAAGCCAGGCGGACCGGTCGGCGTCCTCCAGTAATTGCGTGTCCTTCATCCCGCGCACCAGCCACTCCATGCCGAGTACGCGCGCCATTCCGGCGTGCGCGGATGAGAATCTGTCGTGGCGGGCCAGCGCCGATTTGAACCATTTGCGCGCCTGCCGCAGATGCTGCAGATCCGTCTTCGAAACGAGACGCTTTCCTTCAAGGTACAACCGATATGCCGACGGGTTGACGTCGTGCGTCATGTCCAGGAGCTCGCGGCGCTCGATCGTGTCGGCAAGCGTCATCACGATACGCCGCGCAAGCTGCCCGAACGAGTGATTGACCTTCTGCATGGCGAGCGGCAGGTCGATTGCCCACAGCACCTCGGCCGTTGAAGTCTTCGTCAATCGGCAGGTCGCATAAATGTCGTCATCACGGCCATGGATGGTGACATAGACCGTATAGTCAAAGCGCAGTTCAGGCGGCGGCGGAGCAGCCATGCCCGCAAGATTGCGATTGACGATTTCCAGACTGGTATGAGCGGCAATAACCTTGAAGCCACGTTGCTGGCTCAGCCCGATCGTTACCTCCTCCAGCAAGGCTCGCCCCACACGCTGCAGCATCGGGTCGGACAAAATCGAATCCGGCGGCAAAATGAGGACACGGGGCTGCCCGACCGGATCGGTGGACGCGATCGCTGGCACAGTCATGGGCGAACTGGCAAGCATTGCTGGAGCGATGATGCCGAGTTCCTGCGCGAGGGCCTGCGTCACGCCATCCGGCTCCGCACCATATTCGGTTTTCAGCTCGCTACGGCAGCGAAAATATGCCTGGCGCGCGGCTGCAAGATCTTCCGCGTCAACGTGCCTTTTCATCAGCGCCCGGCAAGCGACCTCGTTCGCAGGGTCGGCCTCGACGAGCAGACCCGCGAGGAAGAGGACATCGTCAGAGGTTCGCTTTTCCGGCGTTTCAAGCAGTGAAATGATATGGGCTTCGCGACGGCCGGCGATGCGCTGTCGCTCCACACCGATGCGCTCTTCCGCTTCAATCGTCGGCGCCTTGAACCCCTCGAGAAGATCGCCGCCAAGCAAATCCCACGCAGGACGTGGCAACGGCGCGGCCGTATTGGTCAAGACCAGGACGTCAGCAATCCATCCCTCGTCGTTGAACGAGACATGGCTGTTGGTCGTCTTGACAAGGCGGGGCATGTCATCAGGAATGCTGCGATCGATACGCGCAAGTAGCTGGCGCAAGCTGCCGGCACGCTGTTTGGATTGATCCGATTGCCAGAGTATGCCGCGCAGGATCTCGCGGTCCATGGAATATTGCGGCGCGCTCAACAGGAGGGCAAGCAACGCGTAGGCCTTCTCCGGCAATGCAATCTCGTGCCCCTCTGCAAAAAGCGCAGGCGTTCCGAGCAAGCGGAGGAAGTGGCTGTGTTTCCTTGTCACGGCAACTCGCGATTGGAGGATCCGCCAAGAGTATAGGACCAAACACCGACAACGCAAAAGGATTATGCTTGTCCGGCTGGACTTTTCAACCACCGGGTGATTTTGGTGGATGGATCGCAGCGGCGCCTGCCAAGGCGCTTGCCCTGCAAATTCGGTGTCAGCGGGCCGCCTGTCAAGGAAATGGCGCCGATCAGTCGACCGGCGCCACCAAATCTAACGCAAGATTGCTGGCTTAGGCCGCGGCCGAAGCAAAACCGGCAGTCGGAACTTCCGAGATCGTCTTCAGAACCTGCGAAGCGATCTGGTAGGGGCAACCCTGAGAGTTCGGACGACGATCTTCCAGATAACCGCGATAGCCATTCTTGACGAAGGAATGCGGGACGCGGATCGAGGCACCACGGTCAGCAACACCGTAGGAGAACTTGTTCCACGGAGCCGTCTCATGCTTGCCGGTCAGGCGCTTGTCGTTATCAGGGCCATAGACGTTGATGTGGTCCATCAGGTTCGCTTCGAATTGCGCCATCAGCGCTTCGAAATAAGCCTTGCCGCCGACTTCGCGCATGAACTTGGTCGAGAAGTTGCAGTGCATGCCCGAGCCGTTCCAGTCTGTGTCGCCGAGCGGCTTGCAGTGATACTCGATGTCGATGCCGTACTTTTCCGTCAGGCGCTGCAGCAGATAGCGTGCCATCCAGATCTGGTCGGCAGCCTTCTTTGAGCCCTTGCCGAATACCTGGAACTCCCACTGACCCTTCGCCACCTCGGCGTTGATGCCTTCGTGGTTGATGCCAGCTGCGAGGCACAGATCAAGGTGCTCCTCGACGATTTCGCGAGCGATCGAACCCACGTTCGAGTAGCCAACGCCGGTGTAGTACGGACCCTGCGGAGCCGGATAGCCGGTTTCCGGGAAGCCGAGCGGACGACCGTTCTCGTAGAAGAAATATTCCTGTTCGAAACCGAACCATGCGTCTTCGTCGTCGAGGATGGTGGCGCGGCTGTTGGACGGATGCGGGGTGACGCCATCGGGCATCATGACTTCGCACATGACGAGAACGCCGTTGGTGCGCGCCGGGTCCGGATAGATCGCGACCGGCTTCAGCACGCAGTCAGAGCTGCGGCCTTCGGCCTGCATCGTGGACGAACCATCGAAGCCCCAGAGCGGTAGCTGCTCGAGCGTCGGGAAAGCGTCGAATTCCTTGATCTGCGTCTTGCCGCGGAGATTTGGTACCGGGGTGTACCCATCGAGCCAGATGTACTCGAGCTTATACTTGGTCATTTGCGAGTCTCTCAAACATAAATCGTGAGCAAAACCTCACGCGAACCGACCGTTGAAGCGACCAGGCCGCGAAGGGCTGCCAAATGATATGCACGTCGCGTGCCAGTTTGGTTTGAACGGCATCGCGAACTGTTCAAAGCTCGCCGGTCGATCGGCGGGCTACAGGCTAGTTGGCCGTGATCGTGGGCGTGGAACTGATAGCGGACTCAATCATTTAGTCGCCAGGGAAATGGTTGGCGCATCGGTCGAGAAGCTCCGATGGCAGGGCGCCTTCAAGTGCAACATTTTTTTCGCACCCAGCCTACAATGATTACTTTTTATGCGTTTGCTTATATTTTGTACCTTAAAAGATTCTGATACAAAGCGCAGCAAATTTGGATGCTCATTATTCCAACAAATATTGCACTTTTTTCCATCATATCGCGCAAATCCTGTGCACATGTGCTATCGTCGCGTCGACGTCTTCGGAGGCAGGTGAACAAGGAGGCACAAAATGGCCGTTGGTGTGCATCACGAGACTGCAACGATCTACGCATTTCCACAGAAGCGCTTTGGCGCAGGCGAAACACGTCAAGCGGTTGATATTGAACAGGGGATGGCTCCATCCGTTTACGAAAGTTGCTGGTATCACGAAGAGGCAATGAAGAAAGCCGAGGCGCCTGCAAAGCCGAAATTCACGCCCCGCATCGTGGATTGATCTTCGCCCAAACGATGCCAGCCATGTTACAACGGCGCTTAAGGCGGCGTGCCTAACTGTCCGCAGGCGCGCATTCTGCAGAACATAGCCCCATCTAAATGCACAGGATGTGCTGGAGCGTCCCATACCCATCGCAGCGCTCTTGCACACGGCGCTCGCGCGGGCCATGAGAGAGTTTGCAGATCGAGCCTGGGCAACATTTCATGGTCAAGAAGCAAATCGCGATCCTCGGCGGCGGACCGGCAGGCCTCATGGCCGCTGAAAGCCTGTCGTCGGCCGGGCACACCGTCATAGTCTATGAAGCGATGCCGACCGTTGCGCGGAAGTTTCTCCTTGCCGGCAAGTCCGGGCTAAACATCACCCACTCCGAGGACTACGACCGCTTTGCGTCACGCTTCGGCACGTCGAATGCCCGCCTCCGCCAAGCACTGGACGGCTTCAAGCCGTCGGATGTGAGAGCCTGGGCCGCCGGGCTCGGCACCGAAACATTCGTCGGATCTTCGGGTCGGGTATTTCCAACGGCCATGAAAGCCTCGCCGCTCCTGCGCGCCTGGCTGCGAAGGCTTGAGGCGCAAGGGGTTCAGATCCTCACCCGGCACCGCTGGACAGGTTTTTCGGATGGAGGCTATGTGATCGAGGCAAGGGGGGCTGCATATGTGGTCAAACCAGATGCAGCCCTGCTCGCACTTGGCGGAAAGAGCTGGCCACGGCTTGGTTCCGATGGATGCTGGCTGCCCTGGCTGAGAGAGAAGACCATCGCCATCGATGAGTTTCAGCCTGCCAACTGCGGCTTCGATGTCGATTGGAGCGGGCACCTGCGGCAGCGTTTTTCCGGTGAGCCGGTCAAATCGGTCACGGCAACCTCGAGGGTCGGCACCATTCCGGGAGAATTCGTGATAACCCGGCATGGCATCGAGGGCAGCCTCGTCTACGCCCACGCGGCCGTGCTGAGAGAGAGCTTGGCGGCTGGCCAAACCACAACGCTTGACGTCGATTTGCTGCCGGCACGCACACAGGATCGCATCGCCAACGCGCTTGGAAAGCAAGATCCGAAAGCAAGCCTGTCAAACCGGCTCCGCAAGGCAGTTGGCCTTGATGGCGTGAAGGCGGCGCTTCTGCGAGAGCTCGCAAGTGCCACAGACCTCAATGATCCCGATCGACTGGCGCGTCTGATCAAGGCCCTGCCGATCCCCGTTCAAAGAACGCGCCCGATCGCCGAGGCGATTTCCTCGGCAGGTGGCGTCGAGTGGGGGGAGATTGACCGGAACTATATGCTGAAGGCACTCCCCGGCCTTTTCGTCGCCGGTGAGATGATCGATTGGGAAGCCCCGACAGGCGGCTATCTTCTAACGGCATGCTTCGCCACCGGCCGGGCCGCCGCGCGAGGGATCGACACCTGGCTCCGCGAACGCTAAACGCCCCCAATCCGTGTTCCAGCGCCTATGGCGGAGGCCTTGCCAGTCACCCGTGACGTACGGGATCACAGGTGGCGGCTAGACACTATGACTTGCGTTGGAACGTATGTTCCTTGGTGGGGAACTGCCCGGTGCGGACCTCCTCGGCGTAAGCTTCGACGGCTTGAGTCACCAGAGGGCTCAAATCAGCGTAGCGTTTCACGAAGCGCGGTTTGAAGTCGTTGAAAAGCCCCAACATATCGTCTGACACGAGTACCTGCCCGTCACAGGCAGGGGATGCGCCGATGCCGATCGTCGGCACGGGAATGGAAGCCGTGATGTCACGAGCAACGGGCTCGACGGTTCCCTCGACCACGACCGCGAAGGCACCGGCTTCTGCGACTGCCAGTGCATCGCGCCTGATCTTTGCGGCCTCCTCATCGGAATGGCCGAGCGACCGGAAGCCACCGGCCGTGTTGACGAGCTGGGGCATCAGCCCCACGTGACCGAAGACCGGAACGCCTCTTGCTGTCAGGAACGCAATCGTCTGCGCCATTTCTTCGCCGCCTTCCAGCTTGATGCCGTCGCATCCGGTCTCTTGCATCAGCCGGACGGCGCTTCGAAAGGCCTGTTCCTTTGATTCCTGGTAACTACCGAATGGCAGATCGACGATGACGCAGGCACGCGATACGCCGCGCATAACGGCGCGGCCATGGGCAGCCATCATGTCGAGCGTCACGCCAACTGTTGTTTCCATGCCGTAAAGGACCATCCCAAGCGAATCGCCCACCAGGAGAAGGTCGCAGTGTGGATCGAGCAGGCGGGCGATCGGCGTCGTATAGGCCGTCAGGCAGACGACACGGTCCTTGCCCTTCATCGCCCGAATCGAGGCTGTCGTCAGCCGCTTCTGCTTGCTATGGGTGCTCACTACGCTGCCCTCGAATTCTTGACCGATTTGAGCCCGATGATCTTGTTGTCGAGAAGTCGCGTCGTGCCGACTCGCACGAAAAGCGCGACAAGGGCAGGCGCCGATTGCAGCGAGGATAATCGTTCCAGGGTTTCCGGGTGCCGCACCGCGACCACTTCGGGCGTGGCGAGCGGCTCCATCGCGATGAATTGCCTCAACGAAGCCTCCAGCTCCTCGGGACTATCGCAGCCCTTCGCATAGAGCCGCTCGGCTTGCGCCAGCGCATTCGGCACGACAATGGCGGCCGCCCGCTCACGCTCGCTGAGATAGACGTTGCGCGACGAGCAAGCCAGGCCGTCGGTCTCCCGTACGGTCGGCACGGCAACGACACGAACCGGCTGGGCGAGATCCCTGACCATCCGCTTGATGAGCGCCACCTGCTGGTAATCCTTCTCGCCGAAATAGGCACGATCCGGCTGCACGAGGTTGAAGAGCTTCGTCACAACGGTCGCGACACCCGCGAAATGTCCGGGGCGGACCTCCCCTTCCAGTTGGTTTCCGAGTGCCGGCACATCGACGACCGTCAGCATCGGCTCCGGATACATTTCGCTGACATCAGGTGCAAACAGGATATCGACGCCGGCGGCCTCGAGCATCGCGCTGTCGCGCGTCAGGTCACGCGGATATTTGGCGAGATCCTCATTGGCCCCGAACTGCAGCGGATTGACGAAGATGGATACAACGCTCGCCTCGTTTTCGGCGCGCGCGCGCCTGACCAACTCCATGTGTCCGACGTGCAGAAAACCCATCGTCGGCACAAAGCCGATCGTCTTGCCGTCGCGCCGATAGGCACCAAGCTGATCGCGCAATTCTGCGATCTTGCGGATAGTGCGCATGAAACCTCCTCCGAATTCTCCGGGACCTCCAGGAGGGGCCGGACAAATGGTGGCGGATAGAACTCGATTTGACGAAATGCGTCAACGCGGGCCGCGGGATTATATCGATTAAGCAGCAGACTGGGCATGGGTTATTTTCAGCGGGAGCGCGATGACGCGCCTGGCATGCTCAAAGGGCCAGGGTGTTGAACGGGTGGATCTCCATCAACCGCGATCGCGCGTCCGATAACCGTGTCATGCCTGCATTGAATCAGGGGATTTTGTTTATTCTTTTTGTCCAAACTCCGCCCCAGTGATGGTAGAAGAAGGCCTCGATGGACGAATGCCCTTCATGGGTGTCACGGCAATGTCCGAACAGCGACGGAGGGATGGTGACCAATCCTTATGAGATTCTTGGGGTCCGGCGAGACGCGACCGACGAACAGGTGAAGGCTGCTTATCGGCGTCGCGCAAAGGCGACGCATCCGGACTCTGGTGGCGACCCGGAGGCTTTCAGCCGCGTCCAGAAGGCCTACGAGCTTCTATTGGATCCAGTTCGCAGAAAGGTCTTCGACGACACCGGCTACGATGTCGAACTGGCCGATCCCATCGATCTGCAGGCACTTATCGTCATCGAAAAGCTCGTCAATCAACTGACCTTGGACGAGCGCGAGCCAGGCACGTTCGATCCCCTCGCCCGCATGCGGTCCGACCTTTCTGAGGAAATGCGCAAGGCGCGTTTCAGCAAAAGAGAACTCGAGCGCCACGCCTCACGCATCGAGCATCACCTGGAACGGCTGGAGAAGCGACCGGCGACCGACATCCTCGGTTCCATGTTGCGCGCACGGATCAAGGCGATTTCGACTGCAATCGGCGAGACCGAGGCGAAGATCAAGGCCAATGAGCGCGCCTGTGAAATGCTCTACGACTATACCTATGAAGTAGACGTTCAGGAAGGCGAAGAGGGACTTGCCGTGGAGGACCAGTCGGCGCCGGCCCTGCGCGGCAAGCGCGACGATCGCCCGCTTTGGGTCGTCCCGACTGCCCAGGAAGGTTGATGCGCCGCGAGGTTACGCGGCGCGCTGCTCCGTGCCCTGGATCGCGGCAAGCTTCCACTCGTCCGCCCCTTTGCGGACGAAGGTCCAGACTTCCGTTGTTTCCGTAGGCCGACTGTTGTCCCCACTGACGAGCTTGCCATTTGCCCGCTCGACAAGCGCATCGATAGACGAATAGCGCATCGCGAGCGTCGCGTAGTCCGCGCCATCCTCCCGCCAGGCTTCGGCGATATCGCCCTGCAGCAGCTTGACGTTGGAGACTTCGTTGCGCACGCCGTTCGTCGCATTCTCCCCCAGTTCCTCGGCCAGGTAGGACATGGCCTCCGGTGTCGTCAGACGACGCAATGTACCGTAGTCTTCGGCACCATAAGCGGTCTGCACCTCCGTCAGCAGTTGCTCGAAGCGATCAAGATCGCGTGGACTCAACCCGAGCTCGTCATTTGGTTTCGCGCTTGCCTGTGGCTGTTGATAACCTAGCCCCGATCCAATCGACGGGATCTGAAACGACCCGTTGCCGGCTGGAGTCATATTGCTAGCCGTTGCGCGACCAGGACCGCCGTAGGCCGGTTGGCGGCGATTGGCGAAGAAGCGCATGGCAAAGGAAATCGCAATCGCGATCAGAGCGATTTGCAGCAACATGCCGAGGAAGCCGAAGCCGCCACCAAAACCGTGGCCGAGCAACATGCCAAGAAGACCGCCAGCGATGAGGCCGCCGATCATCGACCGTCCGAAGCCGTTGAAGAAGCCGGGCCTCTGCGCGCCGAGCGGTTGCTGGCCGGCATACGGCGCGTTGGTCTGCGGGCGAGGCGTCATCGAACGCTCAATCGGTGCGGCAGGCGAAGGCGCGGTGCGGGTAACGGGCGGCGCCTGGAAGGTCCGTGTACCACGGCTGCCGAATCCGAAGCCGCCAGCCCGGCGCGCATCAGCCTCGCCGATCGAGGCAAACACGGTAGCGCCTGTCAGAGCGGCAATCGCCGCAATCTTGGCAAAACGCGAAACGGCACTCGGCATCCAATCTCTCCTGTCATGACAAATGATGCATGTCGGGAGCTTATATAGGGATTGCCCCGCGGGTTTGAAGCCTTAGGGGACGATCTTCATTGGCAGACATCGACCCAGGTTGCCTTGGTGAGTTCGGCCAAGCGTTCGGTCGATATGCGTACAGCTGAATTGGTGGAGCCGGCTGCCGGTACCACCTCGTCAAATTGCCTCAGCGAGACGTCGCAATAAATCGGCATAATCGTTTGTAAACCGAAGGGGCAGACACCCCCCACGGGATGGCCGGTAACCTCCACGACCTCGTCTGGCCCAAGCATCCGGCCCTTGCCCCCGAAGGTATCCTTGAACTTCCTGTTGTCGAGCCGCGCAAGCCCGCCGGCAACGACAAGCATCGTTTTCTCACCGACACGCAGGCAGATCGTCTTGGCTATCTGGGCGGGATCGACCCCATGCGCCTCCGCAGCCAGCGCCACCGTCGAGGAACTTTCGGCGGTTTCGATGATCTCGACGTCGGGAGCATATGCGCGGAAGAACGCGCGAACGGTTTCTAGACTCATGGGCAAACGCTAGCGTAGGACCTGGATGAAATGAACCCCAAATTGTCAGTGTCTATGCATCCGCTGATCCGGTCTCGATCAACTTCACGCTGTTTTCCTGACAGAGGCGGCGGATCGACGGCGCAATGCACCGATCGGTGATGAACGTATGCACCTGGGGAAGTTGCGCGATGCGGACGGGCGCAGTCCGCTCGAATTTCGTTGAATCGGCAACGAGGATGACATGCCGCGCATTTGCGATGATTGCCTGCGCGACTTTCACCTCGCGAAAGTCATAGTCAAGCAGTGCGCCATCCTCGTCGATCGCAGACGCGCCGATAACCGCATAGTCCACCTTGAACTGCCTGATGAAATCGACGGCTGCCTCCCCCACAATACCGCCATCGGAGCCACGCACCACGCCGCCAGCGATGACGACCTCTATCGTCGGGAACAGTCGCAGTCTGTTGGCAACGTTGATGTTGTTGGTGATGACCATCAGTTCGTGATGGTTCGTCAACGCATCCCCGACCGCCTCGGTTGTCGTGCCGATATTGATGAAAAGCGAGGCGTTATTGGGAATGAGACCGGCTGCTGCAACGCCGATTGCCTGTTTCTCCGTGGCCGCGATCTGGCGTCTCGCCTCGTATTTCACGTTCTCGGTACCACTCGGGAAGGTCGCTCCACCATGAACACGCGTCAAGATCTGTGCATCGCAGAGGTCGTTCAGATCCTTGCGGATCGTCTGCGGCGTGACGGAGAAATGGGCAGCCAGATCCTCGACGAAAACGCGGCCGTTCGATTTGGCCATTCCGACTATTTCCGTTTGGCGATCGCTCAGGAACATGAGCCCTGTCTCTTTCACTTGCGTTTCGTTTTGCAGCCTGAGAAGGCTTAGCAGAGGCACAAGCGCACGCAAGGGGCGATCTGGCAGCAACAGGATGTCTGTGCAGGGAGTTTCGATTTCGATCGCGACTTTTCGCGGCTGCCGTCTCTTTCGACAGCCAGCCAACCCAACGCATTGGGTTAAGGCAAAGCTCGGGAGCGGGACAGCAATCGTCGAAAACTGATGCACTGGTTCCACATTTGGCTTGCAAAGACCGGCCATGTTGAAGATAGGAGGCCCTGCGCTGGATTTTGCGTGGTTCACCACAGCAGGACGTGATTTGTCGCGTTGGCCTCGGTCACGCGGCATGATCACCGTCGCAATTGTGGATGCACACGTAGAAGGTGTTGTAGATAAGGATCGACGGAAATACTATTCATTAAAGCCGGCCAAGGCGGCCGATTGCTTGTGGCATCCGCAGCCTCTTCGAGGCAGGAGCGACGCAGAGCCAGGGAAGTGCCACAAATGACGCGGATCAGATGCTGAAACTGAACACATTGACGGGAATGGGGCGTTTGCAAGGTTTGACCGGCGCGTATGTGATCAATCTGGACAGTTCGTCAAAGCGATGGGCGGACGTTTCGTCGCAAGCAACTCTTGCTGGCATGGAAATCAACAGAGTTCCCGGCGTCGATGGAAGGGTGATCCCATCGACGCAAAGATCAGGGTTCAACGAGAAGGCGTTCCTGCGCCGAAATGGCCGGGCGATGCTGCCCGGCGAATATGGTTGCTATCGCGCTCATATCAGAGCCCTGGAAGCCTTTCTTTCCAGCGACTACGAAAACGCCATCATCATGGAAGATGACGTCGAATTGCGTCATGATTTTACCAATAGAGCAGAGGCAATCTTGCGAGCAGTGCCTTCCGCCGAGGTAGTAAAGTTGCTTAATCACAGATCAAGGTGGTGCCGGACAGTGGCTGTTTCTGAGTATGGAGACGCGGTCGGGCGCTGTCTGCACGGTCCGCAGGGGTCTGCGGCTTGCTACCTGGTCACGCGTGAAGGGGCTCGCAAGCTGCTTAAAAGCGCCGACAATATCGAATTCCCCTATGATATGACACTCGAGCGCGGGTGGAAGACCGGCGTCAGCATTTACACGGTTCGACAAAATATCGTCGAGTTGTCCGAGCGCTCGGCTATGAGCCAGATTGCCGATCGGGCTCAATACCGCGCCGTAAAACTGCGAGGCGCCCGCAAGCTCGCGACGCATTTTCTTCGCGTGATCGAGTATGCACGCCGAATTCGGTACGCACTATCATGACGGCACCTGTATTTCGCAAATTGGTGAAGTCGTCAGCCCTCGATATCACCACCGGTATCTTATGGCTGGCCATGATGTCAGTGACGTTGATAGAAAGCGATGCCTATCGATATGCTGCCATCCTCATCATGGGTTTGACCTTCACGCTTCGCAAGGCCCCTTTCCGCCCGGTAATGAGTGACTGGCTTTCGATCGTCTGCATTGCCTGGGGCGTCTTCGCCCTGTCGAGATTCCTCTTCGGCGTGATTTCAGCCGGTGAGAAAGGCGCATCAGAATGGCTCTACGCTTTCGCAATCTTCTTTCCCGCGATGGGCGTGGCACTGCAGACGAGCTGGCATCTCATAAAGCCAATCTTGTTGGCTTTCTTCTGCGGTGCGCTCGTCCTTCTTGCTGTCTCGACGCCGTTTTCAGCGATCATGGCGGGCGAGTACATATCTCCCGCTTTCCATCATAATTCCATTCACGGCGCCGTCGGGTGCGGCTTCATCTTCATCGGAGCCTTCTACTGGGCGGTGCATCAGTGGGAGATTGGCAGTTCCGCACGGGCAAAGGCAATTGTGCTGGCGATCGCCGTGGCTGTCATTGGCTTGGCGATCTTCAATATTTATGGCGCCAAGTCCAAGGGTGTGTGGCTGGCGCTGCTGCCTGCAGTTGGTCTGATGACTATCACGACCCTCCTTTACCTCAGGAAAAAGACCGTGCTGGTCGCCGCGATCGGTGGGCTCCTGCTTCTGTCGTGGGGCATCTACGAGGTTCGTGACAACGTCGCGCATTACGGGGCCGCGACGCTCAATGCCACTGTGATGATCGCGGAACGATTGGATAGCGGCGCGCCGCTTGAGCGGGTGATGAAGGAGGCAATCGAATCACCACAGACCCCGATGTCGATGGATGAGCGGCTGCAGCTTTGGACCAACGCGCTGCATGTCATATCCGTCTCGCCGATTTTCGGCAGCGGGAACGGCTGGCTTACGATCTGGCGGACAACACCCTATGCCAGCGTTCCATACACGTTGTTGCATGATGGCTATCTGGAGATTCTGGTTCGATATGGGATCGCCGGCCTCGCGATATTGGCGCTGATCGTTGTCTCAGGCATCTATCGTGTCTATCGTGCTTCATCGGCAGGCGTGATCAGCAGGAGTGCCTTTGCCTGCTACCTGACGTTCGCGGTTTACTTTGGCTTCACGATCCTGACCAATTCGAACAACCGGCTTGCGATGGGCGAATCCTATTCCTTGCTGTTTGCCGCCACATGTTTTGCCTGTTCGATGAGGCTGCGTTCGCGCTTGGGTCAGCGAAGTGGCGTTGCTCCTGATATCAGCGGCCCGTCCGACGCAATCCCGGCGGGCGTGCACGGATAGGATAAGATGCGGGCGCTTTCCGACAGGTACGTTCAAAACATTCTCGATCTGCCGAGGCCGGCCAAGCGGGTATTGGCGCTGCTGGTCGATTCCTGCCTCTGCATCCTGACCATCTGGCTCGCCTTCTGCTTTCGATTGAACGAATGGGTGGCGCTGACCGGAATTCAGCTCTTGACCATTCCCGTTTCACTCATAATTGCCCTGCCGATCTTCATCACGATGGGTCTATATCGGGCCATCTTCCGCTTCCTTGGCTGGTCGGCCTTCGTTACCGTTCTGAAGGCCGTGACCATTTATGGCCTTGTCTTCATGGCCGTGTTTACGGCGATCAGCTTCCCCGGAGTGCCTCGCACGGTGGGGATCATGCAACCCCTGCTGCTGCTGCTCGCGATCGGCCTTTCGCGCTTTACGGCGCGGTACTTCCTGCATGAAGCCTACAAGCGGATCCTCCGTCAGAGCACGCAGACAAACATGCTCGTCTACGGTGCCGGCTTCCGTGGCCGGCAGGTTGCGGGCGCCTTGAGCAGCAGTGCCGACTTGAAGGTTGTCGGCTATCTCGACGACGACAGGAACCTCCATGGCAGCCTCATTGGCGGCGTGGCGGTCTACGATCCTGAAAAGATCGTCGAATTGAGCGCACGTCTGAACGTGCGCACGATCCTTCTGGCACTTCCCAAGATCGACCGATCGCGTCGCAACGAGATCCTGGAGAAGCTCAGGGGCGCGCGCGTTGCCGTTCGCACGATCCCCGATCTGAACGCCCTGGCCGGCGGCCAGGCAGAATTCACCGATCTGCAGGAACTGGATATCGAGGACCTTTTGGGCCGCACGCCGGTTGCGCCCGACCAGACGCTGCTGGAACGGAACATCCGCGGGCGGGTGGTGCTCGTCACAGGCGCGGCCGGCTCGATCGGCAGCGAGCTTTGTCGCGGACTGGCTCGATTGAAGCCCGCTCTGTTGTTGATTCTCGACCAGAATGAATACGGGCTCTACGCCCTGGAGAACGAACTTCTCGGCAGCAACCCGGAAAGCGGGCTTCAGATCGTTCCCCTGCTTGCCAGCGTTTGCGACGAACATCGTATCCAGAAGATCATGGAGACCTGGCGGCCGAACATGGTCTATCACGCTGCCGCCTACAAGCATGTGCCGCTGGTCGAGAAAAATCCGGTCGAAGGCGTCAAAACGAACGTTTTTGGCACGGTGACGGTTGCACGGGCAGCGATCGATGCCGGCGCCGAAAGGTTCATACTGATCAGCACGGACAAGGCTGTCAGGCCGACCAATATCATGGGCGCCACCAAGCGGCTCGCGGAAATGGCGCTTCAAGGGTTGGCGGCCGAAGGCGCCTCGACGGTTCTCACCATGGTGCGGTTCGGCAATGTCCTCGGATCCTCCGGTTCGGTCGTTCCGCTGTTTCGCCAGCAAATTCGCCAGGGCGGCCCGATCACGTTGACGCATCCCGAGATCACGCGCTTCTTCATGACGGTGCCTGAGGCGACCGAACTCGTGATCCAGGCCGGCTCCATGGCCAAGGGAGGCGATGTCTTCGTCCTCGACATGGGCGAGCCGGTCAAGATCATCGATCTCGCTCGGCGCATGGTCGAACTTTCCGGCCTGGTCGTCCAAGACGAACGAAACCCGTCCGGCGACATCAGCATCGTTACGACCGGCCTGCGGCCGGGAGAGAAGCTTTACGAAGAGTTGCTGATTGGTGACAATCCCGAGCTGACGGAACATGCCAAGATCATGCGCGCACGGGAGCGGTTCATTGCATTGGAGATGCTGATGCCGAAACTCCAGCAATTGAGTTCCGCCGCAGACGAAGGAGATGTCGAGGCACTGCGACGCATTCTGAGCGAGCTTGTGCAGGACTTTCACCCGTTCGACGGAGTGGTCGATCTGGTGTCTGTTCGCCAGGGTGCCTCCAGTTGATCGGGATATCGCTTGCCATTCTGCAATCGGCTCGGAGCTGAGAATGCTACTCGTTACCGGCGCGACAGGTTTTGTCGGTCAGGATCTCCAGCAGGCACTCCGTGTCCGCAACCTCGCCTACAGGACGGCCAGCCGCTCTCCCCGAGCAGGGTCTGTTGCCGTCGGGAAGATCGATGCTGAGACGGATTGGAAAGCCGCCCTGAGCGGCGTCGATGTCGTCATCCATCTGGCGGCGGCAAACCAGAATGTCATCGATGGGTCGGACTCGGGGCCAGGTTCCTTCCGTAGAGTGAACGCCGAGGGAACCATCAACCTTGCTAAACAGGCTGTCGCCGCAGGGGTCAATCGGTTCGTGTTCATCAGCACGATCAAGGTGAACGGGGAACGATCGGCCGCCGGGCGTGCATTCACGTCGAATGATCCAGCTGCTCCGACGACAGAATATGCCGTCTCAAAGCTCGAAGCGGAACAAGCCCTGATCGCGCTTTCGAAGACAATCGGGATGGAGATCGTCATTATCCGCCCGCCGCTGGTCTATGGACGTGGCGCTGAAGGAAGCTTCCGAGCGCTCAAACGGCTCGTTCGGAGCGGCATTCCTTTGCCCCTGGCTTCGATCGACAATCGAAGATCCATGATATACGTCGAAAATCTCACCGATCTGATCGTGACCGCCGCATCTCATCCCGCTGCCGCTGGCCAAATATTCCTGGCGGGCGACGGCGAAGCGGTCTCGACGCCAGAATTGATGAGGCGGCTGGCGACCGCCATGGGGTGTTCGGCGCGATTGCTTCCGTGCCCTCCCGGCGTTCTCAATTTCCTCGGCCGGGCAACCGGCAAGGCAGAGCTGGTGAACCGTCTCACCGACTGGTTGGAAGTGGACATTTCGCATACGCGCGCGCTATTGGACTGGACGCCGCCTTTTGATATGCGAACCGCACTGAAGCGCTCGTGCTGAAACGTTTGGCATGAATTTTTGAGACAGGAACACGAATATCCCGATGGTCAACAGCTTTAACAGGTCTTTGAAGCGGCTGTTTGATATCTGCGCTGCGTGCCTCGGACTTATCGTTCTCTCTCCGGTTCTGCTCCTCCTTGTGGTCCTCGTACGCAGATCGTCGCCTGGCGGCGCGTTGTTTCTTCAGGAGCGCGTTGGCCGGAGTGAGGTACCGTTTGTGTGCATCAAGTTCCGGACGATGGCAGCGGGTTCTCCGAACGTCGGCTCTCATGATGCGGCTTCCTCCTGGATCACACCGCTCGGCAGAAAGCTGCGCGCTTACAAGCTCGACGAACTGCCTCAACTGATCAACGTCCTGCGCGGTGAAATGAGCTTCGTCGGTCCTCGCCCATGCCTCCCATCGCAGCATGACGTCATCGCCGCACGACGTAAACTCAAGGTGTTTTCCGTGAGGCCTGGCATAACCGGACTGGCCCAGCTTCAGGGAATTGACATGTCGACGCCTGAGGCTCTCGCGCAAGCCGATGCCCGCTACATTCAAAAGGCTGGTTTCTGGCAGGACATCGTGCTCGTGCTCAGTACGTTGGCAGGACGAGGAACAGGGGACGCGGCCGCAAAATAGGCCGGGGCGATCCTCAATCCACGGCTCCATTTGACAACCTCGACGCACCCGGCAGCGATTGCGGCCGCCCAACTTGGGACGTCGCACCTGTCGTACCCGCCCCATCTGCGTTAGAAGATATGAGGCAATCGTCGGGGGAGAGTTTTCATGACCACGGGGGAAGCGCAGCAGACCGCCGTCAAAATAACCCGCGGATCCTGTCATTGCGGAGCGGTTCACTGGGAGTTTCGCGGCACCATTCCCGATGCGACGATCTGCAACTGCACGGTTTGCCGGCGCTACGGCGTCCTCTGGGCCTATGAATATGATGGCCAAGGAATTCGCGTCGAAGACACGACCGACGCACTCACCGCTTACATCCGCGGCTCACAAAGCCTTTCCTTCAACTTCTGTCGCCGCTGCGGCAATCTCGTCAGTTGGCGTGGATTGAGGCCAGGCGACAACGGGCAGACGAGAATCGCCGTCAACCTTCGTCTCGCCGAGCCCGCTGACGTCGCCGACATACCCCTGCTGCGGTTTGATGGCCTCCACAGTTTCGAGGATCTGCCGTCGGACGGGCGCACAGTCGCCGATGTCTGGTTCTAGTGATCGCTCTCCGTGACCTCAGTCGCCGGGAAGCGTGAAGACGGCACAGGGCTCGGCAATGCCACGCAGCGAATGGTAACCCATGGAAACCAGGGTGGTGGTCGTCTCTGCCGCGACCTCCCCGGAAAGCAGTACGGTACGCCCCAAGGGCTTGCAGAGGCCTTCAAGCCGGCTGACCAAATTCACTGCGGGGCCGATTGCGGTGAAATCCAGCCGGTCGGCAGCACCTATATTACCCCAGAGGATTTCCCCGAAATGCAGTGCCACACCGAAGGGAAGTGTTGGCAAACCCTGGCCCTGGCGCACGGTATCGAGATGGGCCATGCCAGCGCGGGCCGAAGCAACGGCGCGAAGTGCCGCCTCGCAGGCACTGGCAGGCGTAGTGGTGACGGGGAAGATTGCCAATACCCCATCCCCCATGAACTTCAGCACCTCGCCCCCGAAGGCATGAACCGCACCGGCAATACGATCAAACCAGGCATCGAGCGTGGCGATCATCACCGCTGGCTCGGTTGCTTCCGAGAGCGCAGTGAAATCTCGCAGATCCGCGCAGAGCAGAGCGGCCGGTATCGTCTCACCGGTACCGCGAGACAGAGCGCCAGCCTGAACGCGGGCAGCGCTTCGTTTGCCAAGATAGGCTTCGAGAAGCGCGGTCAATCCAACCCTAGCTGCTAACGCGGCCAAGGATGGCGCTGCAAAACGCGCCACCTCATGCAGGTCACCGGCCTCCGCGGGCGTGAACGCACGCGTCCCGGCCCATCCGAGAACCGGGCTGTCCGGCGCAAGGCCCACGACGTCCTCAGCCACCGGCCCAAGACCAGACAACCATTCACGCCCAGCTTGATTGCGTGAAATATCAGTGAAGCTCAAAGCCTCGATTACGGCTCCGGTCTCGGCTCGCCATAACCAGGTGCGGCGGGCGATGATTGGGTGCGGTGCCGCAAGGGTCAGGGCACCGCCTGCCAGCGGCAGACCATCTATCAGCAGCCGCCGGCCCAATTCGGCCAGGAACCAGTCGGGATCCGGCGATGTGCCGGCTTCATCGATCAACCATGCAAGCGAGTTGGGCAGATCCATGCTTAAATCATGCCATGCCGGCTGAGAGCTGTCACCCACGCCGGACCGTCATCCAGTTCGACCGGCCCACGGATCCGGACCCGGATCGCGTCCAGCCGCGCACTGCGCCATTCGGCCAAGATAATGCTCCCAGCCTTCGGCATGTCCGGCACACTGCTCGGCATTCGGCAATCCGGTATGTGTCAGCTTCAACAGGGTTCCGTCGGGTTTCTCGATCAGATCTATCTCCACCAGGCTCGACCCCGGCGGGACTATCTCGCTGCCATCCCAGCCAAAGCTGTAGGCGAGCCGATGGACAGGCACGACCTCTCGGAACGAGCCACGCGCGAAGCGAGCGCCGGTAACGTTGACCAGATAGAGCCCACCGGGCTGAGGTTCGACCTGTGCTTCAGTCCCCATCCAGCGAAGGATCTTTTCGGGATCGGTGAGCAAGGCAAAAACCGCCGAAGGTGGCGCCGCGACGTGTGTCTCGCGATGAACGACAAAAGGCTCCGGCATCAACTCCTCCTTCGATTGGCACAATCCAGGCCGCCTACGGTCTGCAAGGCGCCTGTCATGATCCCTCGTGAGGGGAGATAGGCAGGAGAGTTTCCCCAGCAAGTAGACCAGCGCGCCATGTTCGGGCCGCGCGGCATCAAACTCGGTCTGGAGTTGCATAGCGTTATCCGCATGCCAATGGCCTGCCAAAACCGAGGAACGTTGGAGACGCGACATTCGGGGTTGAGGTTGGCCAGCGATGTCGGAAAGGATTTATTCTAGCGGAACAGTGGCCGCACGGTCAGCCAGACACCACTTGTGCGATGGGAGTGGACGGACGGGCCGGGTTGTGGCGTATTCATCGAAACGACTTCGAGGGCCCCGCAGGAATGAACCCGGAAGTGGCCGTGCAGCAACGTCACTGGTCGGCGCCGATGCGCCGGGAATGGCTACTCGCCGTCAGCATTGCGACGAGCGTCATATTCCTGTTCTTTGGTGAGTCTCTCTTCGGGTTGCTCGTCAATCCGATATGGCTTGCAGTCATCTTTGTGTGGTTGTTTTCAGTCGTGCTCGGTTCTGCACTTGCGGTCGTGCGTCATGCCGATCATCTCGCGGAGCGACTGGGCGAGCCGTATGGGACGCTTATTCTGACGCTAGCCATCACGTCGATAGAGGTCATGGCCATCACTGCTGTCATGCGTCACGGCGAAAACAATCCGACGCTGGTGCGCGACACGCTCTTTGCCGTGGTGATGATCATCCTCAACGGAATGGTCGGACTGTGCCTTCTGATTGGAGGCTGGCGGCGGCATGAACAGCACCACAACCTCCAGGGAGCCAATGCCTATCTCGGCGTTATCGTGCCCCTGGCAACGCTCAGCATGATCATGCCGAACTTCACGCACCCGACAAACGGTCTGCCCTATTCGACTGTGCAGCAAGCGGTTCTCGTCTTCATCTCCGTCGGGCTCTACAGCGTATTTTTGATCCTGCAAACCGGACGGCATCGAGGCTTCTTCATCGAAGACACCGGTGAGGTTTCAGTCGAGCATGTCAGGACCAGGGAAGGACCTTTATGGCTTCCCGTCATCCTGCTGGTTGCCTACATGACCCTCGTTGTTTTTCTTGTCGAACAACTGGCAGCGCCAATCGATTTCGTTATCGAGACAATTCGTGCTCCGGCGGCACTCGGCGGCGTTGTCATGGCCATCCTCGTCGCGACACCTGAGGCGATTGGCGCCGTGCGGGCCTCCGTCGCCAATCATCTGCAACGGTCGGTCAACATTTTCCTGGGATCCGTTCTGTCCACAATCGGCTTGACCGTCCCTGCGATGCTGATCGTCAGCCACCTCATTGGCCATCCTGTCGTGCTTGGCCTCGAGCGCACCGAGACCGTGATGCTCGTTCTCACTCTGGCTCTCAGCACCATTACGTTTGCGAGCGGCTACACGCACCTCATGCAGGGCGCCGTGCATCTCGTTCTCTTCGTTGCCTATTTCCTGCTGATATTCGAAGTTTGAGGGCCGGTTCGCGGCGACACGATAACCATTGCCATATGTTCGCGATCAATGCTGGTCGCGAATTAAGACCACACCATCATTTGAGCGGTGGACACGGCTCACCTAGCCCACCGCAGTGACCGGACCGGGCCGCGGTCTATGCGTGGGCGTGCGGATGATGAACATCCCAGACGGCCCACAGCGATACGGCCGCAACGAGCAAGCCAAGCACGACAACCGTCCACATCGCGTTCGCATTGGCCGTGAAACCGAGCAGCCAGGGCGACGCAATCAGCCAGAGGCCGAGTACGAGATTTGCCCATTCCTCCCATTCGGAAAATACCGACAGCGCTGCCGTTGCCATAGCGGCGAGCATGACGGCAACGATCCAGGCATTCCAGCTCGGCACTGCTTCGGCCGCGAATCCCATGACCCACGGCGAAACAAACAAGCAAACCGCCAGAACCAGGTTAGCCCAATCCTGCCTTTTCCTTCCATCCATCAGTGAGATTGCCATGATGACCTCCCAATATGAAGCTTATCAGGCGTCGCGTGAACTTCACGCTTAAGTATATGAATTTATGAGCAGCAGGAGCCAAATCAAGATACAGCCAAACAATAGTTGAAACCCCGCGCTTGCAATCATCATGCACGGCGTTCTGGCAGTATTCAGCGTGTCATCCACGAGCCTAAAACAGTCGGTCGGACGGCACCAACTCCGCCAATCCGGTGCCGGACGAGGGAGGCGACCTGACTGCACTAGGCAACCGCGCTTGCAATGTGCCGTTCGCTGCGGTTGCCAAGTGAAAGAGCTTGTTGCTTTGCCAGCGCAATCATCTTCTCACGTGCCGGCAGCGGCGTCAGATTGTGGTCGGCGTCGGGGAACAGATGCAGTTGAACGTTCGGATAGGCAGAGAGCTTTTCGCCCGCATCGCCAAAATTGATCCGAAACATCTCCTGCCCCTCGTCACCTTCCGTATAGATGATCGAAAGCGGGGTGCCGCGGCTGGCCAGGGCCTGAAAATCGCGATGCACCTGCTTTGTAAGCTGCGTGATCGGCTTGGCGGGCGCGAAGATGGGAGACAGCCTGTTCGCCATCCGGTCCACCAGACGCATGGAGATATTTTTTGTCACCGCCCCAAGGTCCACGTCACCGGTCCAGAGGCGGCGAACCGTATCGAGATCGAGGGCATTCCTCACATAGGCCTTCAATGTCTTTGGCAGGCCCTTGAAGCGCCAGCGGAAAGCAACCGGATTGACAATCACGCAGGAGTCCCAGCGTCGATCGGCCAGCACACTTCGAAAGGCGACGTAGGCGCCACTGCAGCGTCCAATCAGTAAGGTCCGGTCGCCCAGACCAAGACTGTCGACATAATCCCGGGCCATTCCGACATCGGCAATCTGGGCTTCGTCATAGAGGACCTGTTTGCGACGGGCTGCGACCGGCGGGCTGTCACCGACGCCGGCGCTGTCAAAGCGCAAGGACGATACGCCGACTTTCGCCAGCTCGCGCGCAAGCGCGACCGAGGAGCGTGCCCACCCAGCTGAGTGATCGTAAGCCGTCGTCAGAATAACGGCGGTCACGCCGATCGAACCTTCAGCGGGTTCGCACAAGACCCCGTAGAGCCGTTCATCCTGACCGAAGCGGACGGACGTTTCGCGAACTTTCTCCGAACGGACCGATGCGATCGGCGAAGGCTTTTTCGCCGGAAGCGGGCGGTGATCCTGATATTGCGGCAGCGATTTCAGCCAGTCGATCAGCTCATCGACAAGCGCTTCGGGGAGTTCCTGGTCCAGCGGGTTGGAAACCAGCGTATCATATCCGGAAAATGGTATCGCCCGCAGCTGGCAGCCAGCCGACGTCAGCCGATCGCGAAACGTCGTATCGGCTTCAAAGCCCGGGCGCTCGGCGAGGAAGACATGTGGTACGGCCGTGATTTCGATGCTGTTGAGATCGACCGCCTTGATGTCCTCTGCGACAGTACGGGGCATGCGCAATCCGGCGATCGATCCAGGCGCGCTGTCACGCAGTTCAGGCTTTATGCCAAGACCATCATCAATGAGCCGCGAAAACAACGAGAGCTCGCGTAGATAGGCCCTTCCTTTCAGGACCGGCGCCAAAAGGGCAATCGCTGCAAGTGATGACGCGGAACGCGCCTGCATGAGCGCGAGGCTCGCGCCGATACCTTGACCAATGAAGACCAGCTTGCGGGTGCCGGACAGCATCTTGAGTTCTTCAGCCGCCTTGCCGATCACCTCGGACCACCCCGACAGGCCGCGTTCGGCCGACCTGTCGTCCAGCGAATTCACCGTTCCGGGATAGTCGAAGCGGAGGCTCGCGACACCAATCTCTGCGAAGCGCTCCGCCAGGATGCGATAGAACCTGCGTGTACACATCTCCTCGAGCCCCCAAGGGCTGAGGAAAAGCACTGCTAGATCGCTCCTTGGCGCATCGTCATAAGCTGCCGTGAACAAACCGGTATGCGACCCGAAGACCGTCGGCTGAGAGGCGGAATGCCCCTTCTCTTCTTGCGAGTTCACATCCGTCTGCGTCACCATTGACCTCCCTCGCAAGGCGTTCCGACTGAGAGACCGCCGTGCGTATTCCTCACCGATATACTTGAGACGTTAAGAATTGGCGGAAGTCGGAATGGCATTGTCTCGCCTTCTATTCGGCGCCAGATCAAAAGAAAGTGATCCCGGTCAGGCTGGCCGCGGTCGCCTCGTCAATGCCATGCGGACGCCGGCCAGGTTGAGCGCAAACGCAGCCGCCGCATAGACGACGACACCGGTGACGATCGGCACAGTCAGGTCGAAGACAGCGTTGCCGGTCTGAAGCCTGCCCACGATGAAGGTCGGCACCGCCATCGTTGCGGTTGCGAGACTGACCTTGACGATCGGACGGAGTTCGAGCGGCAGGCGATGGGCGCGATAGGACAGGAAGTAGCCGGCAATTACACCGCCGATCTCGGCGATCAGCAGCGCCCAAGCCGCACCGACAAGCTGGAAGCGCGGTACGAGGACAACCATGCCAATGATGTTGATCGCCAGAATGATCATGCCCTGCGCCCCCATCAGGCTCGGCTTCTTCGCCAGCTGGAAACTGACATGCACGAACTGATAGGAGATGGAGCGAAACAGCCAGGCAAATACGAGGATCGGGATGAGGATGGCAGCCGCGTCGCGAAACTCGGGGCCGAGGATCAGGCTTGCAAAACCGGGCGCCACCAAAGCCAGTCCGACGACCATCGGCATCAGCACTGTCAGGAGCACCTCGGCGGTTTCCATCAGATGCCGGTTGGCAGCCGTATGGCCGTCCTGCGCCAGCAAACGGATCGCCACCGGAATTGTTGCGGATCCGATTGCAACGCCCGGAAACAGGATGATCTGTCGGACGAGATCGGCAGCGGCACCATAGACGCCCGCGGCCGTCTCGCCGATATAGGTTATGATGATCATTCGGTCGAGAACCGTGTGCAACACGAAGATGAAGGACGAGGCGGTCATCGGCAGGCCGAAGCGCATCATTTCCTTCATCAGCCCGGTATCGAACGGGTGGCGCGGTCGGCGCCAGACGCCCGGCGCGTAGACCAACAAAGTCACGAGATAGGAGCAGGCGACGCTCACAAGGAGACCCTGCCCGCCCATGCCGAATACCATTACGAGGACGGCAGAGAAGACGACCGTCAGCACCGCCCGCAGGATGACCGACCACATGTAGGCCCCCGTCTGCTGGCGAGACCGGAACACTTCCTGCACGAATTCGAACAACCCTACCATGAAGGCGACGAACACGGCCGGCACGACATAGGTCGACGAATCCTCCGCAAAGAGCCACGTCGCGAGGATGACAAGAGGACTGAGAAGCATCAGTCCCGCATACGCGAAAAGGGCAGTGGTGCGCACGTCCTTCGATCCACCTTCGGAATCGAAGCGCAGCACGGAGAATTTGATCCAGCCGAAAAGCAGGGTCGATATGACACCAGCAACGCCCGTACCCACGACATAGATGCCGTATTCGTGCGGGCTAAGCATGCGCGTGAAAAGCACGACCGAAACGAACCCGAAAAGGGCCGAAACGGCGTTCGCAATCATGTATGCCGAGATCTGACGAAACATCATTCGGCCGCACGCGTGAATTCGTCGATGACCTTCATCAGCGCCTTCGGCCGGCACCCGGCATCGAGGGGCAACGGACGGTTGGGCTTGCCGTCGTCGCGCTTGAACCACATCGGCACCCATGTATAGCGATCAGTGATGCCCCAGGTCAGAATGGCGCTCGGGCGCGCCGCCTCGGAAATCGCACCGAGGAATTCGCGTGCGCGTGCTGCGACGACCTGGTCCCGGTCATATTCACGGGCGGGCAGCTTGTTGTCGATCACATCGAGTTCGGTCACGAGAACGTCAAGCTGCATTCCCTTCAACGTTTCGACAAATCTCGATAGGCCCTCCTTGTCGATGTCCATGTCGCCAGGGAGGTGTCCCTGGATACCGACGGCGTGGAGCGGCACATCGCGGTCCTTCAGATCACGTAGCAGGTCGAGCAAGGCCTGGCGCCGGTCGCGGCACTGCTGTGTCGGATTTTCAATGTTGTAATCGTTGATGACGAGCTGAGCCGAAGGATCGGCGGCGGCAGCCGTGCGCAGCGCAAGCTCGATGTAGCGCTTGCCGAGCCGCTCCTGCCATATCGAGCCGCGGATCGTCGCACCACTCTCCGGCTGTTCGGCGATTGCCTCGTTGACGATATCCCAGCTCGGAATCCGCCCCCGATAGCGTCCGACGACGGTGGTGATGTGATGGACGAGTTCGCGTTCGGCTTCCGACGCGCTCCCGATGCTGTTTGTCCAATCGGGCATCGCGCCATACCAGGCAAGTGTGTGGCCGCGCATTTGCATGCCGTTTTGATCGGCAAAATCGATCAGGCGGTCAGGCTGGTCGAAGACGAACTGATCCTGGCTCGGACGCAGGTCGAACCACTTCAAGCCGCCCTCTCCGACGACAAGCTGGCAGTGATCGACGATGGCCTGCTTGTAGTCGAATTCGGTGTCGAGAAGATCGGTGCGCACGGCCGCACCGTAGGGAATGGGGCCTCTGGCAGGCACCGCCCTGGCAGTCAGATCACCCCGGACAAAAGGGTCGAGCGCGCCTGTGGATGCCAGTCCGGCACCCATTGCGCCGAGAACGAAGTCCCGCCTGCGCATAAATGGATATCCTTGGATTGCGTATAAATGAACCAGAATTCGACCGCGCAAGCGTGCAAGGCCTTGAACTTCTGCTTTTTTATTGGAGAGCTGCTTCACGCGCACGCGAAAATTGAAATCGCCATTAATGGATACTTAAGGAAAATCAGGTCTCTTAACCATAGGTTTGCGCTCCCGCGCCCACGTAAATCAGAACCCGCTGCCATGTATGAAGCCGCATCCCGACATCAGACTCCGGTCATCAGTACGCGTGGCTGGACGACGAGCCGGGAAGAGGATGACGGTGCCGCATCGCCGCGGCCGGTGCTGAAAGTTGCGCCTCCCCCTGCTTCCACCCCTTCCTCAGAAAACTGGCCTTCGGTCTTTCAAGAACTCTTTCAGTTCGACCTGACCCGTATCCTCAACTGGCTGCGCGTGGGTCTCGTCTGGATCTTTGCCTTTACCATCCTCGGCGCTGTCGCCGGCTATGCGGTTGTTCTTGTGGTCAAGCCGCGTTTTACGGCCGGAATCGACCTTCTCGTCGACCCGTCGAATCTCCGGGTTGTCGCTGACGACATCTTCTCCGAGAGCATGCAGCGGGATACGCAGCTGCTTGATGTCGAAAGCAAGCTGCGGGTCCTGACATCGGGTAACGTGCTGAGCCGTGTGATTGGCGAGCTAAAGCTCACCGATGACCCGGAGTTTGTTGCGCCTGAAGCCAAGGACCCGGCCGGTGACGCGCTGCGCACGCTGGCAAAGCGGGTTACGGCCCGTCGTGACGAACGCTCTTTCATCGTCAATATCGCGGTGTGGACGCAGGACGCGGCCAAGTCAGTCACCATCACCAATGCCATCGCGACCGCCTTCCAGGAAGAGCTCGCCAAGGCGGAATCGGAAGGGGCCGGCCGGGCTGCGAGCTCGCTGTTTGCTCGCCTCGGTGACCTGAAGGTGGAGGTTGCCAAGGCAGAGGCTGCGGTTGAGACGTTCAAGCGCGAACAGGGATTGCAATCGAGTTCGGGAGAACTCGTCAGCACCCTCATGTCAAATCAGACGAACACGCAGCTGATCGACGCCAAGGCGCGCGTCATTCAGGCGCAGTCGCGTTACAACGAACTCGTGTCCACCAACCCGAAGAACCGCCTGAACGCCTCTGCGCTGCAATCGGAAACGATGACGATGCTGCGCACCCAATATTCAACGCTGCGACAACGCGTGACCTCTCAATCGGCCGTCCTCGGGCCGCGTCATCCCATGATCCTGGCGCTCGAACCACAGCTCAGGGCGCTGGAGGGCCAGATCGACGCGGAAACGGCACGCATCGTGCAAGCCGCGAAAGCCGAACTCGACCAGGCAAGATCGGCACTCGACGCGCTGAACTCCGAGGCAAACCAGATGAAATCCTCGGTCTTCCAGGACACCGCCGCGCAGATTCACCTGCGCGAACTGGAGCGTGAAGCGCGCGCCAAGGCGACTGTCTACGAAGCCTTCATGGCACGTGCCGGAGAAGCCGCCGAACGCCAGCAGATCGACACGACCAACGTGCGGATCGTTTCACCGGCGGTCGTACCGACAGCGCGGAGCTTTCCGCCGCGGGGCTATGTGCTGGCTGGCGCCGGCGGCGTTGTCGGCCTCGGACTTGGCCTTGCCATCGCGGTCTTGTCGGGGCTTTGGCGAGACTATCGCCGCTTGAGCGCGATCCAGGCCAAGGCCTATGGCTGACAGCGGCAAGAGTGTAGTTGCGGGCAAAGGCAGTACCTTTGCAGGCTTTCTCTTCCTGGCTGTCTTCGGCTACTTCTGGATCGGATTGAGCCCGTTTCCCGATCCAAATGCCACAAGCTTTTCCACACCTTATGGCAGCACGTCCAACGTTTTCAATCAGTTGATCGTCATCGCCATGTCGGCAGTGGTCCTTGGCACGGTCCTGCAGAATCCCGCGCGCCACTTGCTGCTGCGCCCATATGGCCTGCTGATTGGCCTGCTCGTCTGGCTGCTCTTCACGGGTCTTTTTGCCGGCGACCCCAGCGCAGCCTTCAGGCGCCTCGTTTTCGCAATCCTTGTTTGCCTGTGCGCGAACGCAATGCTCTTCATTCCAAGAAACGGCGAGCAATTTGCAAGGCTCATGTGCCTTGGCCTGACCTTTACGATCGGCCTTTCCTATTTTGGTGTACTTCTCCTGCCGCACCTCGCCATCCATCAAGCGACAGACGCGCTAGAGCAGTCGCTTGCCGGCGACTGGCGCGGTCATTTTGGCCATAAGAACGTTGCTGCAGCCGCGATGGTCTATGCCGTATTCTTCGGCCTCTATGCAAGAAGGTCAGGACACGCCCGGCTTGGCTTCTTGATTGCATTGTCAGCAGGGTTCTTCGTGCTTCACGCGGGAGGGAAAACCTCCGCCGCGATGCTTCCGGCAATCCTGCTGCTTGCCTGGATTTTTGAACGCTGGACGAAACTCGGCGTGGTGATGCTTCTTGGCGGCCTTGTCGGCTTGAACCTGATCTTGCTGACTGCGGCGGTCTCGCCTTCCTTCAGCAGCCTGCTTGCTTCCGCGGGCATCGATCCGACCTTTACCGACCGTGGCTCGATCTGGCGGCTTGCACTCTCCGCGATCGCCGAGCGGCCCATCATTGGCTACGGCTTTCAGTCCTTCTGGCAGACCGACGCCTTGTTCAACAGCGGCCAAGCCATGACCACCTGGGCCGTCACTGCCGCCAATTCACACAACGGCTACGTGGAACAGTTGATCAATGGCGGCATCCCGGCGCTCGTGATGACGTTCATCTGGCTGGTGGTCCTTCCTGTCGGCTATGCCCGCCGCGCGCTTGCCGGTAGCAACGACATGGCATTGACGCGCCTGTTCTTGCGGATCTGGCTCTTTTCCCTGTTTCTCGCCTGCCTCGAAAGCCCGTTCTTCGGCAATAGCGGACCGATCTGGTTCACGATGCTGATTGCGGTCTTCGGTTTGAGATTGCAGGCCAATGCCGGGCTTGTCGTCAAGGAGGCTGACGCACCAGGATCGCGCGTTACTCCCGTCCCCGCGCCTCGGATCGACGCAACGGTTCTGAGAAGGCCCGTTAACCTCATACTCAGCCGTCGATTGTAGAGTGGGCGCCAGCCAATTACAGCTTCACCGCCAATGGCCGGGCCAAGTCGGCTAACGCCGCAAGGCGAACAATCTCCGCGCGATCGAGGTTTGGATGATGCAGGAAAGCAAGGGGTCCGTTGAGGCAGTCGTTTGCATCCCGACGTTTCGTCGACCGGAATGGCTGGCGCGCACCCTGACATCGCTCGCCGAGCAGGTGACCGATTTCCCCTTCGCCATCGTCGTTGTCGACAACGACGCAGCCAACCCGGCCGGCGCCCACTTTGCCCGCAAGTTTCTCACCACGGTCGGCCTGCCATTCCTGGTCACCACGGAAGAGCGGCAGGGCAATTGCCATGCCATCAACCGTGCGTTCGGCGAGGCAACGGCTGGCTTTCCGGAGGCCGAGTTTCTGCTGATGATCGATGACGATGAAATGGCCATGCCCGGTTGGCTTGCCGCAATCGTTGGCACGGCTCGGCGGGAGGGCGCCGACATCGTCGGCGGGCCTGTTGTCCGGCAGTTCGAAGTACCAGTGTCCGACGCAGTCACACAGCATCTGCTCTTCGGCTCGATAGAAGGCTCGACCCGGGCAATTGATCAGATCCACGGTTCCGGCAACTGCCTGATCCACCGCCGGGTATTTGCGGGTCTTGCTTCGCCGCTTTTCGATGTCCGCTTCAATTTTCTGGGCGGTGGGGACATGGAGTTCTTTACGAGATGCCGCAAGGCCGGCTTCAAGACCTGGTGGTGCGCCGAGGCGGTTATCCGCGAATTCGTACCCGAGGAACGCGTCTCGGCCCGTTTCCTGATGACGCGCTCGCTGCGCACCGGAAGCATCAATTATGTTATCGATCGGATCCACTGCACGTCGGCCATCAGGGTGATTGCAAAAAACGCGCTCAGTCTCGGCGCCGGCTGCCTTCGATCGATGGCGCTGTTCCTCAGGACCCGGCGGTTGCTGCCGGCAAGCCATCCGCTGCTCGTGTCGCTCGGTCGTACACTGGCAAGCCTCGGCTTCCTGCCAACCCCATATCGGGCCAGCAACTAGGCTCTCTCAGCCAAGAGCTGCCTTTCGGATCACTTCGATCGGTGTGTGCGTATGCGACTGGATCGCGATCGTCGTCTGCCCCGGTTTCAAGCCTTCGATGAATGCCGCCAATCCTTCCCGGTCTAGAGCCGGCCCCTCCCAATAGGTCAGGCATGGGCTTTGCGAAATGCGTTCATGTCGTTGCGCAAGCTCGGAGTCATTGGCGACCGCGACACCGTAAATGAGATATTCTGAAAAATGCCGGATGCGGGCCAGCGCCTGCCACCACGGAAGGCGGCTAGCGCCCTCGATACGCTTCACCATGGTCGCCACCGCTCGCCGCTCCCACAGAACCATCTGGCTGATGAAATCGTCGCCCGGCAGCGCAGGTGCCCTCAAGCCAAGCAGCCGATGCGCATTTTGCCACCAGCGGACGTGGCTAGGTCGCGTGGGATTGATATCTCCAGACGCGACGTGGTGGGCGAGCTTCGGCGTCGATGCCATTGCGCTCAGATCCAGTGGGCGGCAGAAGCAGTTGTCGGAGTCGATGCACATGACCCGCTCGCTCGGTTGCGCCAGCGTCATTGCGATCTTGCGCATCTGCTGCAGGTGCCAGCCGTAGATTGGCAGGCGCAAATGGGGTGCCCACCAGTAGCGTCGCCCCCGCCATTTCGGCAGGGCCCAAAGGGATGGAAGCAGGCTGGACGAGACGATCACGCGGCGTTTTTCCCCTTCGAAGCTCACGAAGGCGTCCGCATCCTCGTCGCCGATCACGATGTAATGCACGTCGTAGCCCGTCACATACCGGTCGATCGAGTCGCAGAGAAGACGGCAACTGTCGAGGTCGCCACGATAACTCGGTGTGATGAGCGAAATCGAGGAACTCAAGATCGTTGGTCCGATCACCGGCCTGCAGAAAGGGCTCGCAGCGAATGCCGGAGCATCGCGTAGATGGCAACCGGATTGGTGGTCAGATAGCGTGTTGCCAGCCGGCGCGGCTCGAGGAGCATGCGGTAGAACCACTCAAGGCCAACCTTCTGCATCCAGCGGGGGGCGCGGCTCTTGCCTCCGGCGAGGAAATCAAACAGGCCGCCGGAAGTTTTGATCAAGCCGACATTGTGCAATCTGTTGATGTTGCGAACGACGAACTGCTGCTCCAGCGGCACGCCGAAGCCGATCCAGAGGATATCCGGAGCCGCCGCATTGATCGCCTCGACAACCGCTTCTTCCTCGGCGCGATCAAAATAACCGTTGCGTCGGCCGGCAAAGCGAAGTCCCGGATATGCCTTCGACATGTTCTCGACCGCCCGGGCATTTACCTCTTCGCTGGCACCAAGAAAGTAGAAACTGACCCCGGCTTCCGCCGCGCGTTCCGCCACGGCATGAACGAGATCGGTCGTGGCGACGCGTTCTGGCAAAGGCTCGGCCGAGGATAGCTTGGAGAAGAGCACGACCGACATTCCATCGGCATGGATCTGGTCGGCCTGACGCGTCAACGAGCGGAAATTGGCATCATGCTCGCAAAGCGCAATGACCTGACCGTTTGCGGAGGTGGAGTAGAAGGGACGCCCGCCGGCCCCCCTGCGCTCGAGCGCCAACTGAATGAAGGCGTCTGCGGATTCTTCCATGCCGGCCCGCACGATCGGCAGGCTTCCGAGCCGGTTCGTCGGCCATTCGTTCATCGAATAACTCAGACGCGCTGATGCACTGCTATGCCTAGTCATTCACGCACCTTCGAAACGAGCATCGGTCAAGAACGGATCCGACAATTAGCTGTTTCGAAGACCCATCGCTGTAAAACCTCGAGCTATAGTTAACCCTCGCTATACACGTGATGGTGGCAGGCCTTTTTGCCGACGGCATGTCAAACATTGAACCTGAAATTGTAAGCCGGCTTTTACCAAAAGACGGTATCAACGCAGCGCGGTCACCCGCCGTCCGCCTGTTCAAAAGGTCTGATATGCCGAAACGTCGCTACCTCGCATTCGTCTCCGACGCCGCCCAAACCTGTGGTGTCGAAGAGTTTGCCCGACAGGCGGCTTTGCGACTCGACGGGCGCGCCACTCGGCACGTGCTTGACGGCGATATCGGGAGGCTCAAATCCGCGCTCGACGATGCGGACGCCGCCATCCTCAATTTTCCTGTCGTTGCCTGGAAGAAAAAGCTGGCAGAGCCGGTCGTCGCGGCATTCGTTTCCCGGCTGCAGCGCAAACAGCTTGTCGTGGTACTGCACGAATGGCACGCTCTCGACTGGAAGCGTCGCCTGGTGCTGGTTCCGGTGGTGATGCTCGCAACACGGATCTTGTTTTCAGCGCCGGAAGTCGCCGCCGAATTTGCCAAGAGCCCTCTGTCCGCCCTGTCGACCAGTCGGCGAGCAGTCATCCCGATCCCGCCAAATCTTGCCTTGCCTACCACACTCCACGACGGCCCGATCGCCCGGAGACTTGACGCACAGCGCAAGGCCCGGCGGCTGATCCTTGGGCAGTTCGGTTCGATCTATCCCAAGAAGCAGTCAACGGCAGTTCTGGAGACTGCTGCCCGGCTGCTGGCGCTTGGCCACGACGTCGGCGTGGTCTTCGCCGGATCGTTCATCCGCGGCACCGACAATGTGGAGCAGGAATTTTATGCGCTCGCAGACAAGCTCGGCATTTCAGACCGGGTCGTCGTAACAGGTTATGTTGCCGACGCCGAGGAGCTCTTCGGGATCTTCAGACATGTCGACGTGTTCTGCTATCTCTTCGCTGAAGGGCTGACGGCGCGCCGGGCAAGCGTGCTTGCGGCAAGCTTCTCGGGAAAGCCCGTCGTCGTCAACGCGCCGCGACAGCGAGATGCCCTCGCCCACCATGGCCTGTTCTGCAAGCTGATAGAGGGCGGTGCGATCCGCATGGTCGACACCCAGGCCGACATAAACGCCATGGCCGACGCGGTGCTGGAAGCAAGCCAAAGCCATCTGGCATCGATTGACGCGAAGGCAGAAGTCGATGCCTTGTGGGGTGCCGTTATCGACGCGGTTGACGGCGGGAAGGCCACGCATTGGTGACATTGCACCGGCGCAATCGATGCCGAGACTGCGGAACAATGGCCGGCGACAAACGTTCTTTGAGTCAGCGACGGGTGCGTCGCGAGGCTCATCGAAAGGACGTGATTCAAGATGGAAATGACGGAGGGCCGTCAGCTTGCGGAGGAATATCTCCGGCTAGGCGGAAAGAGGCGCGTCAAGATCGACGACAATCAGCAAACTGTCCGCGCATGGGAGGCAGACCCGCCCGCCGCCGAGCAGTTTTGGCATGATCGTGTCGAAGCTTTGGAAATGCGTCGCCGAAGGGAAGTCGAATTCTTCCTGCCATCTATCAACTCCCCGTAATTGCGGGGGGATGAGGAAGGGTTCTTCATTTTCTGACCCGGACATCAGTCCTGGCCAGACGCTGGGCTTTTGTGCCGCTTATCTACAATTTCCCGATCCTCGGTTCACCCGGCCAAAGACTTGCTTGGCTGGTTCAGCGCGCAAGCCATCCGCCATCGACAGGCAAGACGATCCCGTGGACATAGTCGGACGCCTGTGATGCCAGGAACACGGCTGCGCCACCGAGTTGCGCGGGATCTCCCCAGCGTCCGGCGGGGATACGCGAAAGGATACCGGCGCTGCGATCACGATCCTCACGAAGGGCCGCGGTATTGTTGGTCACGAAATAGCCCGGAGCAATGGCATTGACGTTGATGCCTTTGCCCGCCCATTCGCAGGCCAAGAGACGCGTCAGTCCGGCAAGTCCACTCTTCGAGGCCGTGTAGGAGGGAATGCGGATGCCGCCCTGGAATGACAATAGCGAGGCGATATTTATGATCTTGCCGCCGCCTCGTTCGAGCATATGCCGGGCGGCGGCCTGCGACAGAAAGAAGACGCTCTTCAGGTTGATGTCCATGACCGCATCCCAATCGGCTTCCGTGAAGTCGATGGCGTCGGCGCGGCGGATGATGCCGGCATTGTTGACCAGGATGTCAAGCTTGCCAAAGGTCGCTACCGTTTCGTCGACGATGGCCTTTGTCGGTTCGATCGATCCAAGATCGGCCTTGATGGCGTGAAAGCCAGCACCTATCTTGCGAACCGCAGCCTCGGTTTCGTCCATCGATGAGCGGCCAACGGCAACGATCGAGGCGCCGGCCGCAGCCAGCGCCACGGCGATTGCCTGACCAAGGCCGGTATTGGCACCGGTGACGACCGCCACCTGCCCGGAAAGATCGAACATGGTCATAGCAGACCTCACTTGAGGAATTCGGCGCGATGTGGCGTAAACGTATCGATCAGGCGGCCCTTCTCGAGAGCCTTGACCCCATGCACCAGATCGGGGGGAACGATGAAACTGCCTCCCTGGTGCAGGGTTTCCGTCCTGCCCTCGATCGTCACCTCGAAACTGCCCTCAGCCACATAGCTTGCCTGGATGTGGGGATGGGAATGGAGCGCACCAACGGCGTCCTTCTCGAAAACCACCTCGACCATCATCATCTCAGGCAGGTAGGCCATGATGCGACGGGTCACGCCCGGTTCCGGACTGGTCCACTCGGCATCCTTGGCCGGCACGAAAAGATCACTGGCTGCCATATCCCCCTCCTCACCTAAGATCTTCGATGGCGACAAGGTCGACGTCGGTATAGTCGACATTGTCACCGGCCATGGCCCAGATGAATGTGTAGCTTGATGTACCGACACCGGAATGGATGGACCAACCCGGCGACAGGATCGCCTCCTCGTTCTTGACGATCAGGTGGCGCGTTTCGTTCGGCTCTCCCATCAGATGCACGACGCGGGCCTTTTCCGGCAGATCGAAATAGAGATACGCCTCCATCCGCCGGTCGTGGACGTGGCAGGGCATGGTGTTCCAGA
>NZ_JDWI01000031.1:0-80904 GCF_012932765.1 Rhizobium sp. 57MFTsu3.2
GCGCAGGTCGACGGTGCCAGCTTCTTCCAGATCTTCCGCCGCATCATGCTGCCGAACTCGCTGCCGATCATCGTCGTCACCGTCATCTACCAGTTCACCAACATCTGGAACGACTTCCTGTTTGCCTCGGCCTATGCCGGCACGGGCGATTCCATGCCGATGACGGTGGCGCTGAACAACGTNGTCAACACCTCCACCGGTGTCGTCGAATACAACGTCAACATGGCGGCGGCGATGATCGCAGCGCTTCCGACCCTCCTCGTCTACATTCTCGCCGGCCGCTACTTCGTGCGTGGCCTGATGGCGGGCGCTGTCAAAGGATAATCCAATGGCTTTCCTCGAAATCTCAGGTCTCAAGAAGCGCTTCGGCTCGCTGGAGATCCTCAAGGGCATCAACCTTGACCTGGAAAAGGGCGGCTTCCTCGTGCTCGTCGGCCCGTCCGGCTGCGGCAAGTCGACCTTGCTCAACACCATTGCCGGCCTGGAATCGATCACCGAGGGCGACATTCGCGTCGATGGCCGCAGCATTGCCGACCTGCATCCGTCGAAGCGCGACATCGCCATGGTGTTCCAGAGCTACGCGCTCTACCCGAACATGACGGTGGCCGGAAACATCGCCTTCGGCATGGAGATGCGCGGCGTGCCGGTCGAGGAGCGCAACAAGGCGATCGACAAGGTCGCCAAGGTGCTGCAGATCGGCCACCTGCTCAATCGCAAGCCGAGCCAGCTGTCGGGCGGCCAGCGCCAGCGCGTCGCCATGGGCCGCGCCCTGGTGCGCGACCCGAAGCTGTTCCTGTTCGACGAACCGCTCTCCAACCTCGACGCCAAGCTGCGCGTCGACATGCGCATCGAGATCAAGCGGCTGCACCAGGCGACCGGCACGACGATCGTCTATGTGACCCACGACCAGATCGAGGCGATGACGCTGGCCACCAAGATCGCCGTCATGCGCGACGGCGAGGTGCAGCAGTTCGGCACGCCGGCCGAGATCTACAACAACCCGGCCAACATGTTCGTCGCCGACTTCATGGGCTCGCCGGCGATGAACCTCCTCGCGGGGACGATCGAGAAGGGGGCGTCCGGCCTGACCGTGTCGCTTTCGCGTCCGCAGGGCGAGCCGATCCGGCTGCCTGTCACGGCGGGCAACGGCGCGCTCGAAGCGCATACCGGCCGCGAGATCGTCTTCGGCATCCGCCCCGAGGCGCTGACCGATCCTGACGGTGCGGACCGCAACGCCAAGGCGCTGGCCGAAAGCGACTGCCTGATCGAGGTGGTGGAACCGGCCGGATCCGACACCTTCGCGGTCACCAAGCTCGGCGGCAAGGAGGTCGTGGCGCGGCTCAGGGCCGACGCCCGCATCCAGGCCGGCCAGCACGCCCGCCTCGCCTTCAACCTCGACAAGGCCGTGTTCTTCGATCCGCAAAGCCAAACCCGCATCGCTTAAACCAGGAGCCAGGATTCCAAACATGAACAGCTCTCCTGATATCGTCATCATCGGCTCGGGCGTGGGCGGCTCCACGGTCGCCGCCGGACTGGCGGCGACTGGCGCCGATATCCTGGTCCTCGAAGCGGGTGATTTCATCGCCGATCGTCCTGAGAACCGGGATCAACGCGCGATCTTTCAGTGCGGCCATTTTCGGCCGAAGGAAACCTGGTACGAAGCCGACGGCACCGGCTTCAATCCGGGCAACTACTACAATGTCGGCGGCAACTCGAAATTCTACGGCGCCGTGCTCTCGCGCTATCGCCGGGAGGATTTCGAGGAGATGCAACATGGGGAAGGGGTGTCGCCCGCGTGGCCGTTTCCCTACGAGGTTTTGGAACCTTGGTACAGCCGCGCGGAAAGTCTGTACGAGGTTCGGGGAAATCTGGGAGATGACCCGACAGAGCCCGTTCACTCGGGCAACTACGCTTACCCACCGGTTCCCGACGAACCGCCGATTGCCGATGTCAGGGCGCGGCTGAAGGCCAAGGGCCTGCATCCGTTCTCGCTGCCATTGGGAGTGGATATCGACGCCTGGCTGTCGAAGGCGAGAACGCCCTGGGACGCGCATCCCAATTCCCGCGATGGAAAGATGGACGCCGAGACGGCTGCCCTCCTCAAGGCTCTGGAGTATCCGAACGTCCGCCTTGAGACGAACGCGAAGGTCACGAAGCTCGAGGCGGGCGAGAATGGCAGGATCGAGCGCGTCTATTACCGCAAGAACGGTGAGGACCTTACCGTTGCTCCGAAGCTCGTCATTCTCTCGGCGGGCGCCGTTCAGTCCGCTGTCCTGCTGTTGCGCTCGGCCGATGCGCGTCACAAGAATGGGCTCGCGAATTCCTCCGATCAGGTCGGGCGGAACTTCATGAATCATAATTCCTCGGCCGTGATCGCGGTTTCGCCCACCTACCGAAACACGTCGATTTACCAGAAGACGTTCGGATTCAACGATTTCTATCTGTCCGATGGAAGCGGCGGCCCGCCGTTGGGGAACGTGCAGTTGCTGGGCAGGATTTCGGCGAAGGTACTGAAGGGGTCGCTGCCCTGGGCTCCGGAATGGCTGTTGCACACCATGACAAGCCACGCGATCGACTTCTATGCGATGAGCGAGGACGTGCCGAACCCGGAAAGCCGTGTGATGGTCGACGGCGACCGCATCGTGCTGCAGTGGCAGCGAACGAATTGGGACGCGCATCTCGCGCTTGTCGCGAAGCTGAAGGCGGTACTCAAGTCGATTGGATTCCCGATCGTCCTTTCAAAGCCCTTCGACAAGCGCACGCCGTCGCACCAGTGCGGCACCGTCAGGATCGGGAATGACCCGGCGAACGCGCCGCTCGACCCATACTGCCGCGCCTATGATCACCGGAACCTCTTCGTCGTGGACGCCAGCTTCCTGCCGACGTCGGCTGCGGTAAATCCCGCACTCACGGTGGCGAGCCAGGCGCTGCGCGTGGCCGACCATATCGCATCGCAGGATTTGCAAGTCGGCCCATTGTTCTCTCGCATCCAACAGGATTAGCAAAATGCGTTTCGACTACATCATCACGGGAGCTGGTCCGGCCGGATGCGTGCTTGCAAACCGGCTGAGCGAAGACCCGAACGTCAAGGTGCTGCTGCTTGAAGCCGGCGGCGGCGATTGGAACCCGCTGTTCCACATGCCGGCGGGCTTCGCGAAGATGACGAAGGGCGTCGCCAGTTGGGGCTGGGAGACGGTTCCGCAGAAACACATGAACGGCAGGGTGCTGCGCTACACGCAGGCGAAGGTGATCGGCGGCGGTTCGTCGATCAACGCCCAGCTCTACACCCGCGGCAATGCGGCCGACTATGATCTCTGGGCAAGCGAAGACGGTTGCGAAGGCTGGGACTATCGCGCGATACTCCCTTACTTCAAGCGCGCTGAAGACAATCAGCGCTTCTCGGACGACTATCATTCCTATGGTGGTCCGCTCGGCGTATCCATGCCGGCCGCACCTCTGCCCATTTGCGACGCGTATATCCGCGCGGGGCAGGAGCTTGGTATTCCCTACAACCCCGACTTCAACGGCCGCCAGCAGGCGGGTATCGGCTTCTACCAGGTTACGCAGCGCGACCATCGCCGCTCCTCGGCATCCATGGCCTACATCTCGCCGATCAAGAATCGCAAGAACCTAAAGGTGCGCACCGGCGCGCGCGTCTCGCGCATCGTCCTGGAAGGCAATCGTGCCGTCGGCGTCGAGATAGCAAGCGGAAACGGTCCGGAGGTCATTCGCGCCGAGCGTGAAGTGCTTGTTTCCTCGGGCGCGATCGGTTCGCCGAAGCTGCTTCTTCAGTCGGGCGTTGGTCCTGCCGACCACCTGCGTGCCGTAGGTGTAAAGGTGCTCCATGATCTTCCGGGCGTTGGCGGCAACCTGCAGGATCACCTCGATCTCTTCGTCATCTCCGAATGCACCGGAGACCACACATATGACGGCGTCGCGAAGCTGCACCGCACCCTGTGGGCCGGGATGGAGTACGTGCTCTTCCGCACGGGGCCGGTGGCTTCATCTCTCTTCGAAACTGGCGGTTTCTGGTACGCCGATCCGGACGCCCGTTCGCCCGACATCCAGTTCCACCTCGGCCTGGGATCCGGCATCGAGGCTGGGGTCGAGCGCCTGAGGAACGCGGGCGTCACGCTCAACTCCGCGTATCTCCACCCGAGATCGCGCGGCACGGTCCGCCTGTCTTCGTCCGATCCCGCAGCGGCACCGCTGATCGATCCGAACTACTGGTCGGACCCGCGCGACAAGAAGATGTCGCTCGAGGGCCTGAAGATCGCTCGCGAGATCATGCAGCAGGCGGCGCTCAAGCCCTACGTTCTGGCTGAACGTCTTCCCGGTCCGAAGATCATGACCGATGAGCAGCTCATCGAGTATGGCTGCGCGAATGCCAAGACCGACCACCATCCCGTCGGCACTTGCAAGATGGGGACAGGCCCGGACGCCGTCGTCGGCCTCGATCTCAGGGTCCATGGTCTCGAGGGGCTGCGCGTCTGCGATTCCTCGGTCATGCCAAGGATTCCCTCGTGCAACACCAACGCTCCGACCATCATGGTTGGCGAAAAGGGATCGGATCTCATCCGCGGCCTGCCACCGCTTCCATCGACGATCTTCTCGTACGAGCGCAACGATACGCGTCCGAGGGCTCGGGCCGGCGTTCGGTAGGACGGCAAAACACGTCACGCCTGCGCGACAACGCGGAACAGTTGAAACAGCAGTGACCGGTCATGAACGGACCGGCTTTCAGGGGAGTTTTCATAATGGCCGAAGTCAGGGTAGCCGTGCTGGGCGGCTCCGGCTGGATGGGCAAGGTTCATACCATGGCCTACCAGACGTTTCCTCATTTCCTGGGGGTGTCCGGCGGGACCGCGCGCGTGGTCGCCATCGTCGAGGCCAATCCGAAGGCTGCGGAAGATCTTGCCAGACGAGCTCCCGGCGCCAAGATCCTGCAGGACTGGAAGCAGGCGGTAACCGACCCGGACGTCGATCTCATCGACATCTGCCTGCCCGACAGCCTGCACTACGAGGTGGCCAAAGCCGCCCTGATCGCAGGCAAGCACGTCTACTGCGAGAAGCCGTTGGCAAACACCGCCGCTGAGGCTCGCGAACTTGCCGACATCGCCAGGGAAAAGGGCGTCATCACCCGCGTTGGCCATGCGTTTCCTCGTAACCCAGTCCATGACCTCGCCAAGGAGATCATCGAGGCGGGCGAGATCGGCGAGATCAAGATGTTCAAGGGCTGCCAGCATGTAGACATGTATGGCGATCCCATGACGCCCTTCATGTGGCGCGCCGACGGAAAGCTTGCTCCGACGGGCATCGTCGGCGACACCGGGTCGCACATCTTCAGCTTCATGGAGTTTCTCGTCGGCCGCGTCAGCTCGCTGATTGCCGACAACCTGATCGTCACTCCCAAACGCCCTGTTGTCGAGGGGCTTGCCTACGGCGAACAGGTCAAGCTCAAGGGCGACGAGACGTGGGCTGACATCACCAATCCCGATGCCACGAACCTCCTTTGCCGCTTCGAGAATGGCGCAGCCGGTATCGTCGACTTCAGTCGTGTCGCCACTGGCCGCAAGTTCATGCAGACCTACGAAATCTACGGAACCAAGGGCAGCATCGCCTACACCTATGATGAGGTGAATCGGCTCCGCTTCTACACGAACGACGACCGCACCGGCCGGAGCGGATTTCGCGAAATCGACGTAGGCCCGGAAAACTCAACCTTCAGGGCATTCCTGCCGCTTCCGAACTTCGCACTCGGCTACAACGAGAGCAAGATCATCGAAGCCGCCGAGGTGGTGAAATCGATTACTACCAAGACTCCCATGTGGCCGACGTTCGAGGACGGCCATCACATCTGCCAGATCGTCGACGCGTGCATGGAGTCTTCGCGCCTGAGGCGCTGGGTCGACATCCCGCTTGTTTGATCGCACGAAGATCCCAAGGACCAGTCCAATGACCATCGATGTCCCGCAGCACATCCTCGACGCCCTGACTGACGTCGACATGCCTCGGTTGGCGCAGGAAGCCGCACCCTCGGAGACCATTCGGCTCGCGGGTATCGACGTGCCTGTCTACAGGGCGGGATGCGTCGTCGTTGGATCGGGGGCAGCGGGACTGCGGGCCGCCGTGGAGCTCAATCGCCGTGGAGACGACGTCGCAATCATGAGCCAAAGTGCATGGGGTGGGACCTCAGCCTGTTCCGGATCGGACAAGCAGACGCTCCATACGGCGAATACCGCGGATCAGGGCGACAATTACAAGGCGATGGCACGGGCGATCCGGGCCGGCGGCGCGATGGACGAGGACACGGCCTATGTCGAGGCCGTCGGATCGGGCCGAATGATGGCGTCCCTGCAGTTCCTTGGACTGCCGCTGCCGCAGGAGCCGCTCGGTGGCACCCTCCGCTATCAAACCGACCACGACGAAGTGGGAAGGGCAACGAGCTGCGGTCCGCGCACCTCGAGGCTCATGGTCAAGGTTCTGGCCGAGGAAGCCATCCGGCTCGACATCCCGTTCTATAACCATACGACCGCCGTCAAGATCCTGACGGAAGGCGAGCAGGGAAGCCGGCGGGTGGTCGGCGTTCTCGCCGTTCGGGCAAACGACCGGACCGAGACCAATCCGCTCGGCGTCGCGTTGTTCGCCACGGAGGTGATCGTCCTTGCCGCGGGCGGACCGGGCGAGCTCTACCGCGACAGCGTCTATCCGAACGGCTGTTTCGGTTCGCTTGGGCTGGCGCTCGAGGCAGGCGTCGACCTGGTGAACCTGACCGAGAGCCAGTTCGGCATTGGAACGCGCCGGGAAGGCTTTCCCTGGAACCTGTCTGGGACGTACGTCCAGGCCATACCGCACATCTATTCCGTCGATGCCGAGGGCACAGAGCATCACTTCCTCGCCGAATACTACCGGACCACGCAGGAACTGGCGTCGAACGTCTTCCGCAAGGGATACCAGTGGCCGTTCCACTCCACGAGGATGCTCGACTTCGGTTCGAGCCTCGTCGACCTCGCGATCTATCGCGAAACTGCGGCCGGTCGGCGCGTGTTCATGGACTTCAATCGGAACCCGCTCCCGGTGCCAGGCGACCTGCCTTTCGATCTCGAGCGCCTCGATGACGTTGTGAAGCGCTATCTTGGGAATGCGGCGGCGACCCAGGATCTGCCGATCCATCGTCTTCGCCATATGAACCCGCTCGCGATCGAACTTTATCGCCGCTACAAGGTCGATATTGCTGCAGCCCCGCTGGAGTTTGCCGTCAACAACCAGCACATGAATGGCGGCATCATGGTTGACACCTGGGGGCGCAGCAGTCTCGCGGGGTGCTACGCGGTCGGCGAGGCGGCGGGTACGCACGGAGTGACGAGACCAGGAGGCGCGGCCTTGAATGCGGGGCAGGTCTTTGGGACGCGCGTTGCCGAGCATATCGGCGCAAGTGGCAGGGCTAAGAAGGCTCTCTCGAGCGACCTGCGGGTTGTCGCAGGCGCCGGCATCTTCGAGCTGCTGGGGATGCTGAAGGGCGACAGGCCGCTGGCCGCAAAGGCAATCCGTACGGAAGTTCAGGCGCGGATGAGCGACAAGGCTGGCCTGATCTGCGACGGCGAAAGCGTGGCCTCGGCCTTGGTCGAGGCGCGGCGGCTCAATGCCGAAATTCGGGCCAAGGGCATTGCCTACGAGCGCGCTGCCGAGGCAGGGCGGGCACTTCAATGGCGGCAGATGGCGCTCGCCTCGGAAGCCGTGTTGGCCGCGTTGGATTATTTCATTCGAAACGGCGGCGGGAGCCGTGGTGCGCGCGCGATATGCGATACTACGGGAGAGTCGCTTCCGCTTTCCAATGCCGGCCCGCTGGAGGAGTTTCGCTTCCGGAAAGAGCGCGACGCCCATCGCGAGGAGCAGATCGTCGTCCGACTGGAAGGCGACGCGATGCGGATAGCCACTCGCCCAAACCGCAAGTTCGACGAGGGTGCCAAGTCGTTTTTCGAGCGCGACTGGCCGGCATGGCTGACGGGCCGCATCTACGACCTCGACACGGTTTGAGGAGAGCCCGGCGTTTGATGGCACAGGCTGCGATCAGGCTATTGCGTCCGAACAGCCGCCTAGGTGACTGGAACATTGATGTGAGCAATGGCGAGACCGATCACAATCGATACGATGCCATCCTAACTTCCTCGGGATATCCGGAGGAAAGTTTAGACCACGCCAACGATTTTATGACACTATCGAATCGATCCCGACACCTCCGAACGAAGGCTCAATCAAGTGTACCGAGTACCCAGAAAAAATAATGGCGCAGACGGTGCGCCCGGCCACGAAGCCGGCGCCGGCGCCAATGCGTCGATCGTGGCCTGATCGGAGAGCTTGATGTCAGAAATTCGAAAGACCATCGTGGTTGCCGTTTCCGAGAACGGCATCATCGGGCGGGACGGGGACATGCCATGGCGGCTATCCACGGATCTCAAGCGGTTCAAGGCTCTAACGCTCGGTAAGTCCGTCATCATGGGCCGGAAGACTTATGAATCGATCGGAAAACCGTTGCCGGGGCGGGCCAATGTCGTGATCTCCCGACAGGCCGCTGCAATAGACCATCCGGATGTGCGTATGGCCCGATCCCTGACCGAAGCCATCGGTCTTGCCGAGGACATTGCGAAACGGAGCGGCGAGGACGAAATCTGCATCATCGGCGGTGGGCAGATCTATACGCAGGCGCTCGATCTCGCCGATCGATTGTGCGTGACGCATGTCGAAACATCCGTTGACGGTGACACGTCGTTTCCCACGATTGACCCCACGCTTTGGAGGGCGACGGAGACGATTGAGGTGCCGGCAGGCGACAAGGATAGCTATCCCACGAAATTCGTGGTCTACGACAGGCGCTAAGCGCTGAAAACCAACTATTTTCCAATAAATATTGCCAAGTTCCTCATGCTGCGTTGAAAGCAGATGCGGCGATACCTATAACGGTCACGACTGCCTACGTCCGCCGCCCCCGTGGAGTAGGCGGTCGTGAGTTTAACGAATAACGAGGTTTTGATGCCCTGGAGCAATCAGAATGGCGGCGGCGGCCCTTGGGGCGGTGGCGGCGGTAACAATCAGGGACCATGGGGGCAAGGGCCTAATCGCCCGCGCGGTGGCGGCGGTGGCAAGGGCGGGCCGCCTGATCTCGAAGACATCATCAGGCGCGGCCAGGATCAGCTTCGTAACATAGTGCCCGGCGGGTTGAACGGTGGCGTCCTCGTCATTGCGGCGGCGATTCTTGTGGTGTTCTGGCTCTTCCAGTGCATCTACATCGTCCAGCCGGACGAGCGCGGCGTCGAATTGCGTTTCGGTCGTCCCAAGGAAGAGATTTCCACGCCTGGCCTGCACTTCCACCTGTGGCCGATGGAGACCGTCGAGATCGTCAAGGTGACGATGCAGCAGCAGAACATCGGCGCGGCATCGACGTCCGCCTCTTCGTCAAGCGGGCTGATGCTTTCCGGCGACCAGAACATCCTGAACGTCCAGTTCTCCGTGTTCTTCACGGTTAGCGATCCGAAGGCCTATCTCTTCAACGTCGAGAATCCGGCCGAGACCCTCCAGCAGGTCGCTGAGAGCGCCATGCGCGAAGTCGTTGGTCGCCGTCCGGCCCAGGACGCGTTCCGTGACAATCGTCAGCCGATCGAGACCGAAGTCGCCAACATCGTCCAGGGGACGATGGACCGTTACCGGGCTGGTATCTCCATCGGTGCCGTGACGATCCAGGACGTGGCGCCGCCACGCGAAGTTGCCGATGCCTTCGAAGAAGTGCAGCGCGCCGACCAGGACAAGCAGCGGCTCGTCGAAGAGGCCAATCAATACGCCAACCAGAAGCTCGGTCAGGCGCGCGGTGACGCGGCCCAGATCCGCGAAGCGGCAGCGGCCTACAAGGACCGCGTCGTCAAGGAGGCCGAAGGTGAGGCCCAGCGCTTCTCGTTCATTAACGAACAGTACGCGAAGGCGCCGGACGTAACCCGGACACGCCTTTTCCTCGAAACGATGGAGCAGGTTCTGAAGAACTCCAAGAAGGTCGTGATCGATGAGAAGCAGGGGGTTGTGCCCTATCTGCCGCTCAACGAGATCGGCAAACCGGCACAGCAGGGAGGTTGAGCCATGACATCGAACAGGCTTCCTCTCATCCTAGGCCTTCTCGCCGTCGTCTTGATCGCGCTCTATTCGTCGGTCTTCGTTGTGAACGCGCGCGAGCAGGCAATCGTGGTCCGCTTCGGTCAGATCCAGTCGGTGAAGACCGAGCCGGGCATATACTTCAAGCTGCCATTCGCCTTCATGGATGCCGATCGCGTCCAGATCGTCGAAAGGCAGGCCCTTCGCTTCGACCTTGACAACATTCGTGTCCAGGTTCGCGGTGGTGCGACCTTCGATGTCGATGCTTTCGTGGTCTATGACATCAGGGACGTGCGCAAGTTTCGCGAAACCGTGTCGGGCGATCGCGAGGCCGCGGAGGCGCGCCTTCGCACGCAGCTCGATTCCTCACTTCGCCGTGTCTACGGTCTGCGCGACTTCGATGCCGCGCTGTCGGAAGAGCGCGTGGCAATGATGCTCGAGGTGCGCGACGATCTGCATCGCGATGCCGAGGACCTGGGCCTCAACATTCAGGACGTTCGCATCCGCCGTACGGATCTGACGCGCGAAGTTGCGCCGAAGACCTATGACCGCATGCGCGCCGAGCGCCTTGCCGAAGCTGAACTCCTGCGCGCGCAGGGTACGGAAGAGGGCCAGCGTCGCCGGGCTATCGCAGACAGGCAGGTCGTTGAGATCACTGCCGAGGCGCAGCGCGATTCCGAGATCCTCCGCGGTCAAGGTGACGCCGAGCGCAACAGGTTGTTTGCGGATGCCTTCAGCAAGGATCCGGCATTCTTCGAGTTCTATCGTTCTATGGCCGCTTATTCCACGGCACTGACGTCGCAGGACACCACGCTGGTGATCTCTCCGAACTCGCAGTTCTTCCGCTTCTTCAACGACGCAAGCGGTGCGCCAAGAAACGCGCCACCGCCGGCGATGCCGACTGCACCGACGAACTGATCGGGGCATCGGAACCTGGAAAACCAAGTGCGGGCCGGCAGTTTTGCCGGCCCTTTTTTATGTTGCGATTGGATGGCGGCGGCGCCGCGAATAGATTGCACGGGATTTCGCGAAAAGGTGATTTCGCCCTCCATCATTCCGCCGTATGCTGGTGCTCAGAGTGCGTTTTATTTGAAATGAGGATGCTTGATGGCCCCGACGACCCGCCCGACCTTCAGACGATCGCTCGCTCTCCTGGCCGGCGCCGCACTTCTGGTTAATGTTGGTTTCACCGGCTCGGTGCAAGCTCAGGGCACCACACCGCCGCTGAACGGTCCGGCATCCGTTGCCGATCTCGCCGAAGGGCTTCTCAATGCCGTCGTGAACATTTCGACATCGCAGAATGTCAAGGACGATGAGGGCGTCGGCCCGGCGCCGCGCGCGCCCGACGGTTCACCGTTCCAGGAGTTCTTCAACGACTTCTTCAACAAGCAGAAGGGCAACAAGGGCGGCAACCACAACGTCAATTCGCTGGGTTCCGGCTTCGTCATCGATCCGCAAGGCTACATCGTCACGAACAACCACGTGATCGAGGGAGCAGACGACATCGAGGTCAATTTCGCCGACGGCACCAAGCTGAAGGCGAAGCTGATCGGGACCGATACGAAGACTGACCTTTCGGTTCTCAAGGTTGAGCCGAAGGCACCGCTGACGGCCGTCAAGTTCGGCGATTCCAGCGTGATGCGGATCGGCGACTGGGTCATGGCGATCGGCAATCCGTTCGGCTTCGGCGGATCGGTAACCGTGGGTATTATTTCGGGGCGTGGACGCAACATCAACGCCGGCCCCTACGACAATTTCATCCAGACGGATGCGGCGATCAACAAGGGCAATTCCGGCGGTCCGCTCTTCAACATGAAGGGCGAGGTCATCGGCATCAACACGGCGATCATTTCTCCGAGCGGCGGATCGATCGGTATCGGCTTCTCGGTGCCGTCGGAATTGGCTGCTGGCGTCGTCGAGCAGTTGCGCGAATTCGGCGAGACCCGCCGCGGCTGGCTCGGTGTGCGCATCCAGCCGGTGACCGACGATGTTGCCGATAGCCTCGGTCTCTCGAGCGCCAAGGGTGCGCTGGTTGCCGGCGTCATCAAGGGCGGGCCGGTCGATGACGGTTCGATCAAGGCGGGCGATGTCATCCTGAAATTCGACGGTAAACCGGTCAACGAGATGCGTGATCTGCCGCGCGTCGTGGCGGAAAGCCCTGTCGGTAAGGAAGTCGACGTCGTCGTTCTTCGCGATGGCAAGGAGCAGACCGTGAAGGTGAAGCTCGGTCGGCTTGAGGACAGCGATCAGGCTGCCTCCAACGATGCCGATCCGAACAAGGGTGGCATCATCAATCCGGATCCTGATGAGAACCAGGATATGGACGAGCCCGATGATCAGCAGAGCCAGCCGATGCCGGATGCCAAGGGCAAGGCGGATCAGGCAACGCCTGATGCAACGAACCCCAAGAACGTGCTCGGCCTCTCGCTTTCGCAGCTCAGCGCCGAGACGCGCAAGACCTTCGGGATCGCGGAAAGCGTTGACGGGGTGCTGGTTGCCGAGGTCGCGCCCGGCTCGCTGGCGGCGGAGAAGGGCCTGAAACCCGGCGATGTAATCGTTGAGGTGGCGCAGGAGTTCATGCGCTCGCCCGAGGCGGTTGCCGCGAAAGTGCAGTCGCTTAAGCAGGAAGGCCGGCGCAACGCACAGATGATGATCGCGTCGTCGAACGGTGACTTGCGCTTCGTCGCAGTGCCGATGGAATAGCAGGACACAGCGCGGCCATCTTTTCACAAACTGCTGAGTGGTGCCTTCGCCGATGATCACAGTCGGCGCCGGGTCTTTCCGGGGTTTCCGTCGCGCACGACAATTGGCGTCAGCCGATTCCACGCTTCCATTGCTCACGGCTGATTGCATAAAGAACGTGGCGTTTCAGCTGCGGATGCGTGTCGGGAACCCTTGGATGGTCGAAATCGCGGGCGGGTTCGTGATGCAGGCCAAGTCGGCGCATGACGGCGGTGGAGCGATGATTGTCCGCCACCGCGAAAGAGACGATTTCGGGAGGATCGAACTCGGTGAAGCCACGCCGAAGGGCTGCCGCTCCCGCTTCCGTCGCATAGCCCTTGCCCCAATGTCTCTTCGCTAGACGCCAGCCCACCTCGATGGTGCCTGCCGGCAGGAAAGGCTCGAGTTCGGGTCGCCAGAGGCCGCAAAAGCCGATCGGCTCGTTGGTTTCCTTCAGAGCCGCTGCATAGAAGCCAAGACCTGTTTCGGCGATGGCATCGCGGATCGTATCCAGCATCGAATCTGCCTCGGTGCGGTCGCGACGGACGGCGAAGAATTCCATCACCTCGGGATCGGAATTGATCTCGTGGAAAAGCGGCCGATCCTCGTCAGTCCAATTGCGCAGAAGCAGGCGATCGGTCGTTAGGATCACTGTCATGGCGTTACGAAATCGGTCTTGCGGTAGCCCTGGATATAGAGGAGAGCGCTAAGGTCGCCGTGATTGATCTGTATTTTCGCCTGTGCGGCGACGGTCGGCTTGGCGTGCAGCGCGACGCCGGATCCGGCGAGTTGAAGCATGCCGAGATCGTTTGCACCGTCGCCGACGGCAAGGGCGTCCTTCGGTGAAATTCCCAGCTTTTCTGAAATGTCGTTCAGCGCATCGACCTTGGCTTGCTTGCCGAGGATAGGTTCGGCGACGTAGCCGGTGAGAACGCCGTTGTCTTCCAGAAGAACGTTCGCCCGGTTTTCATCGAAGCCGAGCGTCTTTGCGATGGGACCGGTGAAGACGGTAAAGCCGCCGGAGACCAGCGCCGTATAATGCCCCTTGGATTTCATGGTGGCGATCAGTCCGCGGCCACCTGGGGTCAGTGTGATGCGCTTGGCAATGACTTCATCCACGACCGATATCGGCAATCCCTTCAAGAGGGCGACACGCTCGCGAAGGGCAGGCTCGAAGGCAATCTCACCATTCATGGCTCGAGCGGTAATCGCGGCGACCCTTTCCTTCAGGCCGACTTCGGCGGCGAGTTCGTCGATGCATTCCTGGCCGATCATGGTGGAGTCCATATCGGCGATCAGCAGTCTCTTGCGGCGCGTCTCTGCGTCCTGGATGACAAGGTCGATCGCAGCGCTGCCGATGACGGCGAGAATGTTGGCGCGGGCGGCTTCCACGTCCGTCCCATCTCTCAGCGTGATATCGCAGGCAACGCCATCGGCAAGCCAGTATAGGCCGGAAGCATTCACGGCGTCGGATGCCTGCTCGGCAATGACAGGCGTGAGAACAGGATTTGACGGATTGGCAACAAGCGTGGCAACGAGAGCCATGATGGAAAACCTTCTAAGCGCAGTGAACGCGATCCTGATAACCGGGCCGACCGCCAGCGGCAAGTCCGCCTTGGCCGTCGAGTTTGCGAAACAGCATAATGGCGTCGTCATCAACGCCGACAGCATGCAGGTCTACGACACGCTTTGCGTGCTGACCGCGCGACCCTCGGACGAGGATATGCAAGGCGTGCCGCATTACCTCTACGGTCACGTCCCGGCGAAGCTGGCCTATTCGACGGGCGCTTGGCTGCGGGATGTCACCGAGCTTTTGCCGCGCCTTCATGCCGACGGGCGCAAACCAATCTTCGTGGGCGGAACGGGCCTCTACTTCAAGGCGCTGACCGGTGGGCTTTCGGATATGCCTGCAATACCGGAGGAGGTGCGAAACCGCCTTCGTTCGCGCTTGCAGGAGGAAGGACGCGACGAACTCTATCGGCAGCTGCGGGAGCGCGATCCATTGGTCGCCGAAAGTCTGCGCCCACAGGATGGGCAGCGGATCGTAAGAGCGCTGGAGGTCCTCGAGGCGACGGGTCGATCGATTGCCGATTTCCAGGCGCAGACCGGCCCTGTGATCGTCGATCCTTCGACTTCTCGCAAGATCGTCGTCGCACCTGATCGGGCCATCCTTCACCAGCGGATCAACGGTCGGTTCGAGAAGATGTTGGAGCAGGGGGCTGAGGACGAGGTGAAGACCCTGCTTTCGCTTTCGCTGCCGCCCGATATGCCGGTCATGAAGGCCATCGGCGTTTCGCAGATTGCGGCGATGTTGAGAGGCGAGCTTAGCCGCGACGAAGTGCTGGAGCGGGGGGCTGCGGCGACGCGGCAATACGCCAAGCGACAGATGACCTGGTTTCGCAACCAGATGGACGAAAGCTGGGAGCGCCTCCCGTAGAACCGCTCGGAGGTCGGCTATTCCTTGTTGTTCAGGCTGCTGAGCGGCTTTTTCAGGATGCTGTCACGAAGAGACACGCCAGGTTCCCGGCGGATGCCGCCCGTGGCAGTTGGTCTGTCACCTGGTCCGGAGGAAGGCTCTCCGCGCATTTCGCGCCTCAGGGCTTCGAGGCGGCTGTCGATAGATGTTTCCGATGCTGCGAGTGGTGCGGGCGACGCGGCGGCCGCAGCCTCGCGCGCAGAGCCCGCCCCCGGCAGCATATCGCGGCGATAGGGTTCGATCGGGGCCAGTGGCGGTGTTGTCGCTATGTTGGCCGACGGGTAGGAAGGGGCCGCTACCAATTCGTCGAAGTCGTCACCAAAGCTGTCTTCGTCTTCGTAGGTACCGCTGGGAGAGATGGCGGCCGAATAGCTTTGCTGGAATGCCGAGATGTCGGGACCGGCGACGGCACGCATGCGTGTCACGATCTTGCGCAGGTCGACGTTATCAGGATCCTCCTCGCTGACCTTGACGCTGGCGCCGTTCGCCTTGGGCAGGTACTGCACATCGACGCGCGAGAAGCGCATGCGCATCGGCACGCTGATGGCCTCGCCGAAGGCGATCGCTTCGCCGTTTCCGATCGAGGAGATGAAACTGGTCGTCGAGATCGACGAATTCGGGATGGCCGAGCGAATGATCTCCTGGTCCCGGTCATTGGCAAGGCGCATCGCAAAGAGGGTCGAGCACTGCGACAGGATCGTCTGGTCGAGTTCGCCGGGGCGCTGCGTGATGATCCCGAGCGATACGCCGTACTTGCGGCCTTCCTTGGCGATGCGGGCGATGGCCTGTCTTGTCGGGAAGAAGCCGAGATTCGGGTCGGACGGAATGTAACGGTGTGCCTCTTCGCAGACGACGAGCATGTGGATGGCGCCGTCGCTCCACAGCGCGATTTCGAAGGCCATACGGCAGAGGACCGAGGCAACCGAGTTCACGACTTCAGACGGGATGCCCGATAGCTGGAAGGTGCAGATCGGCCTGCTATCGCCGGGGATACGGAATATTTCCGCCACCGTCTCCATGATGGTGTCGCTGATCGTATTGCTTGAGAACATGAAGTGGTAGCGCGGATCGTTGATGGCGGCGACGATGCGCATCTTCAGCGATCTGAGTAGAGGCTTTTCGTCGCGACCCTCGAGCCTGCCGATGCGCTCGTCGATCAGCGCAAGCAGATCGGCCATGCGATAGGGAACAGGTGTATCAGCGGTAATCGAGCTTTTCTCGGTGGTGCGCCGCACGATCGAGTTGTCGCTGCCGCGAAAGCCGCGCTTGGCCTCCGGCAACAAGTCGCGCAGAATATCGACTTCCTCGGGGATGGGTGTTCGACCCCGGAAGACGACTTCCGCGAACTCTTCCAGTTTCATCAGCCAGAAGGGCAGATCGAGCGTGTCGGTGTCGATAACCACCGAATGTTTTGGGAAAGCGGCCGCGAATTCGTTGTGCGGGTCCAAGATCAGGACACGGAGCTTCGGGTCTGCCTCGATTGCCTTGTGCAGGAGCAGAGAGACGGCCGTCGACTTGCCGACGCCGGTCGATCCGACAATGGCGAAGTGCTTGGACAGCATCGAAGGAATATGAATCGCGGCATCGATGCTCTCGTCCTGAGTGAGCTTGCCGATGACCGCCGTCGTTCCGCTGCCGGCATCGTAGATCCGCATCAGGTCGCTCGCGCGAATGCGGTGGGCGATGGCGCCAAGATAGGGATAGCGCGAAATGCCGGTCGAGAACTGCTCGCGACCGTCCTCGTCGACGCGAACTTCGCCGAGCAACTCGGTCTCGATCTGGAAGTGGTTGTCTTTTCCTTCACCCCAGCTGTGACTGTCGGTGTTCATGGAGTAGACGATGGCGACCACACGATTTCGGCCAACGCTGATCGAAATCAGCTTTCCGACCGACCACAGTTCGGCAAGCTCCGTGCCCCCAGCTTCGGCGACGGCGGCGATGGTTGCGCGAGACCCGCTGCACGCAACAACGCGGCCGAGAAACCGGTTGCCCGGGGTCTGGTCATCGCGGCGGTCATGCTCGCCTGCCTTGCCTGACGTGTGCAAGTCCTTGTTCAGCAAAGGGCTACTCCCTGCGATAGTAAAGGAGGATATGAGCGAACGTTTAAGAAAGTCTTTTTGCGATAGGTGATCATTCCGGCACACGTTCGGCTGGTGCGATCGGGCTCGATTTTTTATTGCGGCATGCGTTGACGATGCGAAATTTTCTGTCTATCACTTCGCCCCATGAAAATCGCAGTAGCTCTTATCGTGGTGGGAAAGCGCATGGGCAGGATGGTGTAACCATCCGGCGATAGCCACCCATGCGCTAGATGACAGGCTCCCTCAGGGGCCTTTTTTTATGCCCGAAATTCGGGCTTCCGGACCACAGAACTCAAATCCCAGCAGTCAAAACGGAAAAGAAACATGACGGGCACGGACAATCAGGCAGCAGGCAATCGGATGACGGGAGCGGAGATCGTCCTCCAGGCGCTGAAGGACAACGGCGTCGAGCATATCTTCGGCTATCCGGGTGGCGCAGTGCTGCCGATCTACGACGAGATCTTCCAGCAGGACGAGATCAAGCACATTCTCGTCCGCCATGAGCAGGGCGCCGGCCATGCGGCCGAAGGCTATGCCCGCTCAACCGGCAAGGTCGGTGTCTTGCTTGTTACTTCCGGTCCGGGTGCGACGAATGCCGTCACGCCGCTGCAGGACGCCTTGATGGATTCGATCCCGCTCGTCTGCCTCACCGGCCAGGTTCCGACCTCGCTGATCGGTTCGGATGCCTTCCAGGAGGCCGATACGGTCGGCATCACGCGCCCTTGCACCAAGCACAACTGGCTGGTCAAGGACGTCAACGATCTCGCGGCGATCATTCACGAAGCCTTCCGCATCGCGCAGTCGGGCCGCCCGGGTCCCGTTCTCGTCGACATTCCGAAGGACGTCCAGTTTGCCACCGGTACTTATACGCCGCCTGCGGCCCATGCGATCCAGAAGAGCTACCAGCCGAAGATCCAGGGTGATCTCAACCAGATCCATGCGGCGGTCGAGATGATGGCGAGTGCACGGCGTCCGATCATCTACACCGGCGGCGGCGTCATCAACTCCGGCCCCGAGGCGACCAAGCTTCTGCGCGAGTTGGTCGAGCTGACGGATTTCCCGATCACCTCGACGCTGATGGGCCTCGGCGCCTATCCGGCATCAGGCAAGAACTGGCTGAAGATGCTCGGCATGCACGGCTCCTACGAGGCGAACATGGCGATGCATGACTGCGACGTTATGGTCTGTATCGGCGCCCGCTTCGACGACCGCATTACCGGCCGCATCACTGCCTTCTCACCGAACTCGAAGAAGATCCATATCGACATCGACCCGTCCTCTATCAACAAGAACGTTCGCGTCGATCTTGGCATTCGCGGCGATGTTGGAAGCGTTCTGGAAGACATGGTCCGCTTGTGGCGGGCTCTGCCGAAGAAGCCGGAGAAGAGCCAGATCGCCGATTGGTGGGCCGATATCACGCGCTGGCGGGCGCGCAACTCCTTCGCCTATACCAAGAACAACGATGTCATCATGCCGCAATATGCGCTGGAGCGCCTCTATGCGCTGACCAAGGATCGCGACACCTACATCACGACCGAAGTCGGCCAACACCAGATGTGGGCAGCGCAGTTCTATGGATTCGAGAAGCCGAACCGCTGGATGACTTCGGGCGGCCTCGGCACCATGGGCTACGGCCTGCCGGCAGCGCTCGGCGTGCAGATCGCGCATCCGGAAAGCCTCGTCATCGACATTGCCGGCGACGCCTCGATCCAGATGTGCATCCAGGAAATGTCGACGGCGATCCAGTACGAAGCGCCGATCAAGATCTTCATCATGAACAACCAGTACATGGGCATGGTTCGCCAGTGGCAGCAGTTGCTGCACGGCAATCGCTTGTCGAACTCCTATACGGAAGCGATGCCCGACTTCGTCAAGCTCGCCGAAGCCTACGGCGCCGTTGGCCTGCGTTGCGACAAGCCTGACGATCTGGACGGCGCAATCCAGGAAATGATCGACGTGAAGAAGCCGGTCATTTTCGATTGCCGTGTCGCCAATCTCGCCAATTGCTTCCCGATGATCCCGTCGGGAAAGGCTCACAACGAAATGCTGCTGCCGGACGAAGCCACGGACGAGGCGGTCGCCAATGCGATCGACGCCAAGGGCCGTCAGCTCGTTTGATATCAAGGTAGAGGAAACCCAAGACCATGAACGCACACCTTCAGCCGACGGGCTCTGCCTACTTCATCTCGCCCGAGACGGCGGCGGTCGAAAGCCATACGCTTTCGGTCCTCGTCGACAACGAGCCGGGCGTCCTTGCCCGCGTCATCGGCCTGTTCTCTGGCCGCGGCTACAACATCGAGAGCCTGACCGTCTCCGAAACCGAGCACCAGGCGCATCTGTCGCGTATTACCATCGTGACGCGCGGCACGCCCCATGTCCTCGAACAGATCAAGGCTCAACTTGAGCGCATCGTTCCTGTTCATCGGGTGGTCGATCTGACGGTACGCGCCCGCGAACTCGGCCAGGAGCGTCCGATCGAGCGCGAAGTGGCGCTCGTCAAGGTCATCGGTACGGGCGAGACCCGGGCCGAGACGCTCCGGCTCGCGGATGCCTTCCATGCGAAAGTGGTCGATGCCACGGTCGATCACTTCATCCTGGAGATCACCGGCAAGTCCTCGAAGATCGACCAGTTCGTCTCGATCATGAAGCCGCTCGGCCTCATCGAGGTTTGCCGCACCGGTATTGCCGCGATGAACCGCGGCCAGCAGGGGATGTAAGCCAATACAAGTACCGGACGCCAGGGCGCCCGGTACTTCTCCCATTCCGGCAATCCGGTGACAATCCGAGCGATCTATTCGGCGGCGACCAAGGCGATATCGGATCCTGCATTCGCCTGAAGGACCTTGGCGCGGACAGGCTCGAGCGCCGCAAGGACCTGTTGGCGTAGCCAGACGTGCCCGGCGTTGCGGTCGGACGAGGTGTGCCATCCAAGCGAGATGTCATAGGGCGGGATGTCCACCGGTCCTGGGCTGATGGCGAGGCCGAACACCGGCGCCCAGGCACGGGCGAAGCTTGCTGGCACGGCGGCAAGTACGTGCGTATCCCGAACCAGGATCGGCAGCGTGAAGAGGTGCGGCGTCGTCACTGCTGCGCGTCGTTTCAATCCACGCTCAGCTAGCACTTCGTCCACAAGGCGGCAGCGGCCGTCCTTGCTGACGATCACGGCCTGCGGGGTCGCGAGAAAAGTCTCGAGGTCGATCATGCCGGAGCGGCCGGTTGTCTCGGGATTGCTGAGGATGACATAACGCTCGGACCAGAGCTTGCGGCGTTTATGGAGTTCGTTGCCGGTTTCCACCTTGCCGATCGCGAGGTCGATCTCGCCGCTGTCCAGTAGATCCGCGGGATAATCCTGGTCGAGCGACCGTATCACGAAATTGACATGTGGCGCCTGCTCGCGAACGGAAGCGAGAAGCGGCGGCATCAACAGGCTTTCGAGATAGTCGGTCATTCCGAGCGTGAAGGTTCGCTCGTCCGTTGCCGGGTCGAATTGCTCCGGCTCGATCAGGCGGGACTGGATCGTGCACAGGATGCCGCTGACGGTCTCCGCGAGTTCCTGCGCCCGTGGCGTTGGTTCGATCCCACGCGCCGAGCGAACAAACAGTTCATCCGATAGAAGCGCGCGCAGGCGGCCGAGATTGTGGCTCAAGGCGGATTGGGATGTGCCGATACGCTGCGCCGCCCGCGTGACGTTGCGCTCGCTCATCAGGGCATCAAAGGCAACCAGCAGGTTCAGGTCGAACTTCAATATATGAGCGTGATCGATCGACATCATGATTTCCATCTGTTGGATTTCTGAATGCGGCAGAGATATCTGTTTGGTCGATGATAATCAACCGAATTGAGGAATTGCGCTCATGAAGTCTCTCTTTGAAGTCTACGACCTTCGCGGCCAGAAGCTTCGTAACCGTGTCGTCATGGCTCCGATGACCCGGGCCAGGGCGAAGGACGGTATCGCCGACGAGCAGACCGCCCAGTATTATCGCCAGCGCGCCGGCGCCGGTCTGATCGTTTCCGAGGGAACGCCGATCTCGCAAGAGGGAACGGGTTTCGCCTTTATCCCCGGCATCTGGTCGGACGATCAGGTTCGCGGCTGGCAGGGCGTGACGAAGGCCGTGCACGAGGAAGGCGGGAAGATCTTTGCGCAGATCTGGCACGTCGGCCGCATGTCGCATACCTCTCTTCAGCCGGCTGGCGGCCAGCCGGTCAGTTCCAGCGCCAAGCCGGCGCGCGACGATAAGAGCACGGCCTACGCGTTCAACGACGAAGGTGTTGCCGGTTTCGTTGAAGCCAGCGTGCCGCGACCGCTTGGGACTGACGAGGTCGCAAGGGTCGTAAACGACTTTGCGAATGCTGCGGCCAATGCCGTTGCCGCCGGATTTGACGGCGTCGAGATCCACGGTGCCAACGGTTATCTCCTGGAGCAGTTTCTCAATACTCTGATCAACGACCGCACCGACCGATATGGCGCAGGCAACGTCGAAGACAGGACGCGCTTCGTGCTGGAGATTGTCGACGCGGTGGTGGCGCGGATTGGTGCCGAGAAGGTCGGTATCCGGCTTTCGCCGTTCGGCAAGCTGTTCGACATGCCGCACCATCCTTTGATCGAGGAAACCTACCTGCATCTTGCGACTGCGCTTGCTGAACGCAAACTTGCCTATGTGCATCTGAAGGATCAGGGGCTTGCCAGCGCTCCGGCTCTTTCGAGGGATTTTCTGCGCAAGTTCCGCGAGAGCTATTCGGGCACGCTTATTCTTGCCGGTTCTCTCGACAAGCGCCGTGCAGAGCAGTTCCTGCAGGACGGCCTTATTGATCTCGCTGCTTTCGGCCAGCCGTTCATCGCAAATCCCGATCTGGTCGAGCGATTGCGGCGGGACCTGCCGTTGGCGACGCCGAACCGTGAGACGTACTACGGCGGTGGCGCCGAAGGGTACACTGATTATCCGGTATATGGGGGTAGCCCCGACATAAAAGCCGCCTGATCGCGGCCCTTGCCGGCACTAGTGCCAACCCGCGCCATCAAAATCCGCTGGAGATCAGAGCATCTCCAGCGGCCTTTTTCTTGCCGGAGGCGGGAAAGCGGCATCGAGCGCCGCCCAGTCCTCGTCGGTAATGTCGAGCGAGACTGCGTCCCGGTTTTCGGCGGCGCGGGCAGCGTTCGACGTTTTCGGGATGACGATCACGCCGTCGCGTTCCAGCAGGAAGGCAAGTGCCACCTGCGCCGGCGTTGCCTGATAGGCCTTGGCGACGCGGATCAGTTCCGGATGATGCAGAATGCGCCCCTGTTCGATCGGTGAATAGGCCATGATCGGGATCCGACGTTCCTGACACCAGGGCAGCAGATCATATTCAACGCCTCGGCGTGACAGGTTGTAGAGAACCTGGTTGGCTGCGACGTTCCCTCCGGCGGGAACGGTCCGCAGTTCCTCCATGTCGTCAGCATCGAAGTTGGAAACACCCCAGGCGCCGATCTTGCCGGATGCTTTCAGTTCCTCGAAAGCCTGGACGGTAGCAGCGAGCGGATGGTCGCCGCGCCAGTGAAGCAGATAGAGATCGATCCGATCCGTGCCGAGACGCGATAGGCTACGTTCGCAGGCTGCGATCGTTCCCGTCCGGGTGGCGTTCCAAGGATACACCTTGCTGACGAGAAACACCTCATCCCGTCTGCCCCGGATCGCCTCGCCAACGATCTTCTCCGCGCCGCCGTCGGCATACATTTCCGCGGTATCGATCAGCGTCATCCCGAGATCGAGGCCTGCGCGCAGGCTTTCGATCTCGCTCCTGGCCTCGGAAGATCTCTCTCCCATGTTCCAGGTGCCCTGGCCGATGGCTGGAACCTCTGCACCATTGGGAAAGCTGATGGTTGGGATGGCGTCGTCTCGCATGATGGTCGTTCCGGTTTTCGAAGAAGATTGGGAGGCGCGCCAATCTTTCAACCAATCGTGTCACCATGACAATGATAGCATGGAGCGGTGGATTTAGGTCAGTTAGATTGACCTAAATCGAAAAGTCCCGCCGGACCAACCGCGGGCCTCCGGGAGGTCTCATGCCGCTGGATACATTTCTGGCACTCGTCCTGTTTGCCTTTACCACATCGATAACGCCTGGCCCCAACAACATGATGCTCTTCGCATCGGGCGTGAATTTCGGTTTCCGGCGCACCGTTCCGCATATGCTGGGGATCGGGGCAGGGTTCTTCTCGCTGCTGATCGGCGTCGGATTCGGGCTTGGGGCGCTGCTGCATGCGGTGCCGGCTCTCTATCTGACGCTGAAATTTGCCGGTGGCGCCTATCTTGCGTGGATCGCCTGGAAGATTGCGACTTCACGGTCGCTAGACGAAGGCAAGAGCGGTGTCAGCCCGATGTCGTTCCTGTCGGCGGCAGCCTTCCAGTGGGTCAACCCGAAGGCATGGGTCATGGCTGTTACCGCGATGGCGACTTACACGATCCCGAATATCTACTTTGCGAGTGTTTTGATCGTTGGCTTCGCTTTCGCGCTGGTCAATCTGCCGAGCGTGTCGACCTGGGCGGGGTTCGGCTCGGCTCTGCGTGATTGGTTGTCGGATCCCGTCCGGCTCAAATGGTTCAACATCACCATGGCCGTGTTGTTGGTGCTCAGCCTTTGGCCGATGCTGAAATAGAGCTTGCGGCAGGCTTCGACGACATCCTGAGTGGGGCTTGGCGCTCCGGCTACAAGCGCTTAAAGATAAGCCGCCCATTGGCGGAGGATTATCTCGTGCACGACGACGATCACCATCACGACCACGACCATGACCATGACAACCGCTATACCGACATGCAGGCGCGGGTGAGGGCGCTGGAGACGGTTCTGACGGAGAAGGGACTGATCGATCCGGCGGCGATCGATGCGATCGTCGAGACCTACGAGACCAAGGTCGGCCCACGAAACGGTGCGCGTGTCGTCGCCAGGGCATGGAACGATCCTGAATTCGCGGAGTGGCTGCGGCGCGGCGCGACGGCGGCGATCGCGAGCCTTGGCTATGCCGGGCGTCAGGGCGAGCACATGCGCGCGGTGTTCAACACGGACGAGACGCATAATCTCGTCGTCTGTACGCTTTGCTCCTGTTACCCCTGGTCGGTCCTCGGCCTGCCGCCCGTGTGGTACAAGGCCCCCGCCTACCGTTCGCGGGCAGTTATCGATCCGCGCGGGGTGCTGGCCGAATTCGGCGTGACCTTGCCCGAGGATAAGAAGATCCGCGTATGGGATTCGACGGCGGAGCTCCGCTATCTGGTCATTCCGGAGCGGCCGGCGGGCACGGATGGATGGAGCGAGGAGCAGCTTGCAGATCTCGTCAGTCGCGATGCGATGATCGGAACGGGATTGGCTGCCGCGCCAGGAGATGCGGCATGAACGGCCCGCACGACCTTGGCGGTCAGATGGGTTTCGGCCCTGTCGCGCCCGAAAGGGACGAGCCGTATTTCCATGCGGAGTGGGAGAAGCGTGCGCTCGGCCTTACGCTTTCCAGCGGCGCCTTTGGCGCCTGGAATATCGACGAGAGCCGGCATACGCGCGAAAGCATTCCACCGGCGAGTTATCTTGGCGCGAGCTACTACGAGATCTGGACGCGGGCGCTGGAGGTGCTGCTGCGGCGCCATGGCTTTGTGACGGCCGAGGAGATCAACGCCGGTCACAAGCAAATGGATGGCGCGACGCCGAAGCGTGTCCTGAAGGCCGACATGGTGGCAGGCGTGCTCGCCAAGGGTGGTCCCTGCGACCGACCGGTGGCGACGCCGCCACGCTTCTCCGTGGGGGACAGTGTTCGAACCAGGAATTTCAATCCGACGACACATACGCGGCTGCCGCGCTATGCACGCTCAAAATTGGGCGTGGTAGAAGCTGTTCAAGGCTCCTTCGTCTTCCCCGACGACAACGCCCATGGGAAGGGCGAGAACCCTCAATGGGTCTATACGGTCTTGTTCGACGGCGGCGAAATCTGGGGTGAGGGAGCGGATCCGACGCTCTGCATCTCGATCGATGCCTGGGAGAGCTATCTTGAGCCAGTGTGAGACGCGGTCGCCGCTGGCGCAATCGCCGCAGCTGCCGAAATCGCCCGATGGAGAGCCGGTCTTTCCTGAGCCATGGGCTGCGGAAGCCTTCGCGATAACAGTGCATCTGCACGAACGGGGCCTGTTTACGTGGAACGAATGGGCTGAGACGCTATCACGGGAATTGCACCAGCCCGGCCGCGCCGAAGACGGCCGCGACTATTTCGATTGCTGGGTGGCGGCGCTTTCGGCAATTCTCGTCAAACTCGGCGTCGCTGACGCCGACATGATCCTCGATCTGCAGAAGAGTTGGCAGCGGGCGGCGGAGGCGACGCCGCACGGCAAGCCGATCGAGCTTGCCAACGACCCGCTGCGCTGAGGCTTACGACGGAAACTGCCTGTAGCATTCCTCGGCGACTTTTCTCAGCACATCGCGCGGAATCTCGCCGGTAACGGCGTAGCCGAGTTCGCCGTCGATCCAGTAGAAGGTTTCGACATTGCCCGATGACGCGAAGCGGAAACTGGTCGACCTGTTATCAGCCTTGCGCCCGACGAGGACCGTCAGTCGTTCGCCGGCCGGATCCTCGTACATGAACATTGCACCCGGCCTGCCCTCGACGGGCAACAGTCGCCCGCCGACCAGCTTGAAGCCGAGTTCCTGCAGGTTCGGAACCCGCAAGTTTTGAATGGCAAGCCGCTTGCCGAGCCAGGTCGCCAGATGGGCTTCCTCATTGGCAAAGACCTCGACGGGATGGCGGACTTCACCGGCATAAACCAGGAAGGCGTTGCGGGCTTCGTTGGGCAGGGTTTCGAGTTCCGTCAGTTGCAGATCCGGTTTTTGAAACAGTGCTGGGCCGTAGTGGCCGCTCAAGGCTCCCAGGCCGAAAGCCGCTATGATCGCAGCCACCGCCGCCAGGCGCTTCGGCCAGTTTGCTGGGCGTGTCCGGCCAGTGACGAGCGCTATGTCGGCGTCCGTGGATTTTTCATAGTCCGCGAAAAGCGATCGGATCTCGGCATTTTGCGCGGACCATTCCGCCACTCTGGCTGCATCGCCCGGATTGTCAGTGAGCCACGCCTCGATGCGTGCGCGGGCCTGCTCGGGAAGCTGCCCGTCGGCAAAGGCGTGAAGATCCGCTTCGGTCACGGTCTGGTTGATCTCGTTCATTTCGGTCTCCGAAGCGTAATGACATTGTCTGCCTTCATGCGCTCTCCCATCCGTTGGCGTGCGCGTGACAGGCGCGACATAACCGTGCCGATCGGGATGTCGAGTGCGGTCGCAACCTCCTGATAGGTATAGCCTTCGATGACAATCAACATCAGCACAGCGCGGTTTTCTTCCGAAAGGCTATTTAATGCATCCTCCAGCCGCGATCGCTCGAGCGGATCGGGAGCGGGATCGACGGATACGATGTCCTCGGCGCCATCGAGTTCCACGAACGGCGCGCGACCCGTCTGGCGACGGCTGTTGCGATAGAGGTTCGTCATGATCGTCAGCACCCAGCCGCGCAGGTTCAGCCCCCGCCATTGTCCGTGACGGGCGAGCACCTTCTCGAGGCAATCCTGCAGCAAGTCTTCCCCGTCTGCATCGGAGCGGGTGAGGCTCCGCGAGTAACGCCTGAGCGAGGGAAGGAGGGCCAGGATCTGGCCCTCGAACGTGTCGTGACCTGGTGCCTTCACGTCGCTTCGCTCACTGTTTGACGAGATCCCAATTGCCGCCGACACCGTCACCGGTGATATCGCCCATCTTCTTGTCCTTCACCCAGAAATAAAGCGGCATGCCGTCCTTGGCCCACTGCTTGCTGCCGTCTTTCCGTTCGACAATCGAATATGCACCCTCCGGCTTCGCGTCGCTAGCGGCCTTCAGCGGCGGCCAGTTCTTGGCGCAATCGTCGTAGCAATTGGAGACACCCATCTTATCCTTCTTGAAGGTATAGAGGGTCATGCCGTTTTCGCCGGCAAGAACCTCGCCCTTGGTGGACTTTACGGCCTTGACGGGCGGGGCCGCAAATGCGGACGTTGCGGCGGCGGATGCAATGGCAAAGGCGATCAGCATCTTTGCGGATTTCATGGGCTCTCTCCTCACGTGTAGGGCACGCTTGATTGCGTTGCCTGACATGAGACACCATCGATGCCGATTTTATTCCCTTTCGATTGCCCGCTTGCGCGGATTTCAGGGTTGCCTATGTCAGGCGAATCCTGCCAAGTCGATCCACGATGCAATTTGCTCCGCAACAAGATGAAGCCCTCAGGGCCGTTTCCCAATGGCTGAAGGAAGGGCGGACACCGCTTTTCCGTCTGTTCGGCTATGCCGGTACGGGCAAGACGACGCTTGCGCGGCATTTCGCGGAGTATGTGGATGGTGACGTACTGTTTGCCGCGTTTACGGGCAAGGCGGCCCAGGTGCTGCGGTCGCGCGGCGCCAGCAACGCGAAGACCATCCATTCGCTGATCTATCGTCCGCGCGGCGAGGAGGCTGTCGAGGACGAGGAGACGGGCAAAACTTCCATTGCGCCGATGTTTTCCATCAACCGTCAGAGCCCAGTCGCCAAGGCTGCGCTGATCGTGGTCGACGAGTGCTCGATGGTGGACGAGGCTTTGGGCCGCGACCTGATGAGCTTCGGCACACCGATCCTGGTGCTTGGAGATCCGGGGCAGCTGCCTCCGGTGTCGGGCGGCGGCTTCTTCACCAATCAGGAACCGGACTATCTGCTGACGGACATTCACCGCCAGGCGCGCGATAATCCGATCATCCAGCTTGCAATGCAGGTGCGTGAGGGCAACGAAGTCAGCTACGGAGACTACGGTACCGCGCGGGTCATCTCGAAGGGCGAGGTGAACCAGTCGCTGGTCCTCGATGCCGATCAGGTGCTCGTCGGCACGAATCGCACGCGACGCCGATACAATCAGCGTCTTCGCGAGCTGAAGGGTTTTGCGACCGAATATCCGCAAACGGGCGACAAGCTTGTCTGCCTGCGCAACGATCCGGCAAAGGGCTTGCTCAACGGCTCACTTTGGCAGGTGATGACGTCGTCCAAGGAGACGACGAAGCCTGGCATCAACCTGCTGGTCCGGCCCGAGGATGACGACATGGATCGCGGCGCGGCGAAGATCAAACTGCTGAAGCAGGCTTTCGAGGATGTCGAGGGTGAGATTCCCTGGAACACGCGCAAGCGCTACGACGAATTCGACTACGGCTATGCACTGACGGTGCACAAGGCGCAGGGTTCGCAGTGGAACAACGTCGTGTTGTTCGATGAAAGCTGGGCATTCCGCGATACACGCGAACGGTGGCTCTATACAGCGATCACGCGCGCGGCGGAAACCCTGACGATTGTGCGCTAGGCGATTTTCCGGGGGCGTCAGACCTGGACGACGCCGAGCATGACGGCCTTGGCTATGGCTTGAAAACGATTGTTGGCGTGGAATTTCTGGATGATGCCGGCCTCAAGTGACTGTGCATCGTCATTTCGAAGGTCGAGGGTGCGCGCAATACGCTGCGTGGAAAGCCCTGCCGCCATCAGCGCCAGGCACCGCAACTCCTGATCCGTGAGCATCGAGCCGCTCTGATTATCGTTGAGAAGCTGCTCCTCGGCTGCCTCGCGGTCGAGCAGGTCGCTCACCTGCTGCATCTGCCGATGCAATGTGGACATTTCCGCGCTGAGTTCGCGTTTGCGGGTCACGAGCGCGTCACGAAACAGAGCCTCGGCAGCCTCCTGCGAGTCGGCTTCTATGAGGTCGCTCATCAAATCCTGGATCACAGCAACCGCCATTCCAGCCTCGCGGCAGGCGTTGATGACAGCCATGCGCATCACGTCGCCCGGTTCATAGACGCGCATCAGGCCGATTCGGCTGGCCGAAATGAGCCCTTTTTCCTCATAGAAGTGGAGTGTGCGGTGGGTGACGCCAAAGGCATTGGCCATGTCGGCGATCGGAACTCGCCCGCGGGGCAAATCTGCGGGGCGGAGCGCCGCAGAAGGAAGAAAACGGTGCCGCGCTCGTGTTTGTGTCGCGAGGTCTGACGTGAAATCCTGCTTGTAACCTTCTGCCATGGTCCCTCCCGTTGTGCTCATTGTGCGTCTGCAAATTGCAAAAAGGGTGCGGTTGAGTGGGGTTCCTTCTTGATCGTTCCTGTTCAGGCATCAAAGCAACTGGCGGTGTTTGCTTCGATATCGCGAGCTTACGTTACTCGTGATTGACGTATTTTGTTAGTATCAAATTTAGTGACTTTTAATTTACAGCGCAATCCGGCGGGAAAGCTGCCCCAGGTGACGCGTTTCTCGCGAGAAATCAGCGCTGGAGAAACGCTTGATCGTTTAAAGCGCGAAGAACAAACCAGATCTACATTCAGCCGCCGCGTTGACGGACCAAACGCTCGCGTCATCACAGATTCACATGCATCCATGTACGAATCTCGTTGGCCGATGCCGACTCGTTGGCTTAGAAACGATCATCCTTCGCTTCAGTGGAATCCCGCCATGCAGACTACGCTTTCCGTCAATCTCAATGCCGTCGCGATGCTGCGCAACCGCCGCGATCTTCCATGGCCCAGTGTAGAGGGGTTGGGGCGGATTGCGCTGCAATCCGGCGCGAGCGGATTGACGGTCCATCCGCGACCCGACCAAAGACACATCCGTTTCTCGGACCTGCCCATCATCCGCAATCTGATCGATGACGAATTTCCAAACGCCGAATTCAATATCGAGGGCTATCCCACCGAGGAGTTTCTCGATCTCTGCGTTGGGGTGGCACCCGAGCAGGTCACGCTGGTTCCGGACGACCCCTCACAGGCGACCTCTGATCATGGCTGGGATTTCCGCAAGCACCGCGATTTCCTGACTGATGTCATTGCGCGGCTGAAGAAGATGGGCACGCGCGTATCGCTGTTTGCCGATGGCGATGGGGACGCCGAGGCCGTCGCGATTGCCAAGGCGGTCGGTGCTGACCGGATCGAGCTTTATACGGGGCCATATGGCGGCTGCTACGATGCGCCTGAACGGGTAGGGCCAATCCTCGAGGCGCTAGGTGAGACAGCGGACGCGGCGCTGGCGATCGGCTTGGGCGTCAATGCGGGGCACGATCTGACGGTTGCGAATTTGCCACCGCTCTTAAAGCGCATTCCGAAACTCGCGGAAGTGTCCATCGGGCACGGGCTGACGGCGGACGCGCTGGAATTCGGCATGGCCGAAACGGTTCGGCGGTTCTGCCGCGCATGCGGCCAGAAGATCTGAGAACTGCATGAGTGAGCCCGCTCCGGTGGTGCGAAGCGGGCTTTATCGACCGACTCAGGCCGTGAGGGCGGTCTTGTGTGCGACGAAGAAGCCCTTGAGCGTTTGAGGCTTGTTGCCAGTCAGCGTCTCGTAATCCGCCGTTACCAGATCAAAGTTGCCGGCGCGGATGTTGGCGTCGGCTGAGACCAGCATGTCCGCGACGAAATCGGGAAGACCCGCGCCGCGAATGCCTTGGCCAAGCTGCTCATCCGTGACGCTGACGGCCTTCAACGGCCTTCCAACCGCATCGGAGAGGACCGCGGCGATCTGGTCGGCGCTCAGCGATTCGGCTCCGGTCAGCGTATAGGTCGCGCTTTCATCGCTGCCGGAGGCAAGGGACGCTGCGATTGCCCGCGCGCAGTCTTCGCGCGAGATGTTCGCAACCTTGCCGCCGTCGCTGCTCGTGTACCAGTTTCCCGACTGGAGATTGTGCGGCATGCCATGGAGATAGTTGTCCATGTACCAGGCATTCCGAAAGATCGTGTAGGGGATGTCAGTGGCCTTCATGGCATTCTCGGTGCCAAGATGATCGGGTGCAAAGGTCACCAGAGATTTATCGGGCGAGGGCATCGAGGTGTAGGCGATGTGCTTCACGCCTGCCTTGGCTGCCGCGTCCACTGCCGCTTTGTGCTGCTTGAGACGTAGGCCGGGGACGGCGAGTGCGTCGGTGCTGATGATCAGCAACCGATCGACGCCCTTGAAGGCAGATTCGAGCGAGGCGGCGTCGTCGAAATCGGCCTTGCGGGTGATGACACCCTTTGTGGCAAGGTCCGCGAGTTTGGCCGGATCGCGCGTCGCGGCGATGATATTTGCCGCTGGAACCTTTTCGGTCTCAAGCAGGTGATGGATGATCCGCTGGCCGAGTTGGCCGGCCGCACCCGTGATGAGAATGGTCTCGCTCATGTGTCTTTCCTCTAGGTTTGCTGTTGGTCTCAAAAAGAGAGAAGCTCTAGATTAGGAATTGACTGCGCGCTGTAAAGAAGGCAGTTTTTTGGCTCTACGTTACCAAAAGGGAACCAAGAATGAGTGGCGCCGTCGTCAACCTGAAGAACAAGGCCCCCGGCATTCGTCGAGACGTCGATCTCAGCAACCTCGACTTCAACAATTGCCCGGTCCGGGACATGATGCAGCAGATTGGCGGCAAGTGGTCGACACTGATGCTCGAGGCGCTGTCGCAACGTCCGTATCGCTTCGGCGAATTACGGCGGATGATTCCGGATATCTCGCAGCGCATGCTGACACAGACCCTAAGGGATCTGCAGCGTGACGGTTACATCGAGCGGGAAGTGTTTCCGACGAAACCGCCGAGCGTCGAGTACCGGATGACTGATCTCGGCCGCTCGCTTTACAGCACGCTCGCCTTGCTACTGAACTGGGCGGAGGCAAACCATGACGCGGTTCGCGCCGCCCGGCTCCGATTCGATTCAGCCAGCCTCTGAGACTGCCTGCCGGCCGCGGCCTTCCGTCAGGAACAGAAGGAACGCAAAGGCTGGGAAGCAGAAGCCGATCCACGCGGTCATCGTCCAGCCGCCGGTCGCGTAGGCCCAGCCGCCCACGGCGGATCCGATCGCACCGCCCGTAAAGAACGTCGCCATGTAGAGACCGTTCAGGCGGCTGCGATGCTCGGCGCTGATCGCGTAGACGGCTCGCTGGCCGCAGACCAGATTGGTGGTTACGCCGAAATCAAGCAGTATTGCTGCAGCGGTCAGCAAAAGCAGCGCCGTCAGCGACCCATCGGTTGCGAACTGGCTGATGAGAAAGGCCGACATTCCAAGCAGCATCGCTAGCGTCGAGGCAGCCTTCGTCAGTCCGCGATCGGCGAGCCGCCCGGCAATTGGCGACGCAATGGCACCAGCCGCGCCAGCCAGCGCGAACAGGGCGATGCCATTCTGCGTCAGCCCGAACTCAGGGCCTGCGAGCAGCAGGGGCGTCGTGGTCCAGAATAGGCTGAACGCACCGAACATCCCGGCCTGGTAGAGCGCGCGACGCTGAAGAATGCGCGAATGGAGGGCAAGATCCGCCATCGAGGCGAGCAGTCTGCCGTAGCTCAGTCTGGTGTGGGGAACACGGACCGGAAGGTTGGCTCTCAGGATGACAACGAGCGCGATCATGAGCGCCGCGGTCACGAAGTAGACCATGTGCCAGGAGGTTGCTTCGGCAACGAAGCTGGCGAAGGGCCGCGCCAGCATGATGCCACAGAGCAGGCCGCTCATGACGTTGCCGACGACGCGGCCGCGCGTAGCGTCCGGCGCCATGTGGGCGGCAAAGGGAACAAGTACCTGGACGGCAACGGATGCAAGGCCGATGCAGAGCGACGCTAGTAGAAACATCATCGGTGTCGAGGACAGTGCCGCGCCGACCAAAGCAACCGCAGAGATGGCGATCAGCGTCAGCACAAGTCTGCGGTTTTCCAGGAGGTCGCCGAGCGGAACGATCAGCAGAAGGCCGAGGCCGTAGCCGATTTGCGTCAGGGTGACGATCAAGCCGGTTGCCGCCGGAGTGAATCCGAGGGATGCGCTGATCGGGCCGGCAAGCGGCTGGCCGTAATAGAGATTGGCCGCGACCAGTCCGCAGGCGGCCGCAAAAAGAAACGTCATTAAAGGCGAGATCGTCTGCGGCGCGACGGTTTCCCGCGTGGTGGTCGAAAGGCTCATATTAGGCTCCGGGGCTATCGGATCATCAAAAAGGTTGCGCGTGAGGCGGGTCGGTCGCAACCCGATTTACGCAAGAAGTTTCATTGCAATCTCGGCGACAGCGACCATTTCTTCCTCGCTACGCCCCGTTTTGCCAACCACTCGCATTCCATTGGTCACGCAAAGCAGGGTACGGGCGGTGGCGGCGACGTCAACGTTCGCGGCGATCGAGCCGTCGCTTTGGCCGAGGCGGAGGAGATCGCGGATCAGCGCCTCGTTGGCTGCAAACGCAGCCGCGACACGGTCTGCGGCCTCTTCGTCGAAAAGCGCCAGGTCGTTCGCACTGCTGACGACAAGACAGCCGCACCGACCGGAGGCACCATGCGAGGAGAGCGCATAGTGGGCCAAGACTTCGCGGATCTTCTCACGGCCGGTTGCGGCCTTCGCCATGCGTGCGTCCAGAAGGCCGCGACGAACAGCGCGGTATCGGTCGAAGGCTGCGAGGAATATGCCGCGCTTGTCCTTGAACGCCTTGTAGACGCTGCCGGAGGCAAGGCCCATGGCTTCGGTAAGCTCGCTGATCGACGCGGCATGATAGCCGCGCTCGGAAAATACCTGGAGCGCCCTGTCGAGCGCTGCGTCGCGATCGAATTCGCGCGGTCTGCCGCGTGTCCTGATCGTTTCAGTGAGGGTCGCCGTGGTCATGGTCGACTTAATTAGGAAATGATCGTTTCCAAATCAAGGGAAACTTTTGCGACGCAGCAAATCAGAGATCAAGAACCCAGGTTTGGCCGTTTTCCTCAGGGCCGAACATCCGGTGTCTCCCCTCGGAGACAAGGCGGAAACCGGCCTTCAAATATATGCCGCGCGCGGCATGCAGGATGTCGTTCGTCCATAGCGATATCTGTCGATACTGCTTTGCCCTGGCAAAGCGAATGCATTCGTCGACCAGCATCTTGCCGAGTCCGAGGCCGCGCGCCGCCTTGTCCACATAGAGCAGGCGAAGCTTCGCAACGCCATCGCCACCATTGGTGACAAGGATCGAGCCGACGTTGATGCCTCCACGCTCGGCAATCCAGCAATACTCCTTCGACGGATCGAAATTCGCCAGGAACTTGCCGGCGACCTCTGCAACGAGGCCCTCGAAGCGCATGTCCCAGCCGTATTCCCCGGCGTAAGCCTTGCCCTGGCTTTGGACGATCCAGCCGATGTCGCCGGGCCGGTGTGCGCGGATGATCAAGGGTGGGCGCGCGGCCTCGGGATCCAATAGCCCCCGAATGGCACTCATCGCGGCTACGACGCTTTGCGGTTCGCCGTCGACGAGGTTAGCGAAGCGCTCTGCTATCTGAGTGTTGGAGCGACGGCCCAGTTCCTCGAATTGATCATGTCCCTTGGTGGTGACGTTGATGATTTGACTGCGCAGGTCGTCGGGATCGGCCGTTGTTTCAATCAGGCCATTGGAGCGGAAGCGTTTGAGAATTCTGCTGAGATAGGCGGGGTCGAGTTGCAGGTCGCGTGCCAACGCGACCGCGGTGACGCCCTTGCGCGAGCCGATCTCGAAGAGGACGCGCGCGTCCGTCAGCGTGAAATCGGTGTCGAGGTAGGCCCGGTTCAGGACCCCCAGGAAGCTCGTGTAGAAACGATTGAAGTCGCGGGCAGCGTCGATCAAGCCAGGGTCAGACATGGACAAAACCTCCTGATAGGAGATTTTGTCCTGCTTTTATTTGACTGAGTCAACTAATTTGTTGACTCAAGCAGCCGCGATCACGCGTGCTTGTTCGTCGCCAAGTGCGAACTCGACGGCGGCGCGAGCATGGATCTCGGTTGTGTCGAAGCCCGGCAGCGGCAGATGCTTCGGGTCAAGGATCAGGCAGATTTCCGTGCAGCCGAGAATGATACTGTCCGCGCCCTTGGCGCGCTCGCGTTCGATGATCTGCATGAGCTTGTCGCGCGAGCTGTCGAGCACCTTGCCGGCGCAGAGCTCATTGAAGATGATGTCATGGACGGACGTGCGGTCGGCGGCTTCGGGAACCACGACGTCAACGCCCAGGCTCTTCATGCGATTGGCATAGAAACCGTGTTCCATGGTGTATCGTGTGGCGAGCAGGAGCGGGCGCTTGCGCCCGGCTGCCTTCAGAGACTTCGCGGTCTCGTCGATGATGTGGATCAGCGGCACGGAGATGCGGGAGGCGACCTGATCGGCAATCAGATGCATCGTGTTCGTGCAGATCAGCATGCAGCGGGCGCCGGCAATCTGCAGGTGCAGAGCCACGTCGCCGAGCCGGCTTGCTGCAGAGTCCCAGTCACCCGCCTTCTGCATGGAGACGATCTCGTCGAAATTGATGGAATGCATCAGGAGGTCAGCCGACGTGAGCCCGCCGCGGCGCTCGCGTACCATTTCATTGATCAGGCGATAGTAGACCGCCGAGCTTTCGAAGCTCATTCCGCCAATTAGTCCGATTGTCTGCATTTTTGTTATGCTCCCGTCTGGAATTTCGTAGTGGCGAGATCATGCATCGAACCTCGCGCAAATGGTTTGCTTTCTTTGTCTCAAACTCTTCATTGGCGCTGCATTTTTGCGTATAATCTCCAAACTGCGCAAACTGCAGCCGTGAAATTTCCGAGGCACCATGCTTGATGACCGCGATCGACGAATCCTAGAATATTTGCAGACCGATGCGGGCATTTCGGTGACGGAGCTTGCTGAAAGGGTCGCACTATCGGTCTCTGCCTGTTCTCGCCGCATCCAGCGGCTGGAGGAGAGCGGCCATATCGCGCGGCGGATCGTGGTGCTTGACCGCGAGAAAATGGGCGTGCCGACGACGGTATTTGCGCTGATCAAGACGGCACACCATGCCGACGAGTGGATCGAGGCGTTTCGCCGGGCGATCAGCAGCATACCGGAGATCGTCGAGGCGCATCGGCTTACCGGCAACCACGACTATATTCTGAAGATCGTGCTCCCACGCGTCGAGCACTACGACGTGATCTATAAGCAGATCGTCCGCAAGATCGAACTCTTCGATGTGTCCGCGTCCATATCGATGGAATTGCTGAAAAGCGGGACATCGATCCCTGTTGCCTATGCAGACTGATTGACCCCGACACCAAATTGAGCATTCGTGACTACCGCCTAGAGCAGGCGAGCTATGCCCAAACAGTGATTGAAAGCCGCGCGCGACCAACGACATTGGCTATAGCGAAGTGGCACGGAAAGGCAGCTCATGAGCGAACACCATGTTGTGGTTGTCGGCGGCGGCTTCGGCGGCCTGCAGTTGGTCAACGATCTAAAGGGTGCGGGCATCCGGATCACGTTGATTGACCGGCGCAATCATCATCTCTTCCAACCGCTCCTTTACCAGGTGGCGACGACAATCCTTTCCACCTCTGAGATCGCCTGGCCCATTCGCCATCTCTATAGCGACCGCCAAGACGTGACGACGTTGCTGGGCGAAGTCGTCGGTGTCGATACTGACGTAAAGGAAGTTTCTTTACGCGACGGCACTACGTTGCGTTATGACACGCTCGTCCTCGCCACGGGAGCAACGCACGCCTATTTCGGGCGAGACGACTGGGAGGCGGTGGCCCCCGGTCTGAAGACGCTGGAGGATGCAACGACGATCCGCCGGCGCATGTTGCTCGCATTCGAGCGGGCGGAGACCGAGACCAATCCTGCCGTGCGCGACGCATTGTTGACCTTCACTCTCGTCGGCGCCGGGCCGACGGGGGTCGAGCTTGCCGGGATCATCGCCGAGCTTGCACGCAAGACCCTGCCGCGCGAATTCCGCAATATCGATACGCGCAAGACACGGGTCGTGCTGGTCGAGGCGGGGCCGTGCGTGCTTCCGACCTTTGCCGAGGAGCTTTCCGATTATGCCAGCAAAGCCCTCCAGGAACTCGGCGTCGAGCTGCATATCGGCGAGCGTGTCCTGGAGTGCACGGCAGACGGTGTCGAGACGAGCGAGGAGTTCATTCCGAGCCGCACGATCGTCTGGGCTGCAGGCGTACAGGCATCGCCCGCAGCCAAGTGGCTCGGTGTTCCGGCCGATCGAGCAGGGCGCGTCGTCGTCGAGAAGGATTTGACGGCACCGGAGCATCCGGATGTCTTTGTTGTCGGCGACACGGCTTCCGTCATTCGGGAAAGTGGCGCTCCCGTCCCGGGGATCGCGCCTGCGGCCAAACAACAAGGCGCTTATGTCGCAAAGGTCATCCGCGCGCGTCTTGCGGGAAACCCTGCGCCCGCACCGTTCCGCTATCGCCATCAGGGCAGTCTTGCGACGATCGGTCGAAGCGCGGCCATCATCGATTTCGGTCGGATCAAGCTGAAAGGCTGGATCGCCTGGTGGATATGGGGCATCGCCCACATCTACTTCCTGATCGGGACGCGTTCGCGTTTTGCCGTGGCTTGGAGTTGGCTCTGGATTTACCTGAGCGGCCAGCACAGCGCGCGGTTGATCACCCAGAAGGAAACGATGCGCGACGATAGCAGCGCATAGAAAGGGCGGCTCAAGGCCGCTGGCTCAAGGCCGCCCTTTCCCATTATCAAGCTGCCAGCGAGGCGATGTCGATGACGAAGCGGTAACGAACGTCGCTCTTCAGAACGCGTTCATAGGCCTCGTTGACCTGCTGGATGTTGATCGTCTCGATCTCGGAGACGATGTTGTGCTTGCCGCAGAAGTCCAGCATTTCCTGGGTTTCCTTGATTGAGCCGATCATCGAGCCGGAAATGCTCTTGCGGCCCGGGACCAGCGAAAATGCATGAACCGGGACCGCGTTTTCCGGGATGCCGACGACCACAAATGCACCGTCCACCTTCAGAAGGCCAAGATAAGCGTTCCAATCGATCTCGGCGCTGACCGTGCAGATGATCAGGTCAAATGTACCGGCAAGCTTCTTGAACGTCTCCTCGTCGCTGGTCGCATAGTATTCCTTGGCACCGAGCTTGAGGCCGTCTTCCTTCTTGGAAAGGCTCTGCGAGAGGACGGTGATGTCAGCACCCATGGCCGCGCCGAGCTTGACGCCCATGTGACCGAGGCCGCCCATGCCGACGATTGCGACCTTCTTGCCTGGTCCGGCATTCCAGTGACGCAGCGGCGAGTAGAGCGTGATGCCGGCGCAGAGCAGCGGGGCCGAGGCGTCGAGCGGAAGGTTGTCCGGAATGGACATGACGTAACCTTCCTTGACGACGATCGAGTCGGAGTAACCGCCTTGAGTGCGCGTCTTGCCATCGGCTTCGAAGTCGTTGTAGGTGCCGACCAGGCCGGGCATATATTGTTCGCGGTCGAGGTCGCGGGCTGCACAGCCGACGCAGCTGTCGACGAAGCAGCCAACGCCGACACGGTCGCCGGCCTTGAATCTGGTGACGGCCGAGCCGACGGCCGAGACGATGCCGGCGATCTCGTGGCCCGGCACGATCGGATAGACCGCATTCTTCCATTCGTTGCGGACGGTGTGGATGTCCGAATGGCAGATGCCGGCGAACTTGATGTCGATCACGACGTCATCGGCATTGGGTTCGCGGCGCTCGAAGGTGAAGGGCGTAAGCGGCTTGGACGCGTCGGTGGCAGCATAGCCTTTTGCAATGGCCATCTGAGACTTCCTTTCGGGTTGCTGAGGTGATGGCAGACCATGCACCGGATCGATGTCGATGCGTTAGAGCGATACTCCGAGCTTCTTGCACGATCCTGCAAAAGTGACAGGCGGGCCTATTCTCGCGGGAGCAAAGCTGTCCTACATAGTGCGCATCTCTCCGAGGCGATACATAAAGGGTTCGCTCGTATGACTCTGCCGTTCAATCCCTATCAGGAAATCGTCTCCATTGCCGCGCGCCATCTTGGCGACGACGGGGAGTGCAGGACCGCGATCGAAAGCGTGGGGATAAGTCGGCGCACTTCACCAAGCGCCCCCTGCCACGGCAGCTACCGCCCTTGCATCGCCCTTGTTATCCAAGGCGCCAAGAGCCTGCGCCTTGGCACCGACGTCATCAATTACGGGCCTGGCGACTACCTGCTGACATCGCTCGACCTGCCGGTGACATGGCGAGTGGTGGAGGCAAGCCCCGAGGTTCCGCATTTCTGCCTGACGCTCGCCATCAACAGCGAGAAGGTTCTCGATCTCTTGAGCCGCGCCGAAATCCCGCGGCCAACCGCGCCCGTTGGAGGACGCGGGATCGTCGTAAATGTCGCGACGCCAGAGCTCTTGGACGCGGCAGTGCGGCTGCTACGTTTGCTCGATAGTCCAAAGGACATCGCGGCGATGGCGCCGCTGATAGAGCAGGAGATTCTATATCGGGTTCTTACCGGCCCGGACGGTGGCCGGCTGATCAATATTGCGGTCGCCGACAGTCACGGCAACCGCATTGCACGCGCCATCGCATGGTTGCGGCAGAATTTTGCCCAGCCGCTGCGCATCGAGGACCTCGCGGAGCAGGTCAACATGAGCGTGTCGTCCTTCCATCACCATTTCAAATCGATCACCGCGATCACGCCGGTGCAATACCAGAAGCAGCTGCGGCTGCATGAGGCGCGGCGTCTGATGCTGATCGAGCGGCTGGATGCAGGGACGGCGGGGCATCGTGTCGGCTATCAGAGCCCGTCGCAGTTCAGCCGCGAATACAGCCGCGTCTATGGCATGTCCCCGGTGAGAGACGTCGAGGCGGCGCGCGAGCCCGCTGACGGCGCCTGAGTAATGCGCTGTCGGCGGCGGCGGTTGGAGCGTAGCGACGGTCGCGTCGATATCGCGCAAGGACGCTGAAATTTTCGTGCCATGCCGCTTGACGCGCACAGTGGTTTGCAGCATAAAGCCTACGAACCGTACCGTACGGTACTATTGGGAGTGAGGCCGTGTCCGTCGATAATTTGGAGCCCAGCGAGTTTTCGCCGCGCCAAAACGCCGTCCTGGAGCAGGCATTGCAGCTGCTCGTCGATGGCGGCGAGAAGGCGCTGACGACATCGGGCGTTGCGCGCGCGGCGAACTGCTCCAAGGAAAGCCTGTACAAGTGGTTCGGCGACCGCGACGGCCTGCTGTCCGCGATGATCGCCTATCAGGCGAGCAAGGTGCGCACCTTCGAGCGCAATGGCGAGCGGCTGACGTCGGCGAGCCTCCACGACCACCTCGTCATCTTCTCAAAGGATTTGCTTGAAGTTCTCGCCGGCGATGTCTCGCTGGCGCTCAACCGTCTCGCCATCGGCCAGTCGCATCGCGACGGCTCCAAGCTCGGCAAGCTGCTTCTGGAGCGGGGTCGCCGTCAGATCGATCGCCGCGCCATGGGGCTGATCGATTCCGGCAAGCGCGCTGGGCTGCTGCGCTTCCATGATGCCGACGAGGCATATCACACGCTTTATGGCCTGATCGTTTCCGATCTGCATGTTCGCATGCTGCTCGGCGAGCCGGGTCTCAAGGATACCGCGCGTCAGGCGGAGAGGGCGGTTTCCGCCTTCCTGCGCCTCTATGGCACGGAAAAGGTTTTGGCGGAGATGCCGCTCGTCGGCTGATCCCCTCTTACAAGTCACAGGACAAGCAAAGGGAAGGAAATTCAAATGCGCGTCTATTACGATCGTGATGCAGATCTCAACCTCATCAAGTCGAAGAACGTCGTCATCGTCGGCTACGGCTCCCAGGGCCGTGCGCACGCGCTGAACCTCAAGGACAGCGGCCATGCCAACGTGACGATCGCTCTCAAGGCTGGCTCGGCAACCATCAAGAAGGCAGAAGCCGACGGCTTCAAGGTCATGACCGTTGCCGACGCTGCCAAGTGGGGCGACCTGATCATGATGGCAACGCCTGACGAGCTGCAGGCCGACATCTACAAGGGCGAAATCGCCGGCAACATCCGTGACGGCGCTGCAATCGCCTTCGCACACGGCCTCAACGTTCACTTCGGCCTGATCGAGCCGAAGGCGTCGCTCGACGTCGTCATGATCGCGCCGAAGGGCCCGGGCCATACGGTTCGCGGCGAATACCAGAAGGGCGGCGGCGTTCCCTGCCTCGTTGCCGTTCACCAGAACGCTTCCGGCAACGCTCTCGAACTCGCTCTCTCCTACGCTTGCGGCGTTGGCGGCGGTCGTTCGGGCATCATCGAAACCAACTTCCGCGAAGAGTGCGAAACCGACCTCTTCGGCGAACAGGTCGTTCTCTGCGGCGGTCTCGTCGAACTGATCCGTGCTGGTTTCGAAACGCTGGTCGAAGCCGGCTATGCGCCTGAAATGGCCTACTTCGAGTGCCTGCACGAAGTGAAGCTGATCGTCGACCTGATCTATGAAGGCGGTATCGCCAACATGAACTACTCGATCTCGAACACGGCCGAGTGGGGCGAATACGTCACCGGCCCGCGCATCATCACGGCTGAAACCAAGGCTGAAATGAAGCGCGTCCTGCACGACATCCAGACCGGCAAGTTCACGTCCGACTGGATGCAGGAGTACAAGGCAGGGGGTTCGCGCTTCAAGGGCATCCGCCGCATGAACGACAGCCACCAGATCGAAGAAGTCGGCGCGAAGCTGCGCGGCATGATGCCTTGGATCGGCAAGAACAAGCTGGTCGACAAGTCCGTCAACTAAGCGGTTTCACACTGCTGAGTCAGCAGGGCCGGGGCGAAAGCTCCGGCCTTATTTTTGCGTCCGTACCGCAAGCCAGCGGGTCGGCTTTCCGTCGTAGCCGGTCCCATCGCCTTCGCTGATCACAATGTTGTGCCAGCCGCCATTGCTCAGCATTTCCGAAAGCAGTTCCGCCGACGGATAGTTGTAGTAGCGACCGAAGCCGTCGTGCCCCTCGGCCTCGCCCGCCTTGAAGGTGGCGTGAAAGGCGCCGCCGGGCCGCAGCGCCGTGCGGATCCGTTCCAGCACATCAGGGAGGTCTGCCCGGGGGACATGCAGCAGGCTGGCCTCGGCCCAGACGCCGTCGAAGGCTTCCTCTTCGTCCAGATCCTCGAAGCGCAACACCGCGACGGGACGCTCAAGAAAGGTTTCGGCCTGCTCCGCGATCGCCGGCGATCCGTCCGTTGGCGTGACATCGAAGCCCTTTGACAGCATGTAGGCGCTGTCCTGTCCGCCGCCGCATCCCAGATCGAGGATGGCTGCACCTGGCGGCAGCATCAACAGAAAAGCGTCTAGGCGTCGAACCGGCAGCGTGCGTTGCCGCGAAGCATAGGTGGCCGCGTTGTCGTCATAGAATGAAGATGTACTCTCGTCTGCCATGATCGTTCGCCCAATGACCCAAGGCCGGAGTTACACGCATAAGGTCGCCGCCTTTGAGGCAGCGCTCATTCCGTCGATACAAAAGAGCGAGCTAGATGGAACGGCGCCCGCTGATGGCGTGGTACAGCCAAAGAACCACGACCGCGCCGATGACGGCGACAACGAGGCTGTAGATATTGAAGCCCGTTATGCCGGATGCGCCGAAGAAGCTGAAGATGACGCCACCGACGATCGCTCCGACGATGCCGAGGACGATGTCCATCAGCATGCCTGCGCCCGACTTGTTCACAATCTTGCTGCCGATGAATCCTGCGATCAATCCAAGGATAATCCACCCGATAACAGACATCTGCCATTCCCCTCCTTGATTGGTTGAATATTCAGACCATCTTCCCGTTTAAGCTAAATAGCTCGTCGGGGAATTCAAGGTTCGCGAGAACCTTGTTCTTTCATTCTACAGTTGTTGTTCAATGAAATGAAGCAACCGAAAAGGAGGATGTCATGGGTATTTTTGATGACGCCGTTCCGGGCGGAAGTATCTCGAAGCCGATCATGGTCGCGCTTGGCGCGTTACTAGTGGGAAAGCTTCTTGGTGCTGGAGGCAGCCAGACGGATCCAGCCGCTCAGCAGGCTAATCCCCAAGCTGGTGACGGCGGGCTTCTTGGTGGGCTCGGCGGTCTCGGTGGTCTTCTCGGCAAGCTGACGGAGGCCGGGCAGGGCGATACGGTGGATTCCTGGGTCCAGCCCGGACAGAACAAACCGATCGCGCCGGGCAGCCTCAACGATGCGCTTGGGTCGAAGACGATCAGCGATCTCGCACGCCAGGCGGGAATCAGTGAGCAAGAACTCCTGAATCAACTTTCGACAGTCCTGCCCGGAGTGGTCGACAAGCTGACACCCAGAGGCCAACTGCCGACACAAGAGCAGATCGCCTCCTTGTTCCGTTCCTGAGCGCGGTACGATCGAGCTGCAGTATCGCAGAAGACTCGCCCCGTTTCCCGGTCGGAAGCGGGGCGAACGAGTGTTTTTTCCATGCCGCCCCTGATGATTTTGCGACCGGCCGAAGCCTCGCGCCTCTCTGCGCTCTTCCTCTGGTCCGGCCACAAAAAAACCGGGCGTTGCCCCGGGCGTTGCCCGGTTTTCGAGTTTTCTGAATTGCTGGGCCGACTACTTGCGGCCGCTGACCTCAGACCAGGATGCGGCGTGTCCAGCCACGCTCATCGTTCGTCACGCCCTTCTGCAGGCCGACCAGCTCCTGGCGCAGCTCGGTGGTGAGCTTCCCGGTCTGTCCGTCTCCGATCAGGAATTCGCCACCAGCGTGTCGCACCAGGCCGATGCCCGCGAGTACCGCTGCAGTGCCGCAAGCGAAGGCTTCCACGAGCTTGCCACTGACGGCATCGGCCTGCCATTCCGCGAACGAGTAGGGGCGCTGCTCGACGCGCAAGCCCTTTTCTTCGGCGAGAACGATAACCGAGGCGCGGGTGATGCCCGGCAGGATCGTGCCGCCGAGCGGTGGCGTGACGACGGATCCGTCGTTCATCACGAAGAATACGTTCATCCCGCCGAGTTCCTCGACCCAGCGGTGCTCTGCCGCATCGAGAAAGACGACCTGATCGCAATTCCTCTTCGAGGCCTCGGCCTGCGCGATGAGGCTTGCGGCGTAGTTTCCTCCGCATTTTGCAGCACCGGTGCCGCCGTTGGCCGCCCGAGTGTATTCGGTCTCGACCCAAAGGGAGACCGCTTTTGCTCCACCTTTGAAGTAGGCGCCGACCGGAGAAGCGATAATGCAGAAGATATATTCCTGAGCCGGACGAACACCCAGGAATGCCTCGTTGGCGAACATGAAGGGGCGAAGATACAGGCTGGCGTCGCCCGATGGAATCCAGTCCTTATCAACACGGACGAGTTCTTCCACCGCCTTCAGGAAAAGTTCGTCCGGCACGGGAGGCATCGCCATGCGGATGGCTGACTGGGCGAAGCGGCGGGCGTTCTCTTCAGGCCGGAAGAGCAGAATGCGACCATCGTCCGCCCTGTAGGCTTTCATGCCCTCAAAGATTTCCTGCGCGTAGTGCAACACCGCGCTGGCAGGATCGAGTTCCAAGGGCCGCCTGGGCGTTACCTTCGCATTGTGCCACCCTTTGTCAGGAGTCCACCGAGCCAGAACCATATGATCCGTGAAGACCTTGCCAAAGCCGGGCGACTCCAGGGCCTGAATTCGGTCGGCGTCCGAGACCGGCGACGTGTGGAATTCGATCTTGATTTCAGGAGTGTTCGACGACGCGGGCATTGCTGGCACCTTCATAGCATATTTGATAGTGGCGGCGACACTACTGCCACGGAGTGGGTCTTGAAAAGATCGATTTTAGCCAGTTCTGGCTTCTGATCACGGAAGTGACCTTCGCTTCCCAAAATTGTCATGGTAGCAAACAAATAGGTCAGTAATGTTGACTTATTATTTGTTGCGTGGTTCTGTCGCCTAAAGACAAAAAAAAATTACGAGGAAATGCCCATGCTGAATTGGGAAAGCATATTCGCGACGCGTTCTTCCCGTATGCGTGCTTCGGAGATTCGCGAGCTTCTGAAGCTTCTTGACCGCCCAGATATTATTTCCTTTGCCGGTGGTATTCCGGATCCGGCGCTTTTCCCCGATCAGGAATTCAAGGCGGCCTACGTCGATATCTTCGATAGCTCGGCCGTGAACTCGGCGCTGCAGTATTCGGTCAGCGAGGGCTACAGGCCGCTCCGCGAATGGCTGGTCAAGCAGATGGCCGCCATCGGCATCCCTTGCGAACTCGATAACGTCTTCATCGTTTCTGGCTCGCAGCAGGGCTTGGATTATCTCGGCAAGCTTTTCCTCTCGCCCAATGACACGGCGCTGGTCACCTGGCCGACCTACCTCGGTGCGCTCCAGGCCTTCAATGCCTATGAGCCGGCCTACGATCAATTGACGCCGAACGGCAACCGCACGCCTGATTCCTACAAGGCGCAGGCCGCGAGCGCGGGCGGCAAGGTGAAGTTCGCCTATCTCTCGGCCGACTTTGCCAATCCGACGGGCGAGACTGTCGATCAGGCTGGACGAGAGAAGGTTCTTGCCCTGGCAGAGGAACTCGATATCGCAGTCATCGAAGATGCCGCGTATCAATCACTCCGCTACGATGGGACGCCGATCGCGCCGATTCTGGCGACGGAGATCGCGAAGAAGGGGCACATCAACGATACCCGCACGATCTACTGCGGCAGCTTCTCGAAGACGCTTGCGCCGGGCCTGCGCGTTGGCTTCATCGTCGCCAACGCTCCCGTTATCCGCAAGCTTGTTCTGATGAAACAGGCGGCTGACCTGCACTCCTCGACGATCAATCAGATGGCGATCGCGCATGTCGCGGAACGCGGTTTCGATGCACAGGTCGCCAAGATCAAGTCGGTTTATAGTCACCGCCGCAATGTCATGCTGGCGGCGCTTGAGAAGTACATGCCTGCAGGCACGAGCTGGACGAAGCCCGAAGGCGGCATGTTCATCTGGGTGACGCTGCCTGATGGCATGGATGGCGCGAAGCTGCTAGCCAAGTCGCTGGAAACGGCCAACGTCGCCTTCGTCCCGGGCAAGGCCTTCTTCGCCGATGGTTCGGGTGAGAACACCTTCCGCGTCAGCTTCTCCTGCGCGAACGATCAAATGATCGAGGAGGGGATCAGCCGCCTTGGTGCGTTGATCGCCGGTGAAATCGGCGGTTGATCAGCCGCCGACCTCTTCAGAGCCAACTATCGATTGAGGTGTGGGCCGAGCAATTCGAGGTCCGCCTCACTCAGCCGGTCGCTGGCCGTGTTCAGCTGGTGCCAATACGGATAGAGCACGGGCGGCAGGCTGACCGCGTCCAGTCGACTGCGCTCCTGCTCGGTCAGCTTCAGCTCGGCCGCGGCGAGATTGTCCTTGAACTGGGCTTCGGTGCGCCCTCCGATGATGACAGACGTGACCGCCTTGCGGCCGATCAGCCAGGCAAGCGCCACCTGGGCTGCCGAGACACCGCGCTCATCGGCGATTGCCACCAGCGTTTCCACGATATTCCAGAGGCGGTTTTCATCGCGGATCGGCGGCTCGGTCCAGCCTGAGAACTGCCGCGAACCCTCAGGTGCTGCCCGGTTGCGTCGATGCTTGCCCGAAAGCAGGCCGGCAGCAAGCGGGCTCCAGACGAGGACACCGAGGCCCTGGTCGATGCTGATCGGAAGGAGTTCATATTCCGCATCGCGTGCTTCGAGCGTGTAGTGGATCTGCTGGCTGACGAATCGCTCCCGCTTTTCCCTCTCGCTGACGCCGAGCGCCTTCATGATATGCCAACCGGAGAAATTGGAGCAGCCGACATAGCGGACCTTGCCCTGGCGCACGAGTGTATCGAGCGCCTCCATGGTTTCCTCCAGTGGCGTCTGCCCGTCCCACTCGTGAAGCTGGTAGAGGTCGATGACGTCAGTCTTCATGCGCCGCAGGCTGGCCTCGCAGGCGCCGATCAAGTGATAGCGCGACAGGCCGGTGTCGTTCGGGCCGTCTCCCATGCGAAAGCGCGCCTTGGTGGCGATGAGAACGCCGTCCTTGCGCGGCCCGCCGATGATCTCGCCGAGGATTTCCTCGCAAACACCCTGCGAGTAGACGTCGGCAGTGTCGATCAGGTTGACGCCGGCGTCTATGCACAGGTCGACAAGCCTGCGTGCCTCGGTAACGCCGAGATCGCCAACCATCTTTGCCCAGCCTTGGCCACCGAATGTCATGGTGCCCATCGTCAAGGTCGAAATCTTCAGGCCAGAACGGCCAAGAAGCCGGTATTCCATTTGCGCTCCTCCAAAATGCACAAGTCAAAACGTGCGGTAGAAGATAGGGGCGGGGAAGGTGGGTCAAGGGCAGATGTCCGACGTCTTGGTACCGAAGCCGACTGTCACAATCATGTTATCCGCGATGGCTAAGGAACGGGTCTCCTACCACCGAGGACCAATCATGAAGACGATCGTTTCCGCCGCCGCGCTACTCGCAGCGAGCTTGCTTGCAATCCCAGCCTCCGCCGCCAATCTCGTCCTCTATACGAGCCAGCCGAACGAGGACGCGCAGGCAACCGTGGATGGCTTCATGGCAGCCAATCCGGACGTCAAGGTAGACTGGGTGCGCGATGGCACGCCCAAGATCATGGCGAAGCTGCAGGCGGAGATCGAGGCCGGCAATCCCGTCGCCGACGTCCTGCTGATCGCCGACACGGTGACGCTCGAGCGTCTGAAGAAAGCCGGCAAACTGCTCGCCTACAAGTCGCCGGAAGCTGGCAGCTACGACGCGGCACTCTACGACGGTGACGGCTACTACTATTCGACCAAGCTGATCACGACAGGCATCGTCTACAACACCTCTGCCGCGTTCAAGCCGACCAGCTGGAAGGACCTGACGAAGGCCGAAGCCAAGGGTCTCGTGACCATGCCGAGCCCCTTGACGTCGGGTGCAGCCCTCATTCATGCGCAGACGCTGGCCGGCGTCAGCAGCCTCGGCTGGGATTTCTACAAGGATCTTGCCGCCAATGGCGCGACCGCCGCAGGTGGAAACGGTGCTGTGCTCAAGTCGGTTGCCTCGGGTGAAAAAGCCTTCGGCATGATCGTCGACTACATGCCGATCCGCGAAAAGGCCAAGGGCGCGCCGGTCGCATTCGTCTTCCCGACGGAAGGCGTCTCCGCCGTCACGGAGCCGGTCGGTATTCTCGCAAGTTCGAAGAATGCCGATGCGGCGAAGAAATTCGTCGATTACGTGCTCTCTGAAAAGGGGCAGGAAGGCTTCCTCAAGCTCGGCTATATCCCCGCCCGCAACGGCATGAAGCTGCCGGAAGGCTTCCCGGCTCGTGACAGCATCAAGGTGCTGCCAGTCAATGCCGCGGAGGCGCTGAAGACTACCGATCAGGACCTCAAGACCTTTTCCGGCATTTACGGCTCGAACTGATCGCCGCCGGAAAGCAGATGCGCGGATATGTTCGTCCTGGAGACAGTCAGCGTGCTTGGCTGTTTCCTTTTGTCGTTATCATTGTCCTGATACTTAGCGTGCTGCCGCTAGCGCGGCTCGCGATGACAGGCATTGCGGCGCTCGCAAAGGGCGGCGTCGGCGCGGTGCTCAGCGATCCTGCCCTTTGGTCGGCAACCTACTACACGCTCGCCACGGCCATTCTTGGCACACTGATCTCGCTTGCCATCGGCTGCGCCTTCGCGTTCCTGCTGACGCTGACGGATATCAGCGGCAAGGGAGCGCTAAGCTTCCTGTTCGTCCTGCCGATGATGATCCCGCCGCAGGTGACGGCGCTTGCCTGGGTGCAGATGTCCGGGCCGTCAAGCCCACTGCTGAAGGCGTTGCACCTTGCGCCTCCGCTTGGATCGCCGCAGCCGCTTTATTCGGTCGGGGGCATTTCGCTGCTCTACGGAGTACAGCACGCGCCGCTCGTTTATCTCGCCCTCCGTGCAGGCCTGATGGCGTTGCCTCGCGATGGTGTCGAGGCGGCGCGTCTTGCTGGGGCGGGCAGCTTTCGGGTCTTCCGCGATATCATCCTGCCGCTTTCGTTGCCGGGCATCATTGCCGGTGCCGCAATCTCTTTCGTATCCTGTACAGGCAACTTCGGCATTCCCGCCATTCTCGGCATACCCGCCTCGATCTACACGCTTCCGACACTTATCTTCACTAAGTTCTCCGCCTTTACGAGCCGTACTTTCGGCGACGTTGCAGTGCTTTCGGCACTGATCGCGATCATTTCCGTTGCCGGGCTTGCCATTCAGGATCGCGCCCTGCGCGGACGCGACTACCGCGTCCTCGGGCTTTCGGGCGCGACCGCGGCCTTCGAGTTGGGGCGCTGGAAGCTCCTTTTGCAGCCGCTGCTCTGGCTCTGCATCTTCTTCATGCTGGTATCGCCATTCTTCGCTCTCCTCGCCGGTGCACTCGTGCCGGCCTATGGCGTGCCGTTGACCTTCAAGACCCTGTCGGCAAGCGCCTTCTACGAAATTCTCTTCCGTCAGGCGGTCACGCGTACGGCTTTCGCCAATTCGCTCTCTCTCGCGGCGGGGACGGCGCTATGTCTCCTCTTGGTGACCGTGCTGACGGCTTACGCGTTGACCCGGCGGAAGGACCTGCTGGGCCGGATCGTTTCGAGCCTGATCGAGATTCCCTATTCGCTGCCCGGCATCGTCATGGCCGTGTGCTTCATTCTGGTGTTTGCCGCACCGCTTCCGATCCTGCATGTGACGCTCTACGGAACGATCTGGATCATTCTGATCGCCTACCTCTCCAGTTTCTTTGCCGTTAGCCTGAAGCCTGTCGTCAGTGCGTTCCATCAGCTCGATCCGGCACTGGAGGAGGCGGCAAAGCTTTCGGGAGCGGGCTTCTTCCGGCGGCTCGCCGACATCATCGTGCCCTTGATCGCGCCCGCTGCCGGCGCGTCGGTGATCCTGGTCTTCCTGATCGCTTGCAATGAGCTGACTATTTCCGCGCTTTTGTGGTCGGCCGGGACGCAGACGCTTGGCGTCGCCATCTACAATCTCGACGACAGCGGTAGTTCCGATCTCGCGTCGGCGCTCTCCGTGCTCGTCGTTCTTATGGTCGTCTTCATGATGCTTCTCCTGGAATTGATGGCAAAACGCCTGCCGAGAGGAGTCGTACCGTGGCGGAACTGATCCTCAACCATCTTGCCAAGGACTTCGGTACCGGGCGCGCGGCGGTCGCCGACTTCTCCCTGAAAGTGCGGCATGGCGGCTTCCTGGCGCTGCTCGGACCGTCTGGCTGCGGCAAGACAACTGTTCTGCGCATGATCGCCGGTTTCGAGGCGCCAACCGACGGCTCTATCCATCTTGGCGAGCGGCTGCTTGCAGACGCCTCGAGGTCGCTACCACCGGAACGGCGCAACATGGCAATGGTGTTCCAATCCTATGCGCTGTGGCCGCATATGAGCGTCGCAGACAATGTCGGCTATCCTCTGAAAGTGCGCGGCATCTCCGGCGAGTCCTACAGACAGAAGGTCCGCGAGGCACTGGCGACGGTGAGGCTCGCCGACCATGCCGAGCGGCGTCCCGCCGATCTCTCCGGCGGCCAGCGACAGCGCGTGGCATTGGCCCGCTGCCTTGTCTCGTCACCTGATGTCGTGCTGCTCGACGAGCCGCTCGCCAATCTCGACCGGCACCTGAAGCAAGAGATGGAGGAAACGTTCCGCGAATTCCACCAGCGCTCCGGAGCGACCATGGTTTATGTGACGCACGATCAGAGCGAGGCGATGGCCCTTGCGACTGATGTTGCGGTCATGTCCGAGGGCCGCCTTCTGCAGGCTGCGCCGCCTGCGGAGATCTACGCCCGGCCAGAGGGCCGGCTGGTCGGTGGGCTGATCGGTCGCGGTGCGATCCTCTCGCTTTCATCTCCAGTTGGTGACATCAGGCTTCTCGATTGGAGCGCTCTCGAGTCCATGCTGTCTCACGAGGCGAGGCACCAGCCGAGAGTGGATGTGTTGGTGCGCCAGGAAGACGTCTTGATTGCTGGTGAAGGCGTTCCAGCACGCGTCGAGTCGATCCTCTACGAAGGCGAACGCTACGCCGTGAAGTTGCTGCTTGGTGACGGACAGGTGCTTCGCGCATTCAACCGTGAGCGATTGCGGGTCGGCGAAAGCGTGTGGGTCGTTGCGCGCGCCGCCTGGCGTCTCTGATCGCGAAACGTCTTTCCGAAGCGGGGCTTAGCCACTACTAATGGCATAACGCCAATTGGAAATGTTCGATGTCGCTTCGCATTGCCACCTTCAACGTCGAAAACCTCATGACGCGTTTCGACTTTACCGGCTTCCGCAACCAGTTGCGCCAAGACCGGGTCATCAAGCTTTTCGAAGTGCGCAGTGAAGGCGTCTACCAGCAGCTCGAGCAGGCGCGGGTGATCGCTTCCACCGACGATACCCGACAGATGACGGCGCTCGCGATTGCCGACGCCGACGCCGACATTCTCTGCCTGCAGGAAGTCGACAACATGGAGGCGTTGCAAGCCTTCGAATACGGCTATCTCTTCAGGATGGTCGGCAACGGTTACCGGCAAAAATATCTCGTCGAGGGCAACGACAGCCGCGGGATCGACGTCGCAGTCCTGATGCGGGAAGAGACACGTGACGGGCAGAAGATCGAGCTCAAGCAGATCAAGAGCCATGCAATGCTCACCTATCGCGATCTGGGGCTTTTCAACGACCAATTGGCGCTGACCAACCGCATCGACGACAAGATCTTCAAGCGCGACTGCCTGGAACTGGAGCTCGAGATCGGTGGTGTCGCGCTGTCGCTCTACGTGGTCCATTTCAAGTCGATGGACGGGCCGCGCACGAATGGCGTCGACAGCAGGCTCGGCACCATGCCGATCCGGCGGGCCGAGGCGCTGGCGGTTCGCCGTATCATCGAGGACCGCTTTCACGGTCATACCGATGACAAGAGGTTCGTTATATGTGGTGACATGAACGATTATCAGGAGCGCGTCGACGTCATCGGGCGCCGCCAAACGGGCTACCGCTTCGAGCATCAGGTCGAGAGCATCAGCGCGCTCGACGTCTTCAGTCGCGACGGCTTTTTGGAGAATGTCGTGCGCCGCCGTGATCCGCTCGACCGCTGGACGCTCTACCATGCCCGTGGACCCGAAGAGCAATGGCTGTGTCAGCTCGACTACATCTGGCTCTCGAAGGCGCTCGCCAGAACGAATGTCGGACGCCTGCCGGAGATCGTTCGACATGGACAGCCTTACCGCACGGCCTTCCCGCCCGGCCAGGAGGTCGAGCGTTATCCTCGCACCGGCTGGGACCGGCCAAAGGCCTCCGACCATTGCCCCGTTGTCATGACACTGGATTTGATATGAACCTGCATTTCTCCGAGGATTTCGCCGGCTGGCCGCCGGAGCAGACCGTATTTCCGATTGCTGGGCTGGACCTTCGCGTTCTCGCCGGGGACCATTCCTTTTATGTCGCGGAGCACGAGGCGATCCGGGAGAACTGGGCGAAGGAAACGGCTGCAAACCCGGCGCTGTTCGACGGCCGCATGGTCTTTCAGGAGCGGCTGGCTCTAACCGATGCCGGCATAGCAGGCGAGGGCCATGTCATCCCGTTTTCTACATTCATGTGGTGGCGTCGCCAACCGAGCCGGCAAGGCGGCATCCATCTGTTCGCCTATCCGGTCCTCGAAACCTCGGACGGCGCGCTGGTGGCTATCCGCATGGGGAGCCATACGGCCAATCCCGGCCAGGTCTATTTCGCTGCCGGTTCCCTCGAACCCGAGGACGTCAGCGAAGGTCGTTGCGACGTCGAAGGCAATATGCGTCGCGAGGTGATGGAGGAGACGGGGCTTGACCTCAACGAGGCCAAGGCCGGCGATCGCTACTACGCGAGCCATGTCAGGCGCACGGTGACTGTGCTGCGTCTCTTCCGCTTCGACCTGACCGCCGATGACATGATAGAGAAGATCCACGCACACATGCTGGTTGCCGACGACAAGGAGATTGCCGGCGCGGTTGCTATACGTTCGGCCGACCCGAAGGCACACCCCTACAATATTGCGATGCTCCCCGTCATCGACTGGTACTTCCGGGAACGGCGCGGCGCTTAACGCCTTGCGCTCGGTCGTCCGGTCGGGCAGGTTGGCGAAACGAGGATCGAGACCATCAGGAGGCCGATGTGGGGCGAAGCTACAGCGTCTATGACGTGTTCACCGACCGCAAGCTCGCCGGAAATCCGCTCGCCGTTATCTTCGATGGTGACGATTTGAGCGATGACGCCATGCAGGCGATCGCCAAGGAAATGAGCCTCTCGGAAACGGTCTTCGTGCAGCCGTCGGGTAATCCCGCTTACACGGCGAGAATCCGCATCTTCACGCCCGGGCGGGAGCTTCCCTTTGCAGGGCATCCGACCGTTGGAACGGCGATCGCTCTCGCCGAGCAGGCGCATGGCGGCTCGAGCATCGATCTCGTTTCGGTGCTGGAGGAAAATGTCGGACCGGTGCGTTGCGCCGTTCGCCTGCGGGAAGGCGAGGCGAGTTTTGCCGAGTTCGACCTGCCGCGGAAGTCGCAGCAGATCACGATGCCGCTCGACAAGCTTGGAATCGCCAATGCTTTGTCGTTGAAGACGACCGAGATCGGCTTTGAGAACCACGTACCGTCGTTGTGGAGCGCCGGCGTGCCGTACCTGATGGTGCCGGTGCACGACGTCGGCGCCGCGCAGCACATGGAGTTCGACCCGCAACTTTGGGAAGAGACCGTTCCCTTCGTGGATGGCGCGCTTGCCTCGGCCTATATCTACTGCCGGGGCGGCGTGAACCATGTGGCGAAATTCCATGCGCGGATGTTTGCGAGCGGCATGGGGATCGTGGAGGACCCTGCGACCGGGTCGGCTGCCGCCGCGCTCTCCGGCACCATTCACTATTTCGACCGTCTGACGGACGGGCACCATGGCATGACGATCGAGCAGGGCGTGGAAATGGGCCGGCCATCCTTCATTCATCTGCACATGGATGTTGAAGGCGGAACGATCTCAAATGCCCGGATCGGCGGGCAGGCTGTGCGCATCGCAAGCGGAACGCTGGACCTTTGATTTCATTGCATTTCAGCCATGCGCAAAAATCTTCGCATTTAACCAAAGAATTTTCAGGCAGGCGCTAGACAAGCCGAACGATCCTGTTTATACGCCCCCTCACACCGCGCAACACGGCGGTTACGGGTGATTAGCTCAGTTGGTAGAGCAGCTGACTCTTAATCAGCGGGTCGTAGGTTCGAGCCCTACATCACCCACCAAAAACCTCAAGAAAAGTAAGCAGTTAGAAAAAAACTCCCAAGCGGGAGTTCTGGCCATTCTGCCAATTCTGTCACAAACTTTGTCACAAAATCGAAAGTGGCTTCCGTCATCCAAGCCCCGCGCCTGGACACAGGCGCGTGCATCCCGTCGGCGTTAAAGCAGCGAGTTCTCATTAGAGCAGCGTGGAGGTTTGCAGCTATCGCCGGCGGCTAATGCGGTGCATGTCGACAATGCGGCCGTCAGTTCGACGGATTGCGATCTCGAAGCGGGTGTTGCCTCGCCACGCACGATAGATGAAGAACCTGCCACGGCAGTCGACCCGACGAACATCGCGGAAGCCGCGATTGCGAAGCAGTCGTTCACCCTGACTACAGGTTATCCCTCGACCTCTATTGAGGCTGCTACCGATCCCGATGTGTATGCTGATGTCGGTTTGGGCAATCGCTTCACGGGGAAGCGCCACCGGTGACGCCACTATTGCCAAGGCGAGCACTGATGAGACGAGCGAAGATCCACGCATTATTGTGACGATACTCATAATCATCCTCACTGTTTGACCCATGCCGGTCCTGAAAAACGCCCAACATGACCGTTTCGGCCAGACCATCGCGAGGAAAAGAACGCGATAGTTGCATAGGGCGAGGCCGGCTAGGCCTGACCGTGGCGGCTCCCAGATTATCAGCAAATGTCAGAATCCGTAATCGTGTCGGTGGGTTGCAAACCAGAGACTGGTTCGGCGAGCGATGAAATGGACGATAATTGCGTCAGCGACTTTGAGATGACGAGCTTTCAGCTTGACACGGTGTCAATTGGCAGCCACCGGTTCGAGGCGAAGGCATTGATCGGCGCATGGGTTGTGTGAAGCTTGAATGGAAGCAGGGGACAGCGGTTTAGCGCGGGGCCGCTTTCGTCTAACATCTCTTTCTCGTAAACCGCTGCAGCCAGGAGAAGCATGAATGAGCAGATTTCGGGCATTTGTAGCAGCTGGAGCGATGATCAGTCTTTCCACGCTTCTGTCGGCCTGCGGGACGCCCCCGAACTCGATGGGCAATGCGTCAGGCTATGAGCCGGGAGATTCAATGAATCGAGCCTGCTCCGACGGCTTCAGACCCAGCGACGGCCGGTCCTGCAGTTACTGACGGGCGGTAGCGCCTGCCGAAGGGCGATTCGTCCGACGGCTGCGCGCCCTCGTTGCACGGGATCCTCCCGTCGCCTCTCCAGCAATGGTTTGCGCGCCCTCATCGGTTAGATGACCTTCGCCCGCTGCCATTCCATCACCAATTCCGGGTGCGGCAGTTGGCGCCATGCTTGAGCCGCCGCAGACTTTTGTCACCAATGTCCGCGAGGTCCCGGCTCCGCAGGCACGGGTCGTCGTCGAGGAAAAGATCGTCGTCGGTCAGCCGCTTCCGGAGACCATTGTCCTAACACCTGTTCCCGACAATCCGAATTTTGCTACGCGGTCGTGAACGACGAGCGTGTGATCGTCGAGCCTTCGTCGCGCAAGGCTATCCGGGTTCTCAACTGATCCTGGTTCGAGAGCGCGGCTATGCTGCGCTCAACCAACTCCAATCAAATTTGACGTCAAGGACATACGCTGCGGCTCGATGCCGTACGTTGCGTGCGCCTTGTCGTCCACGGAGAAGAGACATGGAACACAAGAAACTATCCATGATTGTTGGGCAGCGGCGATCGGATAGACGCCGCCGGCGGCGCTTGGCTCGGGTATTGCCGGCAAGACGATAGTGACGCGGAACAAAGTTCCCTCGCACGGGTTTCTTGGCTGATCGCGATTATCTCGACCAGGCCTGCGCCGCCTCGCCATGGGGCATCCGCAAGGCGCCATTTTAAGGCGTCGTGCGGCTCCGCAGATCGAGCGCAGAGGGCGCATGCATCAGTCATGAGGGTAGGGAAGCTGTCATGAGAGCGATTGCAACGATGCTGTTCGGCATTGCCTCGGCTGTCGGGGCCTGTTTCATCGGGGCTGCGGCCGCCACGTACATCCTCGCCGTGCCTGATGGGCGGCAGTTCGCGAATCTGGATACACCGAACCTTTGGACTGCATCTCCCGAGCGGGTTGATGCACGTAGTCAGAAGTTCGAGCGGATTGCGCCCCTTGTGTCAGCGGCCTATCCCGTTACATCCGCAGCACCCAAGCCCAAGGCGGACGTGGTAGCAAATTCCGCGTCCGAGGACGCATCGACGGACGCCGCCTCGGCGTCACTGCGTAACGAGCATCAACAATGGTGCGCGTCGCGATACCGGTCCTATGATCGTGCCCGTGACACCTATCGCTCCTACAGCGGTCAAATCCGCATCTGCGTGTCGCCCTTCGCCGCCCCATCGATGGAGATCACTGGATCGGTGAGTGGAAACCCAGACCATCTCGCGTGGTGCTTTGCGCGTTATGCGTCCTATCGGGCAAACGACAATACATACCAGCCGTACGGCCGACCGAGGCGCGAATGTGTTTCGCCATTCTCCAGCAACACCAGTGCCGAGACTGCCAGCCAATGACGCTGTTCTGGCGAACTTGAGCCGGGAACCAACAGTGTGGCGCCGCGTTTTAGACACAGTTCCAAGGCGATCCGCACACCCGCCTTGGCCTTTCCAAAAGTCCCTGTCATCTGCCCCGCTTGTTGCGGGGCTCCTTTCTGCTTGTCGAGGAAGGGGAGCCACCATGTCACATAAGCGCTACAGTCGTCGCGACGAGCCGCTACATTCCATGGATCTGTCAGTCTGCCTTCGGGTGCTCGATCACATCCGCAACGAGCAGGGGATCGAAGCGTCCTCGACGAATCCGATCGGATCGCCTCAATCATCATCGAGTTTTATCGCCAGGGAGTCCGTGACGAGAAACAGTTGCACACGCTGATCGACGTGGCGCGCGGGTGTGCGGATCGATCTTAGTGGACAAAACGAACAATGGTTGGGAACAGAAGCGAACCACCGGCGTTTTTCGCTCAGGTCGTGCCGCCCTAGGCACGTTGTTTTGAAGTGCAACGATATTAGAGAGCCCCGCCGACACCGCGGGGCTTTTCCTTTGTCGTCTTTTCAGCCGGCTCTTGTAGGACTTAGGTCCTATAGGACCTCAAAAACCTGAACCATATGCAGGCCTGCCGCGTTGATCTCCAGAGAAAGGAGACTGACCATGAAACGGTTGATCATCGCAATGGCCGGCCTCGCAGCAGTACTGGTGAGTGCTCCTGCCGACGCCCAAGGTGTCTATTTCGAGTTCGGTTCCGGCGGCCACAGGTATTATGATGATTCACCACCGCCTCGTTACTACCGATACGGCCCAAGGTACCGTGATTACGACTATGACGGACCGCGCTACGCCCGCCGCGACGTATGCTGGAGGGTGCCTTACCAGCACCGAAGCCACCACCACTATATCACCAGGTATAGAACGGTTTGCGAATAGAGAATCGGCCTCGCGTGAAGCGAGGCTTTTTCTCGGGAACCTGGCGTTTCTGCCGCCATCCGCCCTAGACGCCCCAGCCTGATTTTGCCGCGTTGGCCGTCCCACCTATGCACGGCGGTTTTCTCGGGCCTACTTCTCCCGGTCCTCAAGGCAGAACTGTCTCACCAAAATCGGTCTGAGGTCGCGGATCGGGCGAGCCCTTGTGTTTGGCTGTGATCGAGCTGTTTTAGATGGGCGGCGCGCTGCCGTGCGCTGGCAAGGATGCTCACGAATTGGCTCAATTAGCGTGCAAGATCGGAAGGGCAGCCATGCATCAGCGGCCTTGGTAAATCATAGCGATGCGCTATCTATCTCCGTGCAATACAAGGAGAAAATGATGAAGAAGATTGCAACCGCAGTTGCTGCCGTATCGCTGATGCAAGCCTTGGCCACGAGCGTCGGTGCTGCCGATTTGGTCACCACTTATCAGCAGCCCGAGCCCGACCTGAGTGACGGCGTCAAGATCGGGATTCTGACCTGTGACGTCGGTGGCGGTGTCGGTTATGTCCTCGGTTCGGCAAAATCGGTTGATTGCGTTTTCAGCCCGACATCGGGCAGCGAGACGCAGGATCGGTACGCGGGTGCGATCCGCAAACTGGGCGTTGATGTCGGATTTACCACGCGCGGCCGGATTGTGTGGGCGGTGTTTGCGCCGACGACGGGATACCATCGCGGTTCGCTGGGCGGCCTTTACCAGGGCGCATCGGCCGAAGCGACGCTTGTCGCCGGTGTTGGTGCCAACATCCTCGTCGGCGGCACCAGTGGCTCGGTGCAGTTGCAGACGCTGAGCGTGACCGGACAGCTCGGCCTCAACGTTGCCGCTACCGGAACGTCCATGACGTTGACGCCACAAGGCTAACGGCGTCTCGCCGGCTATCGATTGGCGCGCTCTTGAATAAATCTGGCCGCATTCTTGTGCGGCCAGCTTGGGCTTCGGCTCAGGAGGGAGAGATGAGATATACCCCAATAATCATGGCGATAGCGCTTGCCGGCTGCAACACGACTGCACCGCCGCTTGGGCCTGTGCCGGGAAGCCTGACCTATGGACGCGTCGTGCGCTCGCCGTACCCGCCGGGAACGGTGATCAATAACACGTTCCTGGGAAAATGGGGTTACCGCACATTCGAGAAATACGTGGTCCAGCCTGATGGAACGCTTAAGTTGACCTCCCAGCAGACGGCCCCGGATTTTCTGGTCTTCTGATATTTTCGCTGCCGCTATCGAAGTTTCGGTGGCTTACTGGTGATATTCGCCTGAATTTCGTGTTCAGGGACGTGGCGCCCGAGGAGCTTGTGCAATTTGCGCTCTTCGGCGGAATCGGCACCGTTCCGCCTGCCTTGGTTGGCGATGCTCCGGCCCCTCGGCCCCGGATTTCTAATCTGTCGGTTTTGCGTGCTGTGCATGGCTCTTTCCTCCCTCCGGGGAAACGCACAACTCGCGCCAAAGTTCATGGCTCCACGGGAAAATTCGCCGTCGCCGATCCTCAGCAGGGGCCGAAACGGTCTCAGTTTCGGAAGACGGTGCAGGCTGCCCCGGCGGCACGGACAGTCATGCAAACCTTGTCAGCTTCAGCGCGAGTCTCTCTGCCGATACGAGCAGCAAAGCGCGGCCTGAAGCCAAAGCTGCGATCCCGCATGCGCACGATGACCGGCTCCTCGCTCGCGAGAGGTGCGGGAAGTTGACGCGCGACTGCGGTAAATAGGCGAAGTGCTGCGGCATCGTTGCTATTTGCCGCAAGCTGGGCGCCCCATGGCGCCCACTGACCCTGTTGGACCGAGGCGGTTTCGGTCAGGCGGCGCTTGCTGGCAAGCTCTATGCAACCATCGATGAAGGATTTGTCCGGAATGAGAAACTGCGCAGCCTCGACAGGCGGATCGTTCTTCCACTGCTCGATCGTATTCGCCGTGATGTCAAGAACGTAGCTGCGTGTCTCGAAGGGCAGCAGGCCCGTATCGAGATAGTCGGAGAGGCCCTGCTCGCCGGCATTATAGGCCGCGGCAGCGAGGCCGAGATTGCCAAAGCGTATTCGCAGCTCGTCGAGGTAGCGCGCTGATTCCTTGAGGGATTCGAGGATATCGAAACTATCCCTCAATCCGCGCAGCCTTGCGGTGCCAGGCATGAACTGCGCAATGCCCTGCGCGCCTTTGGGACTGATGGCGCCTGCCTGAAAACGGCTCTCCCGCCAGATCAACCGGGCGAAATATTCCGGCGGCAGGTCGTTTTCCCGCGCGAAGTGATCGATCGCGACGCAGAGATCGCGCCCGTAAGTTTCGCGGGTGATACATAGGCGCTCGCCAGAGTTCGGCATGTCGAGGGAATAGACACAGACACGATGCGACGTTGCAGCGGGCGGCTGGGAGAGGGCCATCTGGGTAAGTGCCAACAGAAAGCTGGCCACCAGCGCTACGATGCGTGCTTTGCCAAACGATACGCCCACCGCAGCCATCGTCCCTCTGTCGCCATTCCTGACTTTCTGGATCGAGCCGGAAAAGATACGCCCGTCAATGATGACGGGCGGAGTTGGGAGATTAATACGCACCCGCACGTTAGCAATCTTGAATATGACGTCAAGTCAGAAACGGAGCATGGAAGCTTTTTGCCATTTGCCGCGGCTCGACTATTGTCGGCGAAAGAGTTCCCGATTCAGCGAGGCCGCCATGAGACTTTCCGCCTGCATCGAATGGCTGTTCGCAGCTGACGCCGACAACTTCGCGGACAGGATCCGCCTTGCGCACGCGCACGGCGTGGAGGCAGTCGAATTCTGGAAGTGGACGAACAAGGATATCGGCAGCATCGAATGGGCGCTGACGGAAACCGGCATAGAACTCACGAGTTTTGTGGCGGAACCGATGATTGCCCTGACAGACAGAACCAATAAGGAAGCGTTTCTGAAAGGTCTGAAAAGTTCGATCGCAACGGCAAGACGCCTCGGCGCGCACACCCTGATTGCGCAGGCAGGTGATGATCTTGCCGGCAAGTCTCGCGAGGAGCAGAAGGCAGCGCTGATCGAAACCCTGACCGCCGCCGGCGAAATTCTCGAGGGCAGTGGGGTTCGCCTCGGCCTCGAGCCGCTCAACACGCTGATCGACCACGTCGGCTATTTCCTTCATTCAACAGTGGAAGGTCTCGAGATCGTAAGGGCGACGGGGCGTTCCGAGATCGGCATTGTCTATGATGTCTATCATTCCGCCGTCATGGGAGAGGACACGGCCGAGGTGATCGGCGATGATATCGACCGAGTTTTCCACGTCCATGTAGCCGATCATCCGGGACGGAATGAGCCCGGCAGCGGAAATGTCGACCTTAAGCGACGGGTCGATTGGCTTGTCGAACATGGCTACCGAGGCGCGATCGGGCTGGAATACAGGCCGCTGGCAGCGAGCGCTGCGACGATTGTGGAGACCCGGCGTATGCTCGGCTAGAAGCCGGGTGACTCAGACTCCGGTGGACGCAACCATTTCAATCTGCAGAGTCACGCACCATCTAGGGGATGAATGATGTCCTTCCTCAATCGGGACGCGACCGTGTTTGTGGAGTATAACCATGCAATCCGTTTCGGACGTGCCTTTGTCCTTCAACGATCAGAGTGAGGGCGTGTGGCCCTCGCGTCGGCGAAAGATCATCGATTGGCTGGTCACGGAAACGCGTGACGAGCGCTTCATCGACAACATCTTCGTGCAGATGTGCCAGCGGCTCCGGAACGAAGGCGTACCGGTAGCGCGCGCATCGTTGCACTTCAGGACGCTTCATCCGCAATGGCTCGGAGCACGTATCCTGTGGCGCACCGGGTTGGCCGAGGCCAAGATCGATACGTTCGGCTATGGCGTCGAGAGGACACCGCAGTTTCGCAACAGTCCGGTCAACGAGATCTTCAGCGGCGCGATCGAGGTTCGCAAAAACCTCGAGGCTATGAGAGACGGAGACGGCCACCATCAATTTTATGACGAACTGATACGTGATGGGCTTACGGAATATATCGCTTGGCCGATGGAGCACACACTCGGAAAGCGCCACATCGCGACCTTCGCCAGCGACCGGCCCGGCGGTTTTTCTGACGAGCACATTGCTTTCCTCCAGGATCTTCTGCCCGCCTTGACACTGGTGACCGAGATCCGCCTCAAGAACATTCTCGCGCGCACGTTGTTGGAGACCTATGTCGGGCCGCATGCCAGCGGACAGATCCTTGCTGGGGCGACAACACGTGGCAGCGGGGCCACCGTCGGTGCGGCGATCCTGATCTGCGATCTGCGCGATTTCACGACGATCTCGGATCAATGGCCGCGCGATGACGTGATCGAGTTGCTGAACGGCTATTTCGACGCGATGTCGGAGCCAATTGAGAAACACGGCGGCGAGATCCTAAAATTCATGGGCGACGGGATGTTGGCGATCTTCCCGCTGACCGATCCGATGGCCTGCAGAAACCTCCTGACGGCGATCAAGGAGGCCGACGCCGCGGTCGCTGCGCTCAACGAGGAGAATGCGCGCGAGGGTCGCGAGGTGCTGCGCTACGGTATCGGCGTGCATGTCGGCGACGTCATGTATGGCAACATCGGCTCGCGCCGCCGGTTGGATTTCACGGTCATTGGGCCTGCGGTCAACGTGGCATCGCGTCTGGAAAGCCTGACGAAAGAGATCAAGCGGCCGGTGCTCTTCTCCAGGGCCTTCGTCGAGATGGCTTCGTGCAAGGAAGGCATGGAAAGCCTCGGCGCGTTCCCTCTGCGTGGTTTGGGCGAGCCAGTTGATGTGTTTGCCTTCAAGCGATCCTGAAGCTGTAAGATATGCAGACGAAGCGCGGGCAGGGTTCCTAAAATCGGGGCGGGGTTGTAGGGCTACACAAGCCAAACGATCTTGAGTCCCTGCCAGGAGACAATCCCTCATGCCCGGTCCCTATGTTGTTCCCGTCCATGGCGACGAGGAGCTTCCGAAAGAGTGCGACGTCGTTGTGATCGGCGGCGGCATTGTCGGTTGCTCCACGGCGCTGGAACTCGCCGAACGCGGCCTGCGCGTGACGCTTTGCGAGAAAGGCGGGATTGGGAAGGAACAATCGAGCCGGAACTGGGGCTGGGTGCGGATCTCGATGCGCGATCCGCGCGAGGTGCCGCTGATGGCAGAGGCGCTGAGAATCTGGGATGGCCTCGACAAGCGCACGGGGCGCGATACGGGTTTCAAGCGCACCGGCATCATCTTCACCTGCGCCAATGATAAGGAGGTGGCGGAGCGCGAGCGTTGGCGCACCAATCTGGACGGCTACCAGATCGAATCCCGCATGCTAACGGCGCAAGAATTCGGTGAAACGGTTCCCGGCTCAAGTGTCGATATGGCGGGAGCGCTCTACACGCCGGCCGATGGGCGGGCGGAGCCGCAGAAGGCGGCACCGGCGATCGCCGAAGCGGCACGCGACAAGGGAGCGACCATTCTCACGGAGTGCGCTGTACGCGGCATCGAGACCTCGGCAGGGGCCGTTAGCGGTGTCGTGACGGAACGCGGCGCGATCGCCTGCAAGGCCGTGGTCCTGGCCGGCGGCGCGTGGTCCAGCCTGTTTGCCGGTCGCTTCGGCATCGATCTGCCGCAACTGAAGGTGCTGAACAGCGTTATGCGCACGAAGCCGCTGGAAGACGGGCCGGCGCAAACGATATGGGCCAAGGATTTCGCTATCCGCAAGCGGCAGGACGGTGGTTACACAGTGGCCTGCGGCCACGACAACATTGTCGATATCGTGCCGGCCTCGTTCCGCCATGCTGCTGCGTTTCTGCCGGCCTTGCGGGCAGAGTGGAAGTCGCTTTCCTTCCGCCTCGCTGGCCGCTTCTTTGACGAGCTGCGCATTCCGCGGCGCTGGTCAATGGATGACGCAAGTCCGTTCGAGTATCACCGTGTTCTCGATCCGGTGCCCTCGAAGAAGTTGACGCTGGATGCACTTGACAGTCTGAAGAAGGCGTTTCCGGTTTTCGCAAAGGCGGAAATCGCACAGCGTTGGGGCGGCTACATCGATGTCACGCCGGATGCCGTGCCCGTCATCTCGGCGGTCGATTCCATTCCCGGCTTTCATATCGCGACCGGATTCTCCGGCCACGGTTTCGGCATTGGACCGGCAGCGGGACGGCTGATGGCTGATATCGTCACGGGCCGGGCGCCCGTCGTCGACCCGAAAGCGTTCCGGCTCTCGCGCTTCAGCGACGGCTCGAAGGTAGAACTGATCAGCGGCTTCTGATTTCGTGTATGAATGGAACTCGCGCCAATGCGCCATTCGGCAATCTGGAATCGAGTGGTTTGGTACGCCCTAGGGGAATCGAACCCCTCTTTACAGAATGAGAATCTGTTGTCCTAACCGATAGACGAAGGGCGCATCTGACAAGAAAATAGGAACGGCATGGCTGTTCGGCAAGACGTTCAGCTTGCTGGAAAAGAGAACCGGCGCGCGCTTCGGCGTGCTGACAGCTTAGCCGGCTGAAAGTATGTCTCGTGCAACGTCGCTCATATCGTTGTTGAGCTGGTGATCCCTGCGGTCGAGTGTGCGGACGACGGCGTGCGGAATCGCCTTCGCACAGAGATGAACATGGGCAGTGGGTACCACGTCGTCGGCGGCGCCATGCCCTCCGAACCTCGGTTTCGGCTGCTGTTCGGCAAGCACATGGATCAAAATGGTGCCGCCGACCGAGTGAGCGACGAGAATTGCCCCGTCGTCCAGCGAAGCGAGTTCTCTCGTTAACGCAGGCTCCCACGCTGCGTAGCTTGGATCGTCCTCATTGGGCATTCGGGGATAGCGGACGGTATAGCTTTCGCCGAGTTCGCGCTCGAGGCTGGTCACGAGCTTGCTGTCCCAGCAATCGTAGACGCCTTCGCCGGCTCCTTGTACGAAGAGGACCTGCCTAGCCATCCGGCAACTCTATTCGGTGGGGCAGGCCGAAGCAAGGCTGGTCCATACTCAGCATGAGTAGCGATACCAACGCGTCGTCGAATCCAGGCTGAAATTCAAAGAAACCGACACGCCCCACGGAAAATCGTCGTTCTCGTCTGCATAGCATTGTGCACCTCGGCATCAGGCGACTGACCATCCGCCGTCTACGAGCAGGTTCGCGCCGGTGACTAGGCTCGCAGCTGGTGACGCAAGGAAGACGACGGCACCCACCACATCATCGGTTTCACCGATCCGGCCGAGCGGAATGTGAGCAAGCGTCGCTTTGTAATTGTCGGCGTCGGATAGAAAAGGTGCCGTACCATCCGTGTGGATGAACGTCGGCGATACGGTATTCACGGTGACATTATAGCGTGCCCATTCGGCTGCAAGACAGCGCGTGAGGTGATTGATTGCCGCCTTGCTCATGCAATAGATTGCCTCGCCGCGCAGTGCCACGGTGCCGGCCTGTGAGCTGATGTTGATGATCCGGCCGCTGTTGCGCTTGATCATCTGACGGCCCACCGCCTGCGTCATCAGAAACGTGCCCTTGATGTTGACATCAAGTATTTCGTCAAGGTCTTTCTCCTCAACGAGTTCTGCAAGATTGCCCGGAGCCACGCCGACGTTGTTGACGAGTACGTCGATCCGACCGAACTTCGTAAGCGCCGCGTCGACGGCTTGTGCGATATGGACCCTGTTGGGAATGTCCAATTCGACAGGGAGGACCTTTCGTCCCATGCCCTCGAGTTCGGCGACCAGGCCTGCCGACGCCGCGACATCGCGGATCCCCAAGACAATATCGGAGCCGCCTGCGGCACAGGCAAGCGCGCAAGCCCGACCGATGCCACGGCTCGCTCCCGTCACGAAAGTCACCTTGCCCGCAAGGCTGAAGTCCGGCGCGTTCTTCTGCATCATCATCCCTCCCTCGATGAAGCTCATTTATGGCAGCGTCGACGCTCGGATGCCAGATGTTCTGCGCACGCTGAGGAGGCCGACTGGAGGAAGCAGGCGTGTCGCCGAGTCGCGAGTCAAGGCGAGGGCGCTACAGGCTCAAGGGCTACGCGTCGTCGGTTGACCGACCGGATTTCATTCCAGATTCACTAGCATTTGACGCGACGCACAACAATGTTACGAGGATATCGTGTAAACGTCAAAAGCCAAATGATTTCAATGACCGATGGCACGCCCTAGGGGAGTCGAACCCCTCTTCCCAGAATGAAAATCTGGTGTCCTAACCGATAGACGAAGGGCGCTTCCTTCGTGGTGGCGCCCTTATAGTCAGGCACTTTGAATCCCGCAAGCAGCAAATTGGATTTTTTTCAAAATAATGACAGGATTCTTTTGCGGCAGCGAAATGGCGTTTATTGCAGCCGAATCAAAACGCTATGGATCGATGTTCCCAATCCTTCACACGAGCTTTCGTAACGCTAATGGCAGCGAAGCGTGAGCGTCACAGAGCGCGAGCAAGGGGCGATGCAGCCGTCCCACCACCGCAGCCCCAGTTCCAGTCGCGGCTTTTTCCGGTATCGAGATGTACGGAGTTCGTGTGGCAGTAGGTACCGACACCGCCGCGATCAGGCAGCGAGCGGATATAGCTTGCGATATCCCATTTCGACACGCCGTCGATCTGAATATCGGCCGCGTCGCATGTCTTGTGCATGGATTCTTCGGCGCCGCCGACCATGCGATTATGGTCCGGGTCGCGATATCCCGACGTGACGACGAGCGGCTTGCCAAAGTGCGTTTCGACCGCCCTGATCACATTCAACAAGTTCGGCTTGAAGCAGCCGACCTCTACCTTGTCGTTTTGAAGATGCAGGCCGTTGGGCGCAATTCGCGTCATGCCGGGCAGTGAGGCTTTTTGCAGTAGCCCGGAGAGACTGCCGAGCAGGTTTTGCCTCGGCGCGCTATAGAGCGCATTCATCGTCTGGCCTGCCAGTGCTCCGGTCGAGAGCGAGGCACTCTGAACCGGCTCGCCGCGTATGGCCGTGTTCTGTGAGGACTGCTGCGGCAACAGGGGTTGAGTCTGCTGCGTTTGCTGGGGCTGATCGACAGGAAGCTGGCTGCTGTAGACGCTCGAGCGCATGGGGCTGACACCAGCCGGCGTGTAGGCGTTGCCCGTGACGGGCTGCACCTGGGTCGATGTCGGGTTGTTCTGCGGCAGCGTGTGTGCCGAGAAGATGCTCATCGCCTGCGCGTTGATCCCAGTTGATTGCATTGCGAGACCGCCGATATTGGCGGGAGCCGAAGCGGTCGATCCTACTGCCATCGACTGCGCGGCCGGAACCTGTGCCGGCTGCTGACCCGATACATTCGCCACCATAGGGTCGCGATAGCCGGGTTGGGCGGTGGGCGAGGCGGTGGCCTGTTGAACGGCCGCAGTCGATTCGACTGGGGAAACGACAGCGGCAGCGTCGGCGGCCTTCTTGTTTGACACGCAGCCGCTGAGCACCAGCGCTGACGTGGCGATGAGAAGGGCAGGTCCGAAAGGTATCCGCTTTTCAACAGCGAGCACGCGAGCATTCTCCAGAGGACGGCGAGTGCTGCGCCAAAACGCATCGTTCGCCTCGAGTCGGCTGGAGAGTGCCCGCGCCACTGGCCTGCGGCAAGCGCGATGCGGACACGCAGGTCCGAAATCGCCAAAGCCGCAAGCCTCGCAAAAGCCTCGACTTACCAGGCGCCGGTATTGCCCATCGAAGCCCAGGGCTCGGCTGTCGGGAGGCTGCCGCCCTTCTGCAGAATCTCGATCGAGATCCCGTCCGGGGAGCGCACGAAGGCCATGTGACCGTCGCGCGGCGGACGATTGATGGTGATGCCGTTGTCCATCAGCTTCTGGCAGGTGGCATAGATATCGTCGACCTCATAGGCGAGGTGACCGAAATTGCGGCCGCCCGTGTAGTCCTCGGTATCCCAATTGTAGGTCAGTTCCAGGCAGGGCGCGCCCTTGGCACTGGCCTCGGTTTTGTCGCCGGGCGCTGCAAGGAAAACGAGCGTGAAGCGGCCCTTCTCGTTCTCCGTGCGCCTAATTTCCTCGAGTCCGAAGAGCTTGGTGTAAAAATGCAGGGAGGCGTCCAGATCTTTCACGCGAACCATGGTGTGGAGATAACGCATTCTATTTCCTCTCTAATGCGGGGTCTTGGATTCTGTCGGAATCTTATGTGGCGGAACACCAGCTTCGGGCAAGATAGCGGGGTATGATTGGCAACTGCGAATAATCGAAAAGTAGGACTTGCGCTAATCCGTTACCAACATGTTAATCTTGATGTGAAGAATCAGTTAACCGTAACAGTGTGACGCGTATTGAGGGACTGGCGATATGGCTGACAGAATTTCGTCAAAGGAATTCAGCGACCTCGATCAACTCGCGGGGGAAGCGGTCGATCTCATTGAAATCACTGGCGTCGTCAAGTGGTTTGACGTGGCCAAGGGCTTCGGTTTCATCGTTCCCGACAACGGTATGCAGGATGTTCTTCTTCATGTGACCTGCCTGCGTCGCGACGGCTACCAGACAATTCTCGAGGGTACGCGGATCGTTGCGCTCATCCAACGGCGCGAACGCGGTTACCAGGCGTTCAAAATCCTTTCCATGGACCAGTCGACGGCTGTACACCCTTCGATGCTGCCGCCGGTCCGCACGCATGTGCAGGTGACGGCGACGAGCGGGCTCGAGCGTGCGCTGGTCAAGTGGTTCAATCGCACGAAGGGCTTCGGCTTCCTGACGCGGGGCGAGGGGACGGAGGATATTTTCGTCCACATGGAAACGCTGCGTCGGTTTGGTCTCACGGAATTGCGTCCGGGGCAGGTGGTGCTCGTCCGTTACGGCGATGGCGACAAGGGGCTGATGGCCGCTGAGATCCATCCCGATGTGCCGAGCCCGGTGAGCCGCGCGCACTGATGCGTATGTCTGCAGCTCACTGGATCAGAAGCGCCATCGCGGCGCTTTTTTTCATTCTCGCCGTGCCGGCCCTTTCCCAACAGCCGATAACCTTCGACAAGGAACCGCTGATTATCCAGACGGCGTCCGGCAAGCGGCTGAATTTCATCGTTGAGATAGCCGACACCAACGAGCAACGCCAGCGCGGGCTGATGTATCGCAAGGACATGGCCGAAGACGCCGGCATGATCTTCGATTTCGGCGTTTCGCGGCGGGTGCAGATGTGGATGGAGAACACCATCCTGCCGCTCGACATGCTGTTCGTCGACTCGACGGGCACGATCCGCAACATCAAGCAGAACGCGGTGCCGTACTCCGAGGACATCATCGATTCGATGACGGAGGTGAAGTACGTGATCGAACTCAATGCCGGTGTAACGGCCAAGCTCGGCATCAAGCCTGGCGACAAGGTGATGAGCGCCACGACGACCAAGAAAAAGTAGGCGTTCGCGCCACGCGGTGACACGGGGCTGCTTGAGGCAGCGCCGAATTTCTCCCGAAAAGCGGGAATGCAGCGGGTGTCTTGTTCCTCGACAGGCCCGGCGTGAGAAGGGCGGTTTAGCGACGTGCGCCGAACACCTCGCGCATGACGTCGCCCTCCAACTCCACACAAAGTTCCTCATATTCATCGACCAGGGTGAGCTCGGCGCTGGCCTCCTTGCGGAACCGTTCGAGTGCGAGGCACGCCTCCTCATAGGCACCCAGCACTTCATCAAGCAACGGTCGCCCATTGGCGGCTAACCGCACAGCCTCGCGCTGGGATGCCGGTAACCTTAACAACATGCGCGCCAGACCGCATCTTGCAGCCTCGCCTAGACGATTGAATGACTTGCCCATTCGCGCCACCGTCCCCTCCTGGTGCACAAACGACAGCAGTGATTGCGTATTGGTCGCTGGGAGACACGCTATCACGGTTCTCCAGATGAGCGGCGTAGAATACGGTAGAATACCTCGGTACCAACGGCGACATATGTGATGTTGGCTGCGATTGAGCCCACCCGGAGCCAACGCATGTGGTCCTCACTCGCCAAGGGAGACTGTTGCCCGAACGATTGTGAACCCGGTATTGCCACAACGTATAGGTCATGTTTATCTGCTAGCAACATACGCATTGGGTTGTGCTTAGTCAGCATCGAGGGGAATTCGATGGCAAGTGCAAGGTCAGGCGACGTGGCCCCTGTAGCGCCATCTGCCGAGGAAGTGCAAGACCAGCTGGAGCGCATCCTCGGAAGCGAGAGTGTTCACCTCCCTGAGCGAGCCCGGCGGTTCCTGGTGTATGTCGTGACGGAGACGCTCGCCGGTCGATCCCACTACCTCAAGGCCTACACGATCGCGGAGGTCGTTTTCGGAAGGCAGAATTTCGATGCTCAGGGCGATCCCGCGGTGCGGATCGAGGCTGGGCGCATCCGGCGGGAGCTGGAGCGCTATTATTTGATGGCTGGCGGCAGCGAGCCGGTTGTCATCACGATTCCCAAGGGCCGATATGTTCCCATATTCCAAGCTTCGTCGCATTGCCGTGGCGACACAGCGGACGCGGCGATGGCACCGCCTTCTCCAGTCTCTGTCGAGCCTTCATCAAGTGAGGTTGTCGCAGCACCGGCGGCTTCCAGATCCGCTGGAAAACGCTGGCTGATAGCTGGCGCGGCAATGGCGGCCGCGATTGCTGCAGGGGCCATTTTCCTTGGCATAAAGCCGGCCTCCAAGGAGGTTGCTTCCATCAACAGCCGACCGACGATAGCCGTGGATCGCTTCGAGGATATTGCGGGTGGCAGCAGATTTTCGGGAATTTCGGGCGGCGTGACCGATGAAATCATGTCGAAGCTCGTGAAGTTCAAGGACATTCTGGTCGTCGATGCGTCCGGTAATGATCAGGACGCTGTGAGCGGCCTCCAGAATGCTCGATACGCCCTCCAGGGAAGTGTTCGACAAGATGGCGATCGTGTTCGATCCACGGCGCGCCTGGTGCGTCGTTCCGACGGCGCCGTCATCTGGGCCAACCACTACGATTCCGATCTTCGAATACAGAGCGTGTTTGAAGTCGAGACCGCTCTCGCAGAGGAGATCGCGACCGCCGTCGCCCAACCCTTTGGCGTGGTATTTCAGACCGACATAGCCCCGGATGGGGCGGGTGGATGGGACGCATATGATTGCAGCCTGTCCTATTACAACTATCGCAGAAGCATGACGGCGGAAGCGCTTCAGACAGCACAGGAATGTCTCAGGTCCGTGACAGAGAAGTTTCCGAGCGACGCCACGTCTCTTGCTTTCTTGTCGCTGACTTACCTCGATCAGGTACGCTTCCCCTACAAGCTTGGAACCAAACCGTCGCCAAAGATATTGGAGACGGCATCGGAGCTGGCGAAAAAGTCGGCTGTAATTGATCCGCAGAACCCGCGCGTCCTGCAGGCGCTGATGCTGACCAGCTTCTTTCGCAATGACGTTGACGCCGCCCTCGAGGCGGGTGCCGCGGCCTATCAGTTGAATCCCAACGACACCGAGGTGGCCGGCGAATACGGCTTACGTCTCTCCATGGCGGGCAAGTGGGATACGGGCTGCGATCTCGTTTCCAAGGCAGTCAGCAGGAACGCAGGTCCGCAAGGTTACTACGAAGTCGGGATGGCGTTGTGCGCCTTCATGAGAGGCGACCTTCAGGCAGCAGAACTGTGGTCGCGAATGTCTGATCTAAACTACAATCCGATGCACCGCATGGTTCTGGCATCCATCCTTGGCGCGTCCGGAAAGATCGAGCAGGCGAAAAGGGAACTCGATTGGCTTGACACGAAGGCCCCTGCGCTGATGCCGGTGGTAAAGCGCGAGATTTCGATGCGCTTGGCGCGTCCGCAAGACCAAGAGCGCGTCCTCGCCGGGCTGCGCGCTGCCGGTGCCGCGGTCGATCAGGTTCAGCCGGCAGTGACCAACTAGCCGTTGCCGTCATCCTCTCGCTGGCGTGGCAATTTCGTACCACGGCGGCGTCCGTCCCGACAGATACTACGCGATGCTACAGGCCTCGCCGCACGCCACCTGCTAGCCTCCAGGCTTGAGATCGCCCATCCCCCTGGGCAATAGCTGGAATGCAGGCATGGTGAAACGCAGTATCCCTCTTCTTCTCTTTTTTCTGACGAGTTGCGGACATCCGGACGGTGTCATGACGCCGGTTCCGCTGTCGGCTTCCGCTCCACCAACGTCCAAGGTTGCGATGCTGGTTGCGACCACACGCGATCCGTCTGGGGACCCGGCGACGCTATTCAATGGGGAGCGCAGTTCCAAGCCGCACCTGACGCAAATCACAGTCTCGATTCCGCCGAAGCGCGAGCCGGGCACGGTACAGTGGCCGAAGCGTCTCCCACCTGATCCGGCAACCGATTTCGCTGTGACGAATGCTCAGCAGATAGACACCATCGCGCAAGGGCGCGAATGGTTCGCGCAGCATGTGAACGGCGGACATGCGCTAGTGTTCATTCACGGCTTCAACAACACCTACGAGGATTCCGTCTTCCGGCTGGCGCAGATCGTGCACGATAGCAGGATGGAGGCGACGCCGGTACTGTTCACATGGCCGTCGCGAGCCGAAATCACCGCCTACCAGTATGACAAGGAAAGCACGAATTATTCGCGCACGGGACTGGAGCAGGCCCTTCGCACGCTCGCTGCCGATCCCAATGTCAAGGATATCACCATCATGGCACATTCGATGGGGACCTGGCTGGCGATGGAATCGCTGCGGCAGATGGGGATACGCGACGGCCGTGTGGATCCGAAAATTCACAATGTGATCCTCGCTTCCCCCGATATCGATATCCAAGTCTTTGCCAAGCAGTTCGCCGAAATGGGCGAGCCACGTCCGAAGTTCACGATCTTCGTGTCCCAGGATGATAAGGCTCTCGCGGTTTCGAGCTTCATTACGGGGCGGGTCTCCCGTCTCGGCGCCATCAATCCTGCGGAAGAGCCCTATCGGTCGAAGCTCGAAAAAGCGGGCATCGCCGCGATCGATTTGACGAAAGTAAAGACCGAGGACGGGCTCAATCACGGCAAGTTTGCCGAAAGTCCGGAAATCGTCCAACTTATCGGCCAGCGACTCATGACGGGCCAGACACTTACGGATTCGAATGTCACGCTCGGCCAAGGCATTACAGCCGTGGTCGGCGGCACGGTGACGAACATCGGTACGGTTGCGGCTACAGCCGTCGCGGTTCCGGCGACAATCATCGAGCAGCCGCTTGCTGAGAGAAGAAAGCCACGGCCGGCCGACGATACGCTTGGCGGCGACCTGAAGCCGCAGACGCTGACGCAATAGGGGGAAAACCAGCATGAAATGGATCCTGTCTCTCATCGCCGGACTTCTCTTCGCATTCAATGCCGTGGCGCAAGCTCCCGCGGCCGCACCACAGCAGAAGATCGACGAACTTGTGCGCCTTCTTCAGGACCCGGAGGTGCAGGCCTGGCTGAACAGTCGCAAGGAGGTCGGTGCACCTCAGAGCCCCGCTTCATCCGCAGGCGCCTCCGATTTGGTCAGCTGGGAGTCTGCGGCGCGGACGCGCGTTCACGAAATCATCACGGCCATACCGGCGATACCAGCGGAAGTGGCGGCCGCCGCTGCCAGGACACGGCATGACGCCGTAAGCCGAGGCTATGCGCCCGTATTCGTCATATTCGGCGGACTGGTCGCTCTCGGCCTCCTCGTCGAGGGGCTGTACCGCAGGCTAGCCAAGCCCCGCGAAACGCTCCTTGGCCGACTGGCCCCAGTCGGAATCTTCGCGGGGGCAATGGCGATCTTGTTCTTTGCCGTGGAATGGCCGCCTCTCGCCCGTATCACCTTGCTTGCCTATCTCACGGCATTCGTCGCGTTTCGGCTGGCGGTCGCATTTTTGTCCGCCGCCGGTATCACGCCGTTCTTGCGCACACGGTTGATGATCCTATTCGGGCTTGTCTGCTTTGCCGTTGCCACGGCGGCAATCGGAGAACCTTTGGGCGTTCCGCCGCTGGTTAGGGATGCAATCAGCTACTGCTTGTCGGTCGTTGGGCTATTTGTCGCGATCGAGATGGTGTGGGCTACGTCGCAGCGATCTCGGCCGTGGAAAGCGGCTGTGGTTGCCTTCCTCGTCGCGCTGTGGATCATCTGGTGCCTCGACATGAGAGGCCTTTTCTGGATCGGCGTCTATGTCCTCGTACTACCGGCGATGCTCAACGCCGTTGGCCGCGTGGCAGGGTCTTTCGTAAGCGATCCCGGTAGCCTTCGTGGTGTCTTGATCGTCCGTGGCGCACGCGCGGCGGTGATCTTCCTCGCCGTCGGGTGGCTGGCACTTGTTTGGCGTCTCAATCCGGACACATTGGGTCAGCGCGATCCTGTTGTCGCTGCCCTTTTCTACGGGGGCCTGAAGAGTGTTTTGATCCTCGTGGTTGCTGATTTTCTTTGGCAACTGGCCAGAGGCTGGATCGATAGAACGTTGCGGGTGGCGACCGACGCAACATCCCTTGCGCCCGCTGATGCCGCCAAACGGGCACGGTTCCGCACGCTTCTTCCGATCTTTCGCAATGCATTGGCTGTTGTTGTCGCGGTCATGGCGGCGTTGGTCGTGCTGGCCCAGATGGGCGTACAGATCGGGCCATTGATCGCGGGAGCCGGCATCTTCGGCGTTGCCATCGGTTTCGGTTCGCAGACCCTCGTCAAGGACGTCATCAGCGGTGTGTTCTACATGCTGGATGATGCCTTCCGGGTTGGGGAATACATCCAGGCCAAGGATTACAAAGGAACCGTGGAGGGCTTCAGCCTGCGATCGGTACGCCTTCGTCATCATCGCGGTCCGGTCTTCACCGTGCCATTCGGCGAACTCGGAGCCGTCCAGAACATGAGCCGCGACTGGGTGATCGACAAGTTCAGGATCACGGTCGGCTTCAACACCGATATCGACAAGGCACGCAAGCTGACCAAAAAGGTCGGAGCGGAGCTGAAGGATGACCCGGAACTCGGGCCGCTCTTTATCGAGCCCTTGAAGATGAAGGGTGTCGAGGAGTTCGCCGACTACGGAATCGTATTGAGCTTCGCCATGACCACGGTTCCCGGCATGCAGACCTACATACGCCGCAAGGCCTACGCCAAGATTCGCGAGTTGTTCCTGGCAAACGGGATCACGTTCGCCCAACCGACGGTGCAGGTCGGAGGTGACGACAAGGAGGGTGGCGCGGTGGCTGCCGCGCAGGCGATCCGGGCGCACGAAGCAGGTACTGCCGCGCCGCCGAAGTGAGTGCTCTGCGGTGTGCGCTACCGTAATATACGTCCCCAATCATAGCGCTTCGTGAGAACATTCACCGCCTAGATCGTCGAGGCAGGGAGAGGGCGACATGTTCAAACGCGGAATTCTTACGGCGGCGCTCACGTTGGCGACGCTGACATTTGCCGGGAATGCGCCGGCGCAGACGCTGAGCTATGCGGATGCGGTCACGAAGCTCGCCGCCGACTGCGGCACGGACATCCAGAAACTGTGCAAGGGACTGAACCTCGGCAGCGGACGGATCGCCGACTGCCTGCAGCAGAACGCGGCAAAAGTGTCGCCCACTTGCAAAGGCTCGCTGACATCAGTGTTCCAATCGATAACCCAGCGAGAACACGCGCAGACCGCCTACGAGCGGGTCTGCCAGCGGGACATGTCCAAAAGTTGCTCAGGCATCAAGGGTGACGGCTTCGTGCTGGCTTGTCTGGTGAAAAAGGAAAAGCGCGTCAGCAAGGAATGCAATCAGGTCATCACCGATGCGGGTTGGAGGTAAACCGATGAAACGTCTTATTTCCAAAGCCATTCTCGTTCTGGCCACGGGCGTATTGTTTTCCGGCTTTGCGTCGGCGCAGGAGGTCTCCCAGGAGCGCATCGTCAAGGGACTCGGTAAACTCAGGGCGGCGGCTCCTGCGATCGACCTCGAGATATTGCGACAGGAGGCTATCAACGGCGGTAACCAGCCGATGTCTGCGCTTCCGAACTGGAAGCGGATAGGGAAACTGCCGCAGATGGTGGTCGAGATCGATTTCGAGAACGACTCTGTCGCCATCCAGCCGAATTCCTATCGCACCCTCGGGCTGATCGCCGACGCGTTGCATCATCCGAACCTGTGGGACTACAAGTTCCTCGTGGTCGGTCATGCCAGCGCGACCGGGGACGAAAAACATAACCTCGATCTCAGCGAACAGCGTGCTGCTGCAATCAAAGAAGCACTATCGACGACGTTTGCCGTCGATCCGGCGCGCCTTTACGCGGTCGGTGTCGGGGAACACTTACCGATCGAAGGCACTGACGTGAAAGGGTCGAACAACAGACGTGTTCAACTTATCAACCTCGGTGTCTTCAAGATTAAGTCCTGATCGGAAAGAGGCCGCGGCGTCGAAACGATGCCGCGCGCCAGCAGTTGATGGGCCGCCCCCTGGGAGTGTGGAGGCTCGGATGAACGCCCCGAGACTAACGCTGTTGGGAAACGCCTGCTTTGCTGGCGGTCTTTGCAGACGCTCGATTCGGCTGCCGATCGCGATCCTCTCGGATGAGTACTCCTACCGAGAATGCATCGCCTGCAAACGAGACTATCTTATGATGGGAGAAACGACATGAGCAGCTCCGACGGACGATCTTCTCCATCTGCTGGCATCGGAAGAAGTGTTCTTCAAGAACTGCGACACACGCCCGTTCTCTGGCTGATCGTGCTGGTGCCGATCGTCATCGTCCTGGAGCACCTGGTTCCGGACAGTCATACGCTGCTCTTTTTCATATCGGTCCTTGCAATCATTCCTCTGGCGACGCTCCTTAGCCGTGCAACCGAGGCGGTTGCGGCGAGAACGGGCGACGCGGTCGGCGGCCTGCTAAATGCTACGCTCGGAAATCTGACCGAGCTGGTGATATCGCTTTCGGCCCTGCGGACGGGACAATATCTGCTGGTCAAGGCATCGCTGGCCGGCGCAATCGTTACAAACACCCTGTTCATGCTGGGCGGCGCATTTCTACTCGGCGGGTTGAAGCATCACCTGCAGGAGTTCAATCGCGTCAATGCTCGCTTCCAGGCCTGCCTGCTTTTCCTGGCAACCATTGCCGTTCTGGTGCCGTCGATCATCAGTGAAGTCGATCAGCCGCCACCGCTCGCCATCTCTCAGAACGTGAGCCTCGGGTTGTCGGTCATCCTCATCGCCGTCTACGCCTTGGGCATGTTGTTCTCCTTGCGAACACATAAGGAGCTTTTCGCCAGTGCCGGTCACGCGGACGAAGAGCAGGCTACCTGGCCGCTTGGCCTCAGCATCGCCATTCTCGTCGGCGTAACCGTGCTGGTCGCATTGGTCAGTGAAATTTTCGTCGGGTCGGTTCAGGTTGCGGCTGAACATCTGGGAATGACACCGGCGTTCGTCGGCTTCATCGTGGTCGCCCTTGTTGGTGCGGCCGCGGAGATGACCACCGCGTTTTCGGCAGCTCGTGCGGATCGCCTTGATCTCAGCGTTGGGATCGCGCTCGGCAGCGCCGCCCAGATCGCGCTTTTCGTTGCCCCGCTGCTGGTCATTGTCAGCTACGTCATCGGACCGGAACCAATGACGCTGCAGTTCTGGCCCGGGGCAGTTACAATGATGATCGTCGCCACCGTGGCCGCTACGCTTCTGTCGAACGGTGGTCGAGGCGCCTGGTACGCAGGAGTGATGGCACTTGCCCTCTACGCGATCTTCGCCTTCACCTTGTTTGTCTTGCCTCCAGCTGGACCGACGTGATCGAAAGGCTACTTCTAGGCGCGCCGCGCGATAGCTCTGCAGCGACGCCAAAGCAAACTCAATCAGGCACCTTGGAAGCGCAAGGAAAGCGGCGCCGATGACGCGAGGCACAGAGAGCAAGTTTAAATCGAGGAGGATGAGAAGGCGGTTCTTCGCCTCTCTCTTCCAGCAACTTCGAATATTGTGGCCGATCTTCTCCGGTGTTCTTGTTGTCATCGTCGGGTCAGGCGCACTTGTCGGATGGATCGAAGGATGGCAGCTCGGCGACACCCTGTACTTCACCTTTGTTACGGGATTGACGATCGGCTACGGCGACCTCGTACCAAAGCAGACAATCGCGCGGGTGCTGGCTCTGGTGATCGGCTTATGCGGGATTGTCCTTACGGGTCTTATTGCCGCAGCCAGCGTGCAGGCTCTCCGTGGCGCTGATCCGGATCGCTCAAATTCTGACAATGCCGATCAGGACTAGGTGAAGTGCCTCGCCGAACCGGCCATTCAGAACTGGAAATCTTAGACTTATGATTCCTGGGACAACGCGGAGGCCCCAGTACGGCATCGAAGTTTTCGGAAGCGTCGATCGGAGGATGTCCTGCGAAAGTCCGACAAGTCTTGATGTGGAGGGGAAGGGTAGTGGTCGGAGTGGAGAGATTCGAACTCCCGACCCTCTGGTCCCAAACCAGATGCGCTACCAGACTGCGCTACACTCCGTGCCGACGAGGGAGGCCAATACACGGTTCGCCCCGCGCCCGCAATATCTAAATCGCCTATCCCCAACCTTGGTGTGAGCATTCTTTTCCTCAAGCTTGCGGTGTGAAGCGATCGATATGAGCATGACAATCGATGATCGCGGGAGGAAGGCGCCTGTTGGAAACGGTTGAACAGCGCTGCGACTGGTTCGGCTTTTTTCTTGAAAAGAAAGGGATTCGCCGCTAAGCAAAATTCATCTCTTCGTGCGATGGTTTGCGTCAAGAGTAGCTGCCTTGTGGGGCAGAATGAAGTTTCAAGTGCGAAAGCCGCTAAATCGGAGGCCCTGCAGCAATGTCTGCCAAGATCTACCGTCCAGCCAAGACCGCGATGCAGTCCGGCAAGGCAAAGACACATATTTGGGTTCTTGAGTTTGATCAGGAGACGCCGCGCACCATCGATCCGATCATGGGCTATACGTCTTCCTCGGATATGCGCCAGCAGCTGAAGCTGACCTTCGAAACGCAGGAACTCGCTGAGGCTTACGCGAAGCGTAACGGCATCGAGTACCGGGTTATTGCCCCGAAGGATCCGCAGCGCCAGATCGTGGCTTATCCTGACAATTTCCGCTATACGCGGACGCAACCCTGGACGCATTGATCCGCGTTCATCCGCAGATTTGACCGGGTGCGAATTCGGTCATGCGGCCCCTTAGCTCAGCTGGATAGAGCACCTGCCTTCTAAGCAGGTTGTCGCAGGTTCGATTCCTGCAGGGGTCGCCACTCTTTCTCAAGCCGCCCAGCACGTGCGCGTCTCTTGAATCGTTGGGCGTCCTTGTGAAGGCCATAGTAAATCCCACTAGGTCGCTGGTGACATTCTCCTACGGCACGCTCAACCGTTGATGTTGCCCTGGGTGCGGGCGCACCCTAGTATCTCCGTGCTTCCGGGATACGCCGCCGTGACCGATACGATCGCCCCACAACTGATATTCACTCTGAACATCGCGTGGGAAATCGCCTCGCAGGAGAGCCCGGACTATGACCTCGTCGTCTATTTCATCCAGCAGGCTCTTCGTGCAGCTCAAGAAGAGGCATTGCGACACGGTGTCATTGTCGATTTCGAGCAGAAATCCGAGCTTCAATAGGGTGTCCGCTTGCAGTAACCGCCGAAGTCACGAGGCTAAGGTCTACCGCGTAGCCAGTTGAGATCGAGTAGCAGATGTCATCTATTTTCCGGTACCGCCGGAGAAAGGCGGCTGCGGCGTTAGCAGCATCTGCAACTGGTCCATATCCGTCTCGCCGCTGATCCGTTTCCTCAGGATGCGGCCGATATGTTCGCCGGTGGCCGTAAGGTCCTCATAAATCGTTTCCACCTTCGGCTGGATGGCGGAAAGTAACTGCGAGGTCTGCTTGGCGACGATGTCGTATTCGACGCCAAGGGTGAGGCCGCAATCGCTCATGCCGGTGATCGTGGCAAGCGCGCACACTTCGCCGCCGCACATGAAGGCGTCGGGTGGATCGGCTTCGCGATGCCGTCGGGCGATACGGTCGCGAATCGCGCCCGCCGGATGATCGAGGTCGATCTCGGAGATAATCTCGTAGGCACAGCCGGCTTCGCGCACCGCGGTCATGAAGCCGTGCAGGATATGGCTGCCGAAGCTGAACTGCATCGGACCGCCGATCAAAGCGGGCTTACGACGCCCTTTGGCGATCAGCCGCTTGGTTGCCTCATAGGCGAACGCGAAATTGTCGTAGTCGACATAAGGATGCGGCGTGGAAAGTTCGGTGCGGCCATGGGTGACGAACGGAAAATTGTGCTCCATTAGCAGCCGCACGCGCGGGTCGAACGGTTCGGTGCGCGACATCACCAGGCCGTCGGCCATGTGATTGCGCATGATGTAGTTGACTGCCTCGATATTGGTCGTGTGCGGCAGGTTGGGCATGACGATCAGATGGTAGGTGGTGCCCTGCAAAGCAGCGGCGATGCCGGACATGATCGAGGTGCCGTAGCCGAGGATCTCCTCATGCGATTCAAGAAGGATGGCGATGACGTTCGTGCGGCCGGTCTTCAGGCGCTGGGCCGCTCGATCTGGGGAGTAACCGACCTGCAGCGCGATCTCCCGGACGCGCTTGCGGGTCTCGTGGTTGATGACCGGGTCGTCCGAAAGGGCTCGCGATATCGTCGTCACAGCAAGGCCCGCGATGTCCGCGATGGTGCGCAACGTCGGCTTGCCGCTCCTGCGGGTCACTCCGGTCGTGGGCGGCATTGTAATGCGAGACACGCTCGACTTTCCTCCAAAGCGTCGATTGGCCGGACACTAGCGCGATATCGGCGCCGAAAGCAATGCTATTATGGAAACGTTTTAAATAATCGGCTTCCGTTTTCCAAGCAATAGGGCTGCGTCTGAAAGACAAGTAAAAACAGGCAGTAAATGATACTGCCTCCGACAAAGAAAGGAGCGTCGCTACACTTGACTTGCTTATGTTTATAACGTTTTAAATTAACCCATGCGGCGTTCGCGCCGTATAAGTAGAGTCTTTCGCGCGGGGAGCGCAGGGGCTTTTTGACCGCGGATTTTCCGCTTTTATGAACTTGCAAACCGGGAGGAAACGATGCGCAAGTTTTTGCTGACGACAGCGTTGGTGACGATGAGTGTTGCGGGCTTGGGTGCTGCCAAGGCTGCGGATGTGAAGGAAGTGCAGATGCTGCACTGGTGGACGTCCGGCGGCGAGGCTGCGGCCTTGAACGTGTTGAAGGAGGATCTGTCGAAGGAGGGGTTTGCCTGGAAGGACGTGCCGGTTGCCGGCGGTGGCGGTGATGCGGCGATGACGGCGCTGAAGGCGATGGTTGCGGCCGGCACCTATCCGACGGCCTCGCAGATGCTCGGCTACACCGTTCTCGACTA